>DATCYZ010000001.1:0-53681 GCA_036526195.1 Burkholderiales bacterium
CGAACGCCGCCTTCACGGCACTCGCGTTGAGGCTGGCAAACTTCTCGAACGCGGCGAACTGGGTGTTCGCAACGGCGAGGAGGGTGTCGACATTGGCCTTGCCGGCCGCCTGGATCTGCTCGGGTGTAACGTACATGGTGAACTCCTAGAATGGTGAGGGGGGCTGGTTAAGCATCAATGTTGCGATGCAGCAGAAGTCATTATAAGGGTAAATATATGAAAGTCAAGGTTTTGGTGCATAGCAGCATTTTATTTTGATGTACCGCAATATAACCCGGCGCAAGTCCTTGTTCAGGCTGCATTTCCGTTTGAAACGCCGGGGCGACGGATGCCAGGGCCGCCCCTGATCGCGGTGCCTTCGCAGGGCCCCGATGTCGCCGGGCGGTGGCATTCGATTGCGGGCATCATTCGGCGATGACTACGGATGCCCTGCGAACGCGCAGCGAGATTGCCGAGGTGGTGCAGAACTGGGCGCTGTGGCGCGACGCCGGCGACTGGGACCGCTTCGCCACGGTCTGGCACGAGGACGGCTGGATGACGGCCACCTGGTTCCAGGGGCCGGCGGCGAAGTTCATCGAGGTGAGCAAAGCCGGCTACGACAAGGGGGTGAGCATCCTGCACTTCCTCGGCGGCACCAGCGTCGACCTCGCGGGCGTGCGCGCCGTGGCGCAGACCAAGATGACGATCAACCAGCGCGCCGCGGTCGACGGCGTGATGGTCGACGTGGTCTGCACCGGGCGCTTCTACGATTTCTTCGAGAAGCGTGCCGGACGCTGGGGCATCGTGCGGCGCCAGCCGATCTACGAGAAGGATCGCATGGATCCGGTCGACCCCTCGGCCCACCCGAAGCTCGAGGCAGACCTGCTCGCGCGCTTTCCCGAGGGCTATCGGCACCTCGCCTACCTGCAGACGAAGAACGGCTTCACCATCAAGCTCGACCTGCCGCAACTGAAGGGGCCGGTGGTGCAGGCGCTCTACGCGCATGGCCGCGCCTGGCTCGGAGGCGCGCCGCGCGCGTTCCCGGAGGGGCAGCCCTGAGGGTCCGATGCACGTGACGCCCGCCGAGCATGTCCCGGTGCGCCTCTGGGGCCTGCTCGCAGGCCTGACGTTTGCGTGGGGCTTCAACTGGACGGCGATGAAACTCGCCCTGAGCGAGGTCTCGCCGTTCACCTTCCGGGTGCTCTGCCTGTTCGTCGGCGGCGGCATCCTGATGCTCGTGATGCGCGCGAACGGGCAGTCCCTGGTCGTGCCCAGGGGGCAGCGCCTGCGCCTCGTCGGCCTTGCGCTCGTCTCGATCACCCTATGGAACCTGCTGATCGCCTTCGGCGTCTCGATGGTGCCCTCGAGCCGCGCGGCGATCCTCGCCTACACCATGCCGGCCTGGGCGATCCCGCTCTCGGTCTGGGTGCTCGGCGAACGTCTCACCGGGCGCAAGATCGCCGGACTCGCGCTCGGCATGGGCGGGCTCGCGCTGTTGCTCGGCGAGGGCATCGCCAACCTTGGCGCCGCGCCGCTGGGATCGCTGCTGGTGCTGGCCGCCGCCGTCGGCTGGGCCCTGGCCACCGTGCTGCAGAAGCGCTATCCGGTGGACATGCCGCCCGGGGCATACACTGCCTGGATCATGCTGCTCGGCGGCGTCCCGATCCTGCTTTGCGCGATGGTCTTCGACGACCCGGCAGCGCTCCTCGTCATCAGCGGCGCCGCCTGGTTCGGCATCGCGTACAACGTGCTCGTGGCGTTTGCCTGGGCGCACTGGGCCTGGATCAGGCTGGTCACCGAGCTTTCCGTGACCGCGTTTTCGCTGTCCATGCTGCTCACGCCCATGGTGGGCGTGGCGAGCGGCATGTTGTTCCTCGGCGAGCGGCCGAGCGCCACCGAGTTCGTGGCCTTTGCGCTGGTCATGGCATCGCTGGTATCGGTGATCGTGCCGGCGCGCGGACGCTGAAAGCCGTGCGCCTGCATCGCAACGGACTGGCGACCCGGCTGCTCGGCACGGCGCTTGGCGTCGGCTTTCTCGCCATCGGCGCCTACGCGGTCTTCGGCGCCGACGAAACCGTGGGCGCGGTCGCACGCGAGCGGGCGTTCTGGTTCGGCGTCTGCGCGCTGGTCGGCGGGATCTGGGCGATCGGGGTCTCCTGGCTGGACCCCGACCTCTCGGGCGTGTGGTGCCGCCCGCCGCGCAGGCCGCGCGACCTGGCGCCCCCGCGCGAGTAGCGCCGCCGGCGCCCGGCGCCTCAAAACACGAACACCCCCTTGCCGGTGGTCTGGGTGTCGAAGAGCTTGTAGGCCTCGGCGGCCTGCTCGAGCTTCCAGCGCTGGGTGATCAGCTTGCCCAGCGGAATCTTCCGGTCGGCGACGAAGCGCGCGCACTCGCCCTGTCCCATGGCCGAGAAGGTCCACGAACCGATGATGGTGAGCTGCTTCCTGAGGATGTCGGGGCTGACTTCCAGCGTCACGTTGCCGCCCTCGCCGACGAAGCACACCGTGCCCCAGACCTTCGCGCTGTGCACCGCGGCGAGCCGCGCGGCCGAGGCGCCGCTGCAATCGAGCGCCAGGTCGACGCCTTCGCCGCGCGTCAGGTCCTTGAGCGCCGCGACCGGGTCGGTGCTGCGCGAGTCGATCACCGCGTCGGCGCCGAAATCCTTTGCCAGCGCGAGGCGCTCCGGGCCGACGTCGATGGCGATGACGCGCGCGCCCATGGCCGCGCCGAGCATCGTGGCCGAGAGGCCCACCGGTCCCTGCCCGAAGACGGCCAGCGTATGCCGGCCGCAGGTATCCATGCGCCGCAGCGCGCCGTAGGCGGTGCCGGTGCCGCAGGAGACCGAGGCGCCTTCCTCGAAGCTGAGTTCGTCCGGCAGCGGCACCAGGGTGCTTGCCGGCGCCTTGAAGTACTTTGCGTGCCCGCCGTGGCCGGTGACGCCGTAGACGGTGATGCCCTTGCCGCACAGCTGCGACCAGCCCACGCGGCAATGGCCGCACACGCCGCAGCCGCTGTAATGGTGGTCCATCATCCGCGCGCCGATCGGCGCCAGCGCCTCGGGCACGCCTGCGCCCCGCGCGGCCACCACGCCGCAGGGTTCGTGGCCGCCGATCACCGGGCCGCCCTTGCCGCCAAGGCCGAGGCTCGAGGCCATGCCGCCGCCGGCGCGCGAGGCGCGGTAGGCATGCAGGTCGCTGCCGCACATCCCGGAGGCCTTCATTTCCAGCACCACCTCGCCCGGCCCCGGGGTCGGATCGGGGAAGTCCTGCAGGGCCAGTTCACGCTCTCCGAGAAACACGACGCCTTTCATTGCCGGACTCCTCCTGTTTCGACCGCATGATTCTAGCCCGCGTCGCCGACGCGGTAGACTTCGAACGGTCCGGCATTTCACACCAAGGAGAGACCCATGCTGCTCGACGTACGCACCTATACCTGCCGTCCCGGCACCATCAAGAAGCACCTCGCGCTCTACGAGAAAATGGGCAAGGCGCCGCAGACACGCCACCTCGGCCAGCCGCTCGCCTACCTGACGACCGAGACCGGCAACGTCAACCAGTACATCCACATCTGGGTCTACGAGAATGCGGGCGATCGCGAGACCAGGCGCGCCGCAATGTGGGCCGACGCCGACTGGATCGCCTACACGGTGGAGAGCGCAAAGCTCGGCGCGCTCGATTCCCAGGAGAACCGGCTGATGAATCCGGTCGACTTCTTCCCGCTCAAGCGCTAGGGGCGACCATGGCCAACCGCGCGAAGTACATGTTTACCGCCAGCATGGACGTCCAGCCGGACAAGGAAGCGATCTTCAACGAGGTGTACGACACCGAGCACATCCCGCTCATCCTCAAGGTGCCGGGCGTGGTCTCGGCGCGACGCGCGACGCTCACCCCGCTGAAGATGTTCATCGCCGGCGAGGTGAAGACCATGGTGGCGGAGGGCGAGCCGAAATACAGCGCTTTCTACGAGCTCGAGTCCGCGGAGGTGCTGACGAGCGAGGCCTGGGCGAAGGCGGTGGACGCCGGCCGCTGGCCCGCCGAGGTCCGACCCTACACGCGCAACCGGCGCCACGTGCTGCGCAAGCTCTCGGACTGATCGGCGCACGGGCCGGGCAGGCGTGAAACTCACGCGCGAGACCATCCTCGACGGCACCCTGCACGCCTCGGTGCGCGCGGTGCTGGGTCCGGAGGTGCGCCTGATGAGCGAAGAGGAGCGCCGCACGCAGGTGAGCGCCATCCTCGAGCGCGCGCCGAAGCCCGGGCGCGTCTGGGTGTTCGCCTATGGCTCGCTGATCTGGAACCCGGCGTTCCACTTCGTCGAGCGGCGCATCGCGCGCGTTCACGGCTATCACCGGCAGTTCTGCCTGTGGGCCCGGGCCGGCCGCGGCAGTCCGCAACGCCCGGGGCTGATGCTGTCGCTGGAGTCCGGCGGCAGCTGCACCGGCGTGGTCTATCGACTTGCGGAGGACGCGGCGTTCACGGAACTGGACGTCATCTGGCGGCGCGAGATGTTCACCATGGCTTACCGTCCGGAATGGGTGCGCGCGATGACGCCGGAGGGCCCGGAACCGGCGATCGCCTTTGCCGCCAACCGGACCCATGAGCGCTACGTGCCAGGCCTCGAAGATGCGGCGATCGTGCGCTACCTTGCCACGGGCGCCGGCCCGATGGGGCGCTGCTGCGATTACCTGTTCGACACCGTCGAGCACCTGCGCCAGCTCGGCATTCGGGATCGGCGGCTGGAGGCGCTCGAGGTCCACGTGCGAAAGCACTGCTGAGCGCCCTGCGTTCCGCCGGGGGCGGACGAGGCAATTCCCCGAGCGATGCAGGTGTACACTCCTCGCCACGTTGGCACTGCAGCGGTACGCCATGGCGAAAGACGAGTTCGTATCTGTCTTTTCGAGCGAGAACCGGGCCGAGATTCCGGTCTATCCCGCCGACGTCTTCATCGTCACCGATGCCGGGACCGCCCAGATCCGCGGTGGCTCGACGCGATTGCCGCCTGAAGCCCTTGCGATGCTGGTGTTGCTCGACGGCAAGGCGACGGTCGGCGATCTCGAGGCACGGGCGACGCACCTGGACGCGGGTGCGGTGCGCAACGTGCTGCGCTCGCTGCTTGCCGCCCGCCTGATTCGCGCCGCGACGATCGCCGAAACCGACGGCCTGGACTTCAGCGCGTTCTTTGAATCGGACGCCCCGGCCGAGCCCGCGCCCGCCGCACAGGCGAGCGCGGACCGGGAATCGGCCGAGGGCGCCCCGCAACTCGAGCGCAGCGGCTATTACGTCAGCATCGCGCGGCAGGCCGTGAAGCCCCACGCGGCGCAGTCGGCCGCGGGCCTCCAGGCCCTGGTGGTCGAGGATGATCCGGACATGCGCGCGCTCGTCAGCCGCCTGCTCGAGGGCGAAGGCTTTGTCGTGGCCCAGGCGCAGGACCGCGACGGCATCCTCGCGCGCCTGCGCGCGAAACCGGCCCCGGACCTGGTGATCCTCGATGTCGGCCTGCCCGACATCAACGGCTTCGACGTGCTGCAACGCCTCAAGGCCCATCCGGCGCTGAAAACAGTGCCGGTAATCATGCTGACCGCGGACGCGTTGCGCGAAAGCGTGATGCGCGGACTGGCGCTCGGGGCCGACGGCTACATCACCAAGCCGTTCGAGCGGGCGGCGTTGCGCGACGGCGTGCGCGCGGTGATCGGCCTCGCGCCCTGAACGGTTCGGCGCTCAGGCCACGCGATACCTGCGAATCACCTCGGGGTCGGGTTCCGCGCCCAGTCCCGGACCGGTCGGCACGCGGACGACGCCGTCGACCGGGTCGAGCGCGCCCGGATAGAGCTTCGCCTCCGGCCACAGGTAGAAATATTCGAACCAGGCCTCCTGGTCGCAGGCCGCGAGCAGGTGCAGGGTGGCGAGCGCCCCGGGGCCGAAATACGGCGAATGCGGCGCGATGCGCACATTGTGGGTCTGCGCCAGCGCCATCACCTTGAGGAACTCGGTGACGCCGCCGACCTTGGTGACCGAGGGCTGCGCGATGCTCACCGCACGCGCCGCAAACATCGCCTCGAACTGCACCGCGAAACAGGCGTTCTCGCCCGCGGCGAGCGGCATGCTGCAGGCCTCGCCGACCGTGCGCAGCGCCGCCCAGTCCTCGGGCGGGAACACCGGCTCCTCGAACCAGGCCAGATCGTGCGCGGCGAAGCGCCGGCCCATGGCGATCGCCTCCAGCGGCCGCCATTCGCAGTTCACGTCCACCGCGAGCGGCACGCCCGCGCCGAGCGCCGCGCGTGCCGCCGCGACGGCTTCGTCGGTGATCTCGTGCAGCTTGATCGCGGCGTGGCCTTCGTCGCGCGCGCGTGCGCTGTACTCGCCGACCAGCCTCGGCTCGGAATAGCGCAGCAGGCTGGCGTAGCAGGCGAGTTGCATGCGGCGCGCGCCGCCGATCAGCCGGTGGAGCGGCAGGTTCGCGGCCTTGCCGACGATGTCCCAAAGCGCGATGTCGAGGCCGGAGATGGCAAAGGCGGTGATGCCGTAGCGACCGAACAGGTGCAGCTTCTGCTGCAGTTTCGCGTGCAGGCCGCCGATGTCGCTGGCGTCATGGCCGAGGGCGATCGGCGCCACCATGTCTTCCACCATCGCCACCGTGGCGCGGCGGCAGGAGTAGGCGAATGCATCGCCCCAGCCGACAAGGCCGGCATCGGTCTCGACGCGCACCAGGCAGAAATCGAGCGCCTTCCACGAGGCGCCGGTGCCGAGCGTCATCGCCTGGGCGCCGTAGGTGAACGGAATGGACAGCGGAATGGCTTCGACGCGGGTAATCTTCACGGCCTTGCCTCCTGGTGGGGCACGACGAATTCTATCTTCGGGATTGCAAGGGAGCGCGCGTGATGGTGATACGGGTTGGATTGGTGGGCACCGGCATCATGGGCTCGCGCATGTGCGCGAACCTGGTCAAGGCAAAGCACGCTGTGCTCGCGTTCGATGCGAGCGCGCCGGCGCGCGAGGCGGCGCGTGCCGCGGGCGCCGGCCTCGCGGCCGATCTTCCCGCGCTCGCCCGGCATGCGCAGGTGGTGCTCTCCAGCCTGCCGGACGGCCCGGCGCTCGAAGCGGTCGCCGATGCCTTGCGTCCCCATCTTGCAAGGGGCACCGTGCACTGCGACCTGAGCACGGTGGATCCCGGAACCGCGCGGCGCGTGGAGGCGGCTGCGCGGGCACAGGGCAGTGCTTTTCTCGACTGCCCCGTGAGCGGCGGACCCGCCGGCGCGGCGGCGGCGACGCTCACCATCATGGTGGGCGGCGAGGCCGCGGCGCTGGAGCGCGCGCGCCCGGTGCTCGGTTCCGTCGGCGCGAAAATCGTGCATTGCGGCGCGTCCGGCGCCGGCCAGGCGGCAAAGCTCGTGAACCAGTCGCTGGTGGCGGCGCACACGGTGGCGGCGCTGGAGGCCTTGCTCGTCGGGCGCAAGTGCGGGCTCGGGCTGGAGACGATGTTCTCGATCCTCGAGGCGAGTTCCGGTCGCAGCTGGATCCTCGAGAACCACCTCGACCGGCAGGCGCTCTCCGGCCGGTTCGAACCCGGCTTCGCGCTCGACCTGATGTTCAAGGACCTGCGGCTGTTCGTCGAAACCGCGACCGCGGCGCAATCTCCCGCCTTCCTCGCGGCCGCCGCGCTGCAGCTCTACAACGCGGCGCGCGCCGCCGGGCACGGCGCCCTGGACCAGACGGTGGTGGCAAGGGAACTGGAGCGCCTCGCCGGGGCGCAACTCGGCACCCTCGAGGGGCGCGGCGCCTAGCGCGAACCGCGCGTCGCGGACAACCCTGCCTGCGGCGCGGGCGTGGCCGACGGCGGGCGCAGCCAGTTGCGCACGAAGGCGGGCACGGCGCCGGAGTCGATCAGGCGCTCGAGCGGCTTTGGCAGGCCGCGCGCATGCCCGGTGTCGACGCTCACGGTGACCGTCATTCCGGCGCGCAGGGGCGGGTCGCCGGGACCGAACTCGACGTCGATGTGCACCGGCACGCGCTGCACCACCTTGACCCAGTTGCCCGTGGCATTCTGCGGCGGCAGCACGGCGAACTCGGCGCCGGTGGCCGGGGCGATGGTGCGGATGCGCGCGCGCCAGACATGGTCCGGGAAGGCATCCGCGACCACCGTGGCGGCCTGCCCCACGCGCACATTGGTGAGCTGCGTTTCCTTGAAGTTCGCCTCGATCCAGGGTTCGCCCGCCTCGACGATGCTGAAGATCGGCACGCCCTTAGCCACGTGCTCGCCGGGCTGCAGCCGCATGTTGCTCACCACCCCGGCAGACGGGGCGAGGACACGGGTGCGCGTCACGTCCAGGCGCGCGGTGTCGCGCGCGGTGAGCGCCTGCTGGTAGCGCGGATGCCGCTCGGCCGGCACCTTCAGGTCGCCGCCCAGGCCGGCGATCACGCGCGCGGCGCGCTCGCGGATCGCCTGCAGCCTGCGTTCGGCGGTCTCGAGGTTGGAGCGGGCCTCGTCGAACTGGTCCTCGCGGCTCATGCCGCGCTCCTTCATGCGCTGCTGGCGCTCCAGCTGGCGGCGCAGGAAGGCAATGCGTTCCTCGGCCTCCTGCGCCTCGGCCTGCGCGATGCGGTGCTCGGCGCGCAGCGACTCGACCTCGGTGCGCACCACGGCCATCTGCGCCTCGGCGCGCTCGACCTCGAGCGCGAAGGGGGTCGGATCGATGCGGAAAAGCGGCGTCCCGGCGGCGATTCTCTGGTTGTCGCGCACGCCGACTTCGACCACCCGGCCGGCGACGTCCGCGCTCACCGCGACGATGTGCGATTTGACGTAGGCGTTGTCGGTTTCGACGACCCGACCGCTGCGCGCATACCAGCCCAGCGCCACGACTACCACGGCCAAAGGCACGCAGACCAGCAGCACCAGGCGCACGAGGAATCGGAGTTTCGCAACGCGTCCGCTGGCGGCCATGGTCCTAGCGCTTCCTGTCGCCGTTGCGCAGCATGCCGTTCTCCGGGCGCTGCAGGTTGGCCTTGACCGCGATCAGCACGTCGACGAAGCGCTCGCGCTCTTCGGCCGAAAGGCCGGACATCGCGTCGCGACGCACTTCGGCGGCAATCGCGCGCATGGTGCTGAGCGCCGGTTCAGCCGCTTCGGTCAGGTGCACGCGCCGCGCGCGCCGGTCGTTGGCGTCGGCTTCGCGCCGCACCCAGCCCTTGGCTTCGAGGCGGTCGAGCAGGCGTCCGAGCGTCGGCTTCTCCACTTCCAGCGTGTCGGCGAGTTCGGATTGGGTGACCCCGTCGGCACGGAACAAATGCGTCAGCACCCACCATTGCGAGCGCGTCAGCCCGAGCGAACGCACCCGCCGATCATAGGTCGTGCGCAACAGGCGGGCGACATCGTTCAGCAGGAAACCGAAATTCCGCGTGAGATCCTCGCGAAGCATGCCGGCATATTAGTTGCCTGGCTTATTATGAGCAAGGCAAGGGTTTGTGCGCTGCGGCGGCGGTCTTGCCGCCGCGCAGGCGTCGCGCGGGCTCACAGGACTTCCGGGGCCGGCAGCGTGCGTTCGCGCGGCACGCGGCCGATGGACCAATGCGCGCGCGCCCAGTCGAGCAGTTCGGCGGGTTCGAGCATCGCTGGCGGCGGGTGCCCGAGGCAGGCGAGCGCATGGCCGAGCAATGCGGCCCTGCGCTGGGGGGCGGAGGTCTCGTCGAAGGCGAGCGCGCCGGCCTGCTTGGAGAGCTTCGCGCCCGTGGCATCGACAATGGCGGGCACGTGGGCGTAGCGCGGCGTCGGCAGGCCGAGCGCGCGCTGCAGGAGGATCTGGCGCGCGGTGGACTCGAGCAGGTCCGCGCCGCGCACCACGTCGGTGACGCCCTGCGCAGCGTCATCCACCACCACGGCAAGCTGGTAGGCGGCAAAGCCGTCGGCGCGGCGAAGGACGAAATCGCCCACCGCGCGCCCGACCGATTGCTCGAGCGCGCCCTGGACGCGGTCCTCGAAGCGCACCGGCGCGTCTGTGGTGCGCAGGCGCAGGCTGCGCGCGGGACGGTCCGCGGCCAGGCCCGCGCGGCAGGTGCCGGGATAGATCGCGGCGCCGTCCGGGGCCGTGCCGAGCGCCGAATCGGCGATCTCGCGACGCGTGCAGCCGCAAGCGTAGGCAAGGCCGGCCGCCGTGAGCCGGGCCAGCGCATCGCGGTATTGATCGCTGCGCGTGCTCTGGTAGAGCACCGCGCCGTCCCAGGTCAGGCCGAAGGCTTCCAGCTGGCGCAGGATGCGATCGGCCGCGCCCGGCTGTTCGCGCGGCGGGTCGAGGTCCTCGATGCGAACCAGCCAACGGGCGCCCTGCGCGCGCGCATCCAGCCAGCTCGCGAGCGCGGCCACCAGCGAGCCGAAGTGCAGCGGGCCGGTGGGCGAGGGTGCGAAACGACCGGTCGGGTTCAAGTCAGGCCAGGAAAAAGGAATCGACCAAGCATCGTATAGTGCCACCTGACCCACCCATCCCGTCCAACGCAGGAGCCCGCATGGCCACCATCGACCTCACCAAGGAGAACTTCGAAGAAACCGTCAACGGCGGCGCGCTGGTGCTCGTCGATTTCTGGGCCTCGTGGTGCGGCCCATGCAAGGGCTTCGCGCCGATCTTCGAGAAGGCCTCCGACGCGCACGCGGACGTGATCTTCGCCAAGGTGGACACCGACGCCGAGCAGGAGCTTGCCGGCGCGTTCAACATCCGCTCGATCCCGACGCTGATGATCTTCCGTGAAAAGGTGGTGCTGTTCCAGCAGGCGGGCGCGCTGCCCGCCTCGGCGCTCGAGCAGGTGATCGCGCAGGCGAAGAGCGTCGACATGGCCGAAGTGCACCGCGAGATCGCCGCGCAGCAGTCGGCGGAAAAGCCTTCCTGAGGCTCAGCCGGGCACGCGCGTGACGCGCTGGCGCGCAAGCGCGCGGGTGCAAGTGGCCGCGTCGAGTCGTTCGATCCACCAGGCAAGCGCCTTGCCGCGGTTCGAGGTGCGCCAGGCAAGGTACTGCACGGACTCCTGCTTCGACTCGGCGACGCGGCGGATGAGCAGGCGCCCGGCGGCGGACTCGTCGCGCGCAAGCGCCTCAGGCAGGTAGCCGACGCCGAGCCCGAGTCGTTGCGCTGCCACCTTGGCGGCGAAATCCGGCACCACCAGGGTTTCCTGTCCGAGCAGCAAACCTGAACTTCTCGGCAGCGCATTGCGCGAGGTGTCGCCCACTGCAACGGCGCGGTGCGCGAAGATCTGCGCGGGCTTGAGCGGTTCGCGCGCGCTCGCGAGCGGATGACCTGGCGCGACGCAGAAGAGGAAGCGCACCCGGTTCATCTCGCGCACCGAGTAACCCGAGAGCGAAGGCGGCGACGTGCTCGAGCAGGGTCTCGGCCGGCACCAGCATGTCGAGGGTCACGCGCAGTTCCACCTCCCAGCCGCGGGCGACCTGGCGCGCGCGGAATTCCGCGTCGCCGGCAAGCGCCAGCAGCTGGCGCCCGTCCTCCAGCAGTTCGCGGCCCGCCGGCGTGAAGCGCGCGCGCCGCGCGCTGCGGTCGAAGATCGCAAGATCGAGTTCCGATTCCAGCTTTTGCACCGTGTAAGACAGCGCGGAGGGCACGCGATGCAGCGACTTGGCGGCGGCAGCGAAGCTCCCATAGCGGTCGATGGCGTCGAGCGCGGCGAGCGCATCAAGGGACAGGCGCAGGCTCATGGCGGGTTTCCTGTATTCATAAAATTTGATGATTCAGTCCAGAATTATTCGCTGGAAACCACGACCGGACAACCTTAAATTACGCTTCAAGTTCATCGAACGGAGATTGTAATGATTGCCTTGAGAAGGGCCGCCGAGCGCGGCCATGCAAACCACGGCTGGCTCGATTCCTGGCACAGCTTTTCCTTCGCCGGCTACCACGACCCGGCGCACATGGGATTTGGCCCCCTGCGCGTCATCAACGAGGACCGCATCCGCCCGGGCACCGGCTTCGGCACCCACGGCCACCGCGACATGGAGATCATCAGTTACGTGCTCGAGGGGGCGATCGCACACAAGGATTCCATGGGCAACGGCTCCGCCATCGTGCCGGGCGATGTGCAACGCATGAGCGCAGGACGCGGCGTCGAGCACAGCGAGTTCAACCACGCCAAGGACGGCGAGACGCACTTTCTGCAGATCTGGATCGAGCCGAACGTGCGCGGCATCGCGCCCGGCTACGAGCAGAAGCACTTCGCGCCGGCCGAGAAGCGCGGCCGCCTGCGGCTGGTGGCCTCACCCGACGGCGCCGACGGGTCGGTGACGATCCACCAGGACGCCCGCGTCCTCGCCGGCCTGTTCGACGGCGCCGAGCGCGCGGAACTTGCGATCGCGCCGGGACGGCGCGCCTACGTGCACCTTGCGCGCGGCGCCCTGACCGTCAACGACGAGCAGCTGGCCGCGGGCGATGCGCTGATGGCGAACGAGACCGGCCGCCTGGTGCTCGAGGCGGGCGCGGGCGCCGAAGTGATTGTGTTCGATCTCCCCTGAATGGAGGAACCAGCATGTCCGGATCCAGAAACGTGATGCGCGTGGTGCGCGGGCAGGCGGCAAGCGACGGTGCCGGCGTGCGCCTGAACCGCGTGATCGGCGGCCCTGCGCTGCCGATGCTCGACCCCTTCCTGCTGCTCGACGAGTTCCGCTCCGACGATGCGGCCGATTATCTCGCCGGGTTTCCCGACCACCCGCATCGCGGCTTCGAGACCGTGACCTACATGCTCGCGGGGCGCATGCGCCATGGCGACAACCAGGGCAATAGCGGCCTGCTCGGCCCGGGCAGCGTGCAGTGGATGACCGCGGGCCGCGGCATCGTGCACTCGGAGATGCCGGAGCAGGAGAACGGCCTGATGCAGGGCTTCCAGCTCTGGGTAAACCTGCCGGCGAAGGACAAGATGACCGCGCCGCGCTATCAGGACATTGCGCCGGAGCGCGTTCCAGAGGTGGTGGCCGGCCCGGGTGCGACGGTGCGGGTGATCGCGGGGCGCTTCGGCGCGGCGCGCGGTCCCGTGGAGGCGGCCGCGACCGAGCCGGTGTACCTCGATGTGCGCCTCGATGCGGGCGCGCGGCTTGAGGTGCCTCTGCCTGCGGGGTACAACGCCTTTGCCTACGTGTACGATGGGCGCGTGGACCTTGCGGGCAGCACGGTGTCGAAGGGCGACCTCGCCGTTCTGGGCGAGGGCGACGCGGTGGCGCTTGCCGCAGAGGCGGGCGCGGCGCGTTTGATCGTGGTCGCCGGCCGGCCGCTCGGTGAACCGGTGGCGCGCCATGGCCCCTTCGTGATGAATACCCGCGAGGAGTTGCACCAGGCGGTGCGCGACTATTCCGAGGGCCGGTTCCAGGCCTGAGTGCAGGCGTCGATCCCCCGCATGCGCGCGACCCGCACCGAATCCGACAGCTTCGGACCCATCGAGGTCCCCGCGGAGCATCTCTGGGGCGCGCAGACCGAGCGCAGCCGGCAATTCTTCCGCATTTCCGGCGAACGCATGCCGCAGGCCCTGCTCCATGCGCTGGCGCAGGTGAAGCGCAGCGCGGCGCGCGTGAACGGCGCGCTCGGCCTGCTGCCGGCCGATCGCGCCGGGGCGATCGCGCGCGCCGCCGAGGAGGTGCTGGCGGGCCGCCACGAGGCGGAGTTCCCGCTCGTTGTCTGGCAGACCGGCTCCGGCACCCAGACCAACATGAACATGAACGAGGTGCTCGCCAACCGCGCGTCCGAACTGCTCGGCGGACCGCGCGGCGCGGGGCGTCTCGTGCACCCGAATGACGACGTCAACCAGGGACAGTCCTCGAACGACGTGTTCCCGACCGCGATGCACGTGGCGGCGGTACAGGCGATGGAGCGTCAACTGCTGCCCGCGCTTGGCCGGCTGGCGAAGGGCCTCGCCGCGAAGCAGGCGGCGTTCGGGGGACTCGTCAAGATCGGCCGCACCCACCTGCAGGACGCCACGCCGCTCACGCTCGGGCAGGAGTTCTCGGGCTACGTGGCGCAGCTCGGGCACGCGGCGCGTGCCATCCGGATGACGCTGCCCGGGCTGTGCGAGCTGGCGATCGGCGGCACCGCGGTGGGGACGGGACTGAACGCCCACCCCGAGTTCGGCGAACGCGTGGCGCGCGACCTGGCGCAGGACACCGGATTGCCCTTCGTGGTTGCGCCGAACCGATTTGCGGCGCTCGCCGGGCATGAGCCGCTGGTGTTCGCGCATGGCGCGCTGAAGACGCTCGCCGCCGCGCTCACCAAGATCGCCAACGACGTGCGCTGGCTCGCCTCGGGGCCGCGCTCCGGGCTAGGCGAACTCTCGATCCCGGAAAACGAACCGGGCAGCTCGATCATGCCCGGCAAGGTCAATCCGACCCAGGCCGAGGCGGTGACGATGCTGTGCGCACAGGTGTTCGGCAATGACGTGGCGGTAAACATCGGCGGCGCCTCGGGGAATTTCGAGCTGAATGTCTACAAGCCGCTCGTCGCCCACAACGTCCTTGGCAGCGTGCGCCTGCTGGCCGACGGCTGCGACGCCTTCGAGGCGCACTGCGTGCGCGGCATCGAGGCGAACGCTGCGCGCATCGGCGAGCTGGTCGGGCGTTCGCTGATGCTGGTGACGGCGCTTGCCCCGCACATCGGCTACGACCGCGCCGCCGAGATCGCGAAGAAGGCGCACCGGGAGGGCGGCACCTTGCGCGAGGCTGCGCTTGCCCTCGGCCACGTGAGCGGCGCGGATTTCGACCGCTGGGTGGACGCGGCCCGCATGGTCGGGCCGGACGGGGCGCCGAAACCCGGGCAATAGTAACATATATGTTACCATAACAGGGGGCTCGGCGCATGGCGCCGGTGCGCACCCCGTATACTGCCGCCCCATGTCCATCGTCGTGCTCGTCTCGGGTCGCGGCAGCAACCTGCAGGCCCTGTTCGAGGCCGGTTTGCCGGTGTCGGCGGTCCTGTCGAACCGCGCCGGCGCCGGCGGCCTTGCGCTGGCCGAAGCGCGCGGCGTGGCGAGCCGCACGCTCGAACACCGGGACTTCGGTTCGCGCGAGGCCTTCGATGCCGCGCTGGCGACGGCCATCGACGATTTCGCGCCGCGACTGGTGGTGCTTGCCGGCTTCATGCGCATCCTGACGCCTGCCTTCGTCGAACGCTATGCGGGCCGCATCATGAACATCCATCCCTCGCTCCTGCCGGCCTTTCCGGGCCTCGACACCCACGCGCGCGCGCTCGCCGCGGGGGTGAAGCTGCATGGCTGCACCGTGCATTTCGTCACCGCGCAACTCGATCACGGTCCGATCATCGCGCAGGCCGTGGTGCCGGTTCGGCCGCAGGACACGGCCGCCGGACTGGCGGCGCGCGTGCTGCGCCAGGAACACGTCCTCTATCCGCGTGCGGTGCGCTGGTTCATGGACGATCGCCTGGAGATCGAAGGCGGGGTCGTGCGGGTGCGCGGCGAGGCGCAGCAGCTGGTGTACGACGCAGGCCTGCCGTGAGCGTGCGCACGGGGTTGGCAAGCGTCGCCCTGCTCGCCGCGCTTGCGGGCGTGGTGCCGCAAGTGTCGGCGGCGCCGCCGGCGAAGGTGGAGATCGCCTGGGAGGTGCAGCGCAACGGCAGCGCGATCGCGGACGTCGTCACTCGGCTCGAGCATGATGGCCGGACCTACCGGCTGGAGGAGAGCTGGAAAGGTCGTGGCGTCTATGCCCTGCGTGGCGAGGCGAAGCGCAGCAGCCGCGGGCGCGTGACCCCGGAGGGCCTGCGCCCGGAATCCTATGCCGATGAGCGCGGCAGCAAGTCCTCGAGCGTGCGCTTCGACTGGGCCGCGAAGAAGGTGATCCTGACGGACAAGGGGGCCTCGCAGGAGCGGCCGCTCCCGGCGCATCCGGCGGACCGCCTCAGCCTGGTTTTCGGGTTCGCCTTCGTGAGCCCGGGCGCGGCAGCGATCGCACGCGACGTCGTGGACGGTCGGGGAAGCTCGCCGGTGGTTTACAAAAGCGCCGGCCGCGAGCAGGTGGTCACCCCGGCGGGGACGTTCGACGCCCTGCGCCTGGTGAAGCAGCGCGACGGGCCGCAGGACCGGGCGACCGAACTGTGGCTCGCCGAACGCCATGGCCTTGTTCCGGTACGGGTTCTGGTCACCGAGCAGGACGGCACCCGCCTGGACCAGCGCGCGACGCGCATCGACCTCCGGTGACGCCGCAACCTGCCCTGCTGCGCCACGCCGAGGCGCTGCTCGCCGACCTGCTCGGTTTCGCGCGTGCGGCGGACCAGGCGGTGTCGCAGTACTTTCGCGCGCACCGGCAACTCGGGCAGACCGACCGCGCCTGGGTGGCCGAGACCGTCTATGGGGTGCTGCGCCGACTGCGCTCGCTCGAGGCGGCCGCCGGCAGCCGCGCGCCGCGCGACCTGCTGGTCGCTGCCCTGGTGCGCTTGCATGGGTTGTCGGCGCGCGCGCTCGAGTCGGTGTTGCCGCCCGAGGACCGGGCGCTCGCGGCGCGCGCCCGCGCCTTGCGCACGGAAACGCTGCCCGCTGCGGTGCGCGCGGACCTGCCCGACTGGCTCTGGGCGCGCCTTGTGTCGGAGCAGGGCGCGACGGAGGCGGCGGCGCTCGCGCAGGGCTTGCTGGCGGCGGCGCCGCTCGACCTGCGCGTGAATCTTGCGCGGATCGATCGCGACAGCGCGCGCGCCCGCCTCGACGCCGCGGGCATCGAAGCCACGCCCACGCCGTATTCCCCGGCCGGCCTGCGGCTGCTCGGCAGGCCGGCGATCAATCGCGACGCCCTGTTCACCGAAGGCCTGGTCGAAGTGCAGGACGAGGGCAGCCAGTTGCTGGCCTACCTCGTTGCGCCGCGGCGCGGCGAGAAGGTGGCGGACTATTGCGCCGGGGCCGGGGGCAAGACGCTTGCCATGGCCATGCTGATGCGCGGGGCCGGGCGGGTGTACGCGATGGATGTCTCGGCAAAGCGGCTCGCGGCGCTTTCGCCGCGCGCCGCGCGCGCCGGCGTCTCCAGCATCCACCCGATCACGCTCTCGGGCGCCAACGATGTGCGCGCCAAGCGCCTGGGCGGGAAGATCGATCGCGTGCTGGTTGACGCGCCCTGTACCGGGTTCGGCACCCTGCGACGCAACCCCGACCTGAAGTGGCGCCACGAGGCTGCCGCCGTGGACGAACTCGCCCTCAAGCAGGCCGGCATCCTGCACGCCGCGGCACGCTTGGTGAAACCGGGAGGGCGGCTCGTCTATGCGACCTGCAGCGTGCTGCGCGCGGAAAACGAGGCGATCGCCGAAGGGTTCATCGCCGCGCACCCGGAGTTCGCCCCGCTCTCCTGCCGCGCGCTTCTGGCGGCGCAGCGCATCGATCTCGATTGCGGAGAACAGCTGCGGCTGCGACCCCAGGTGCACGGCACCGACGGGTTCTTTGCAGTGGCCTTCGAACGCCGCTGAGCGCCCGGTTCTTGGGGCCTGCGGTCGCGCGGGGCGGGCGACCGTCATGAGGCCCGTTCGGACGCCGGTCGGGGCCCCTGATCTGTCCACCGGAAGCGCGAAGCTGGACCGATATCCGGACCCTTTCCGGAAAAACCGGATTTGCAGAATCGCGTAGAATGGCAGGCTATTCCCCAATACGAACAAGGTATCTCCGACATGCTGATGTCCGGCGTCTTCGACCTGCCTTGGTGGGGTTACGTGCTGGTCGCGCTCGGCCTGACGCACGTGACGATCGCCTCGGTGACCATCTTCCTGCACCGCTGCCAGGCGCACCGTGCGCTTGAACTGCATCCGGTCATCTCGCATTTCTTCCGTTGCTGGCTCTGGCTCACCACCGGCATGGTGACCAAGGAATGGGCCGCGATCCATCGCAAGCACCACGCCAAGTGCGAGACCGCGGAGGATCCGCACAGCCCGCAGGTCTACGGCATCAACCGCGTGCTCTGGGGCGGCGTGTTCCTGTACGTGAAGGAATCCCACCATCCCGAGACCATGGAGCGCTACGGCCACGGCACGCCGGACGACTGGGTCGAGCGCAATGTGTACACGCGCCACGCCGTCATGGGCCTGGTCCTGATGGGGATGGTCAATATCTGGCTGTTCGGCCTGGTGCCGGGCGCGCTCATCCTGGTCACGCAGATCGCCTGGATTCCGTTCTGGGCCGCCGGCGTCATCAACGGCGTCGGCCATTTCTGGGGCTACCGCAGCTACGACTGCGCGGATGCCAGCAAGAACATCCTTCCCTGGGGCATCCTGATCGGCGGCGAGGAGCTGCACAACAATCACCACGCCTTCGCGTCCTCGGCGAAGCTGTCGTCGAAGTGGTACGAATTCGACATCGGCTGGATGTACATCCGCATCCTCGAAATGCTCGGGCTTGCGACCGTGAAGAAGATTGCGCCGCAACCGCGATTTGCGGCGCCCAAGGAAACCGCGGACGTGGACACGCTGCATGCCGTGATCGCGAACCGCTACGACGTGCTCTCGCGCTACGGGCGCTCGCTGAAGCGCATGTACGCGCTCGAACTCGAGCGCCTGGGCCATTGGTCGCAGGAGGCTGAAACCCTTCGGACCTTTCGCACGGCGCTGATCCGCATGCACGAGCTGTCGGAGTCCGAAGCCCATCGGCTGGCCGAGGCGCTGAAGAATTCGCGCATGCTGGCCACGGCCGTGGCGATGCGCGCCGAACTGGTGTCGCTGTGGGACCGCTCGAACGCATCGCGCGAGCAGCTGGTGCGCCAGTTGCAGGACTGGTGCCGCCGTGCAGAGGCGAGCGGTTTCCCGCCGCTGGTGGATTTTTCGCTCAGGCTGCGTTCCTACGCCTGAGGCTTCCGGTTCTTCCGGATGTAAAAAAGCCCGCGTCGCGCGGGCTTTTTTTCGCTTGGCCCGCGTGACGCGGGCGCGGCCTGCCGCCTACTTGAGCTTGGTTTCCTTGTAGAGCACGTGCTTGCGCGCCTTGGGATCGAATTTGAGCATTTCGATCTTGTCCGGCTTGGTGCGCTTGTTCTTGGTGGTCGTGTAGAAATGGCCGGTTCCGGCCGTCGACTCAAGCTTGATCTTTTCACGCATGGCTGGCCTCCTTGGTCTTGCGGGCCGCAATTCTATCGAGCACCGTTTCGATCCCGACCTTGTCGATCAGGCGCAGCCCGGAGGCCGACACGCGCAGGCGCACCCAGCGGTTCTTGCTCTCGATCCAGAAGCGGCGGTAGTGGAGATTCGGTTCGAAGGTGCGACGCGTCCGGTTGTTCGCGTGCGACACATGGTTGCCCGACATGGGCTTCTTGCCGGTGACCTGGCAGACCTTGGACATGGATGACTCCGGTAAGGCGCGGAAAACCGGGGATTTTACGCGAATTCCGTTGGCCCCCTCAAGTCCCTATAAGAGGCCCCGCTCCGCGAAGGACAGGGTGCTGCAGCCGGCGACGATGAAATGGTCCAGCACCCGGACCTCCACGAGGGTCAGCGCATCGCGCAATTGCCGGGTGAGGAGTTCGTCTGCGCGGCTCGGCTGCGCGACGCCGGACGGATGGTTGTGGGCGAAGATGACCGCGGCGGCGTTCGCCCGCAGGGCGGCCTTGACCACCTCTCGCGGATAGACGCTGGTCTGGGTGAGGGTGCCGCGAAACAGCTCCTCGACCCCCAGGACCCGGTGCTGCGCGTCGAGGAAAAGCACCACGAAGACCTCGTGTTCGCGTCCCGAGAGCGCAAGGCGCAGGTAGTCCCGGACCGCCGCCGGGGTCGTGAGGGCATCGGTACTGCGCAGGGTTTCGGCGAGGGCCCGGCGGGCGATCTCGAGCACTGCTGCCAGCTGCGCGGCCTTGGCGCCGCCCAGCCCGCGCAGCGCGCGAAGCGCAGGCGCCTCTGCCGCCAGCAGGCCGTTCCAGCCGCCGAAGTGCGCCAGCAGCATGCGGCCGAGCTCGACGGCGTCCATGCCGGCGGCACCGGTGCGCAGGCAGACGGCGAGCAGTTCCGCATCGCCGAGACGCCCGGCCCCCAGCGCAAGCAGCCGCTCGCGCGGCCGTTCGCTTTCCGGCCAGTCCCGTATCGCCATGCGGGCCTCCGTGAATTCCCATAGAATTCCTCTCTCTATCAACGCACTACGGGCCTTCGCCGATGACATCGGTCCGCGGCAAGCGCATCCTCCTTGGCATTACCGGTGGCATCGCGGCCTTCAAGTGCGCGGAATTGGTGCGCCTGCTGCGCAAGGAGGGGGCTGACGTCCGCGTAGTGTTGACCGCGGCCGGCGAACGCTTCATGACGCCCGTGACCTTGCAGGCGCTCGCCGGGCAGACGGTCTGGACCGATCTCTGGGACGCCCGGATTCCGGACAACATGGCGCATATCGAGCTTTCCCGCGACCGCGACCTCATCCTGGTCGCGCCGGCCTCTGCGGACTTGATGGCCAAGGCGGCGCAGGGCCTTGCGGATGACCTGCTTTCGACGCTGGTGCTGGCGCGCCGCTGCCCGCTGATGGTGGCGCCGGCGATGAACGTCGAGATGTGGAACAACGCCGCGACGCAGCGCAATGTCAGGCAGCTGGTCGCCGATGGCGTGCAACTGGCGGGGCCGGCGGCCGGTGACCAGGCCTGCGGCGAGACCGGCATGGGGCGCATGCTCGAGCCGGCCGAGCTTGTCGAGGCGGTCGAAGCGTTCTTCCAGCCCAAGGTGCTGGCCGGCCGCCGGGTGCTGGTGACGGCCGGTCCCACCGAAGAGCCGATCGATCCGGTGCGGGTCATCACCAATTCGAGTTCCGGAAAGATGGGCTTCGCGGTGGCCCGGGCGGCGCGCGAGGCCGGGGCGGAGGTGACGCTGGTGAGCGGCCCGGTTCACCTGCCGACGCCGTTGGGCGTGACGCGCGTCGACGTGCGCACGGCGCGCGAGATGTTCGATGCTGTCAAGGCGGCGCTGCCCGGCTGCAAGCTGTTCATCGCGGTGGCGGCGGTGGCGGATTACCGGGTCAAGACCGCCTCGGCCCACAAGCTGAAGAAGGGGGCCGCAGGCATGCGGCAACTCGACCTGGAAGAGAATCCGGACATCCTTGGCTGGGTTGCGGCGCGGCCGCAGCCGCCGTTCTGCGTCGGGTTTGCCGCCGAGAGCCGGGACCTGGAGCGCAACGCCCGCGACAAGCGCGCGAAGAAGCGCATCCCGCTGATCGCCGCGAACCTCGCGCAACAGGCGCTCGGCGCGGACGACAGCGCGATCACGCTGTACGACGCGCAGGGCGCGCATGCGCTCGAGCCCGGCCCCAAGCTGTCGCTCGCCCGGCAGCTGGTGGCGCATACGGCGCGGCTGATGGCGCGGCCGGCGCGCAAGCGGTAGCGGTGCGCACGCTTCAGGTCAGGATCCTCGACGAGAAGATCCGGAACGCGCTTCCCGCGTACGGGACCCCGGGGGCCGCGGGGCTGGACCTGCGTGCCTGCCTCGACGCGGCACTTGTCCTCCAGCCGGGCGAGAGTCGTCTGGTGCCCACCGGCCTCGCCATCCATCTCGCGGATCCCGCGACCGCGGCGATCATCCTGCCGCGCTCCGGCCTGGGCGCGAAGCACGGCATCGTGCTCGGCAACCTGGTCGGGCTGATCGACTCCGACTACCAGGGCCCGCTCATGGTCTCGCTGTGGAACCGGGGGCAGGCTGCATTCACGATCGAGCCCATGGATCGCATCGCGCAACTCGTCGTGATCCCGGTGCTGCAGGTCGCGCTTCAGGTGGTGGACACGTTCGAGGCCAGCGACCGCGGGACAGGCGGTTTCGGCAGCACCGGGCGCTGAGTCCCGGACCGATTGATCCGGTCTTCACGACACTCTATCGCCTTGCGCGCGCCACGCGCTACGATCTCGTTACGGACGAAGGGAGCGTGCCGATGAGGGCTGCGGGCGCAGTCTTGGTGGTGGTTGCTGCAATCCTGGCCATGGCGACGGCGAACGCGCAGACGGTGCCGGCCCAGGCGCTCGAGCGGGCGAAGGAGATCGTCAGCGGTCGCTGTTTCCTGTGCCACGGCATGCAGGGCGAGGCGGCCTCCGAGCTGTTCCCGCGGCTGGCCGGCCAGAACGCGGACTACGTGGCGAAACAGCTGGCCAATTTTCAAAGTGGCGAGCGGGCAAGCGACAGCATGCGTGGCATGGTCGATGCGCTCACGCCGATGGACATGCGCGCGCTGGGCGAATATTTCAGCCGACAGAAGACCGAATCGCATGCGGTGTCCGATTCACGCCTCGCGGCGGCGGGGCAACGGGTCTACCGGCAGGGTGGCAAGGCCGGCGAAGTCGTTGCCTGCTTCGGGTGTCACGGCGAACGTGCCCTCGGCTCGGAGACGCTGCCGCGCCTCGCAGGGCAGGTTGCCGCCTACCTCGAAACCCAGCTCAGGCGTTTCGGCAGCCGCGCGCGCACCAACGACAACGCGGTCATGCACACGATTGCCGCAAAGATGACGGAAGCGGAAATCAAGGCGGTCGCCGAGTACCTCAGCACCCTCGATTGAGCGCTGCGCCTCGAACCCGTGGGGTTGGGGAAGGGCGCAGCCCCTCCCCGTCCGGAAGGCACCCCTACGCGAACATGTCCGCCCAGATGTTCTGCGCCCAGCTCCAGGCGTAGTCCCCCTCCAGGGTGTTGCGCGCGCTCGACACGCCGCCCGCACCCTTCACCGGGATGATGGTCTTCTGGCCGTCGTCCCACTGGTGCACCGACGCGACATGCACCACCTCCGTGTCCGAGACGAAGCTGTAGCAGGTGTTCGTCATCACCGGATTCGGATTGGGGGCGCGGTCGTTCAGCATGGCAATCACCGCGGCCGCGCAGACCTTCGCCTGCTGGTTCGCCATGTGCCCCGACTTCGGCATGCCGGGGGCCGACAGCGTCGCGTCGCCGAGAACATGCACGCCCTTGACCGCCGTCGATTCGCAGCTGCGCCAGTCAACCGCGCACCAGCGATTATTGTGCGTGATCAGTCCAGCTTTCGCCGCGATGTCGCCCGCGGTTTGCTCGGGCACGACATTGAGTACGTCGCCCTTGACGTCCTCGACCTCGAGCTTCACGGTGCCGGTCGCCGGATCGACGCCGATCGCCCTGCTGTTGCCGCGGAACTCGATCATGCCGGGGTACAGGTCGGCCCAGGCCTTCTTGAACAAGGGCCCCTTCGAGGTGACGTCCGGATTTGCGTCCAGGATCAGCACCTTGGAGCGCGGCTTGGCCTTCTTGAAGTACTGGGCGACCTGGCTCGCGCGCTCGTAGGGCCCCGGGGGGCAGCGGTACGGCGCGGCCGGGACTGACAGGACGTAGGTTCCGCCGTCGCGCATGCGCTCGAGCTGCGCGCGCAGTGCGACCGTCTGCGGGCCCGCTTTCCACGCGTGCAGCACGCGGCCCGACGCCATGGCGGCGCTGTAGCCCGCAATCTTGTCGTACATGAAATCGATGCCCGGGGAAACGATCAGCCGGTCGTAGGGGAGCTCGCTGCCGCCGGCGAGCTTCACCAGCCGCTTCGCGGTGTCCACCGAGGTGACCTCGGCGTTGATGACCTGCACGCCGTGTTTGCGCAGCCCTTCGTAGCCGCGCTGGATCTGCGCCATGCTGCGCGATCCGCCGAGGACCAGGTTGGAGATCGGGCACGAGGTGAACTGCGGGAGACGGTCGACCAGCATGACCTCGATCGACGGATCCCATTCGCGGATGTACTTCGCCGCCGTGGCGCCGCCGAAGCCCGCGCCAATGATCACCACGCGGGCCTTGCCCGCGCCACCGCCTGCGCAGCCGGCAAGCGAAAGGAGGCCCGCTGCACCGGCAAGCCTGAGGAACTCGCGTCTCTGGAACGTATTGTTCATGGCGCCCCCTATTTCCGCAGCGCGGCGAAATGGGCCGCGATCAATTCGATCTGCACGTCGCTGTAGCCCTTGGCAAGCTGGTGCATCACCGTCGCGGGCTTCTTGCCGGCCTTGAACGCCTGCATGGTGTCGACGATCTCGCGCTTGGGCATGCCGGCCAGGGACTTCACCGCCTGGGTGACGCTGCGCCCGTCCGGGCCGTGGCAGTTGGCGCAGGTGGCGGCGAGACTGCGCGCCACGACCTCGTCTGCGAGGGCCGCGGGCGCCGCGGCCAGCATTGCTGCTGTGAAGACGATTGCTCTCATGATCCCCCTCCCCGTTATCAGTAAACGCCGGTTCAGTGTGCCTTCGGCACTTGCTGCGCGTCAATGGGACTTTTCTGGGTGGTGGCACCCGGCGATGCGCGGTCGCGCGATTTGTTGATCCCGGTGCGCGCGCGGGCGCCAGAAAAGAAAAAGCCGCGACGGCCGCGGCTTCCGGGAACTGGAGATCCGGCGCCTTACACCACCGGTGCGGCTTCCTCCTCGAACCTGAGAACGATTCCCTCGTTCTCGCCGACGTCGATGGTCACTTTGCCGCCGTGCGCCAGACGACCGAAGAGCAGTTCGTCCGCCAGGGCGCGGCGAATCGTCTCCTGGATCAGTCGCGCCATGGGCCGCGCGCCCATCAGCGGATCGAAGCCCTTCTTGCCGAGGTACTCCTTCAGCGCGTCAGTGAACGAAGCGTCCACCTTCTTCTCGTGCAGTTGCTCGTCGAGTTGCATCAGGAACTTGTCCACGACCCGCAGGATGATGTCCTGGTCGAGGGCGCGGAACGGGATCATGGCATCCAGCCGGTTGCGGAACTCCGGCGTGAACATGCGCTTGATCGCCTCCATCTCGTCCCCGGTCTGCCGGCCGTCGGTGAAGCCCATGACGTTGCGCGAGAGCGATTCGGCCCCGGCGTTCGTGGTCATGACGATGGCGACATTGCGGAAATCGGCCTTGCGTCCGTTGTTGTCGGTCAGGGTGCCGTGATCCATCACCTGGAGCAGGATGTTGAAGATGTCCGGGTGCGCCTTCTCGATCTCGTCGAGCAGCAGCACGGCGTAGGGCTTCTTGGTGATGGCCTCGGTCAGCAGGCCGCCCTGCTCGAACCCGACATAGCCCGGTGGCGCGCCGATCAGCCGCGACACCGCGTGCCGCTCCATGTACTCCGACATGTCGAAGCGGATCAGTTCGATGCCCATGCAGTAGGCGAGCTGGCGCGCGACCTCGGTCTTGCCCACGCCGGTGGGTCCGGAGAACAGGAAGCTGCCGATGGGTTTCTGCGGATCGCCGAGCCCCGAGCGCGCCATCTTGATGGCGGAGGCGAGCGCCTCGATCGCCTTGTCCTGCCCGAAGACGACGTTCTTCAGGTCGCGTTCGAGGTTCGCCAGCGCGCTGCGGTCGTCCGAAGACACCGAGCGCGGCGGGATGCGCGCGATCTTCGCGATGATGTCCTCGATCTCGCCCTTGCCGATGACCTTCTTCTGCTTGCTCTTGGGGGCGATGCGCTGCGCCGCGCCGGCCTCGTCGATCACGTCGATGGCCTTGTCGGGCAGGTGCCGGTCGTTGATGAAGCGGGCCGAGAGCTCGGCCGCCGTGGTCAGCGCGATCGCGGTGTAGCGCACGCTGTGGTGCGCCTCGAAGCGCGTTTTCAGGCCCTTGAGGATCTCCACGGTTTCCTGGATCGAGGGTTCGACCACGTCGATCTTCTGGAACCGGCGCGACAGGGCGTGGTCCTTTTCGAAGACACCGCGATACTCGTTGTAGGTCGTTGCGCCGATGCACTTCAGCTGCCCCGAGGACAGCATCGGCTTCAACAGGTTCGATGCGTCCAGCGTGCCGCCTGACGCCGCGCCCGCGCCGATCACCGTGTGGATCTCGTCGATGAAGAGAATCGCATCCGGATTGTCGACCAGCTGCTTGAGCACCGCCTTGAGGCGCTGCTCGAAATCGCCCCGGTACTTGGTGCCCGCGAGCAGCGCGCCCATGTCGAGCGAGTAGACGATGCACTTCGCCAGCAATTCAGGGATGGTGGCTTCCACGATCCGCCGCGCGAGGCCTTCGGCTATGGCGGTCTTGCCCACGCCGGCCTCGCCGACCAGCAGCGGGTTGTTCTTGCGGCGCCGGCACAGCGTCTGGATGACCCGCTCCAGTTCCTTGTCGCGGCCGATCAGGGGGTCGATCTTGCCGGCGATCGCCTGCGCGTTGAGGTTCAGCGTATAGGTGTCGAGCGGGCTGTTCGCGGTCTGCGCCTCGCCTTCCTGCTCTCCCTCCTGCTCGCTCTTGCCCGTCGGCTGCTGCTGCGGGGTCTTGGTGATGCCGTGGGAAATGTAGTTCACGACGTCGAGCCGCGTGATCCCCTGTTGTTGCAGGAAGTACACGGCGTGCGAATCCTTTTCGCCGAAAATGGCCACCAGCACGTTGGCGCCGGTGACTTCCTTCTTGCCGGAACTCTGCACATGCAGGATGGCGCGCTGGATCACACGCTGGAAGCCGAGCGTCGGCTGGGTATCGACTTCGCGCTCGGCAGGAATGCGCGGCGTTTGCTCGCCGACGTGCTGGAGCAGGTTCTTGCGCAGATCGTCCATGTTCGCGCCGCAGGCGCGCAGCACCTCGGCCGCGGTCGGATTGTCGAGGAGCGCAAGCAGCAGGTGCTCGACCGTGATGAATTCGTGGCGTTTCTGGCGCGCCTCGACGAACGCCATGTGCAGGCTGACTTCGAGTTCCTGGGCAATCATGCTTATGTTTCCTCCATCACGCACTGCAGCGGATGCTGGTACTTGCGCGCAAAGCCAGCCACCTGCTGGACCTTGGTGGTTGCGACGTCACGCGGAAACACGCCACACACGCCGATGCCTTCCTGGTGCACCTTGAGCATCACCTGCGTGGCGCGCTCACGGCCCATGCCGAAGAACTTCTGCAGCACGAGCACCACAAATTCCATCGGCGTGTAATCGTCGTTCAGCAACATGACCTTGAACATCGAGGGCGGCTTCAGTTTTGCCTTCTGAACCTCGAGAACCGTGTTGTCCTTGGACTGCGTCATGCGGCCAGTATCGTCCGATTGTCGTCACCCCGGTCAGGGCCCGCCGCGCGAGCGGACGAGCCCACTTGTCAAAAACGGAACGTCACCCATTCCGCTTGGCCTATCGTAATCAATGTGCCCCGATGGTGCAATGCGAGGGCGACGCGGAAAAGCGACGCAATTCACGCGCTTGCCGCCGTTTCTGCCCGCCGGACAGGCCCTTGACGGGCCGAAAACGGGCGCGTAAAAGGCGATCTGTCAGTGTTTGGATTCAGGCTGACCGTGACGCCATATCGTCATCGGCGGGCGGGCCGGAGTTTCAGGCATGGCCCGGGCGAATGCCCGGCTCGTTCAACCTTCCAGAGAAAGCGATATGGCTACAGGCTCCGTAAAGTGGTTCAACGATTCCAAGGGCTACGGGTTCATCACCCCGGATGACGGCAGCGAAGATCTGTTCGCGCACTTCTCCGCCATCAACATGTCGGGCTTCAAGACCCTGAAAGAAGGGCAGAAGGTCAGCTTCGACGTGGTGCAGGGCCCGAAGGGAAAGCAGGCCTCGAATATACAGAAGGCCTGACCGGACGGCCCGCGGTCCGCGACCGCCCGTGCCTTACATGCGCTCGATCATCGACTGCCCGAATCCGGAGCAGGAGACCTGCTTGGCGCCGTCCATCAGGCGGGCGAAATCGTAGGTGACGACCTTGTCGGCGATTGATGCCTCGATCGACTTGACGATGACGTCCGCGGCCTCGGACCAGCCCATGTGGCGCAGCATCATCTCGGCGGAGAGGATCTCGGATCCCGGGTTGACGTAGTCCTTGCCTGCGTACTTGGGCGCGGTGCCGTGGGTGGCCTCGAACATCGCCACGGTGTCGCTCATGTTCGCGCCCGGCGCGATGCCGATGCCGCCCACCTGCGCCGCGAGGGCGTCGGAGACGTAGTCGCCGTTCAGGTTGAGCGTGGCGATGACGTCGTACTCCGCGGGCCGCAGGAGTATCTGCTGCAGGAAGGCATCCGTGATGACGTCCTTGACGACGATCTCGCGGCCCGTCTTCGGGTTCTTCAGGCTGCACCACGGGCCGCCGTCGACCAGCTTGGCGCCGAACTCGCGCTGTGCAAGCGCATAGCCCCAGTCGCGGAAGCCGCCTTCGGTGAACTTCTGGATGTTGCCCTTGTGCACCAGCGTGACCGACTTGCGGTCGTTGTCGATCGCGTACTGGAAGGCCTTGCGGATCAGGCGCTCGCTGCCCTGGATCGAGACCGGCTTGATGCCGATGGCCGACGTGTCCGGGAAGCGGATCTTCTTCACCTTCATCTCGTCGATCAGGAACTTGATGACCTTCTGCGCCTCAGGCGTCTTCGCCGCCCATTCGATGCCGGCGTAGATGTCCTCGGCGTTCTCGCGGAAGATCACCATGTCGGTCTTCTCGGGCTCCTTCAGCGGCGAGGGCACGCCCTTGAAGTAGCGCACCGGGCGCAGGCAGACGTAGAGATCGAGTTCCTGGCGCAGCGCCACGTTGATCGAGCGAATGCCGCCACCCACCGGTGTGGTCAGCGGGCCCTTGATGGAGACCACGTACTCCTTCGCGCAGGCCAGCGTTTCCTCGGGCAGCCAGACATTTTCGCCGTAGACCTTGCAGGACTTCTCGCCGGCAAACATCTCCATCCAGGAGATCTTGCGCTTGGCGCCGTAGGCCTTGGCGATGGCCGCGTCCACCACCTTGATCATGACCGGGGTGATGTCGACGCCGGTGCCGTCGCCTTCGATGAACGGGATGATCGGCTGGTCCGGCACGCTGAGCCTGCCGTCTTTTGCGACCGTGATTTTCTCGCCGCGCGCGGGCGCCTTGATGTGCTGGTATGCCATGGATGGGACCTCTGTGCCGGGTCGTGAAGCCGGTCGTTCGGGCCGGGTTCAACGCGGCGAAAGTAGTTGTAAAAGATGTATTATATAAGACTTGAGTTTGCGCCGCCCGGATTCCCCCGGCGACGACCGGTCGACATGATACGCCCCCGCCTTGCCGGGGGGCTGGCGCCCGGTATTGGTTCGCGTAGAATCGCGCGCCGGGCTTCGGCCCGAGGGGAGCGACGGCAGTTGGTTTTTTCCGGATTCGGGCGGTCAACCGTCCGGGTTCCTGCGCGTTATGCCCAAAGCCGGATCCGAGAGGGCCGGTTCAATCGTAATTACGACCATAAGAGAGGGATTCAAAATGAAGCAACTGCTGACCGTTCTGTTTGCCGCGCTCTTCGCCGCCGCCAGCTTCTCCGTTGTCGCCGACGACAAGAAGGCCGACAAGAAAGAAGCCAAGAAAGAGATGAAGAAGGACGAGAAGAAGGCGGAGAAGAAGGAAGAGAAGAAGAAGTAAGTCTTCCTCCCGCTTCAAAGAGAGCAGGGCTTGCGCCCTGCTTTTTTTTTGCTACCTTCCGCCCCATGCGCCTGAACCGCCTCCGGCTCGTCGTCGCGTTCGCCGCCGCCCTGGCCGCCGCCACGGTGCCGCCTGCTGCAGCGCAGAAACTGCCGGTGGTGCAGGTGCGCGCCGGCATGCACCTGGTGCGCGCGGAACTGGCCGCGGACTTCACGAGTCGCATGCAGGGCCTGATGCACCGCACTACGATGGGCCGCAACGACGGCATGCTGTTCGTCTTTGACGAGACCAGCGGCCATTGCATGTGGATGAAGAATACGCTGATCCCCCTGTCGGTCGCCTTCCTGGACGAGCACGGGGCCGTGATCAATGTGGCCGACATGACGCCCCACAGCGAGGACTCGCATTGCGCCACGCGCCCGGCGCGCTATGCCCTGGAAATGAACCGCGGCTGGTTCGCCGAGCGGGGCATCGGCCCCGGCATGCGCCTCGGCGGGATTCCCGGCGCCCGCCCGCCGAAATAGCAACGGGGCCCGCAGGCCCCGTTACGTTCCTGGAGGGCGAAAGCGCCCCGATCGACGCGCCGCTGCAGAAGGGTGCTTACAGCCCCCCGTTCTGCTGCGCGATCATGCAATACAGCATCGGCACCGACAGCAGCGTGTTGATGCGCGAGGTCAGCATCGCCTTGCGCGCCGCCTTCGGCTTGTCTTCGGCGCTCGCCTCCACCATACCGAGCGCGATCTTCTGGTTCGGCCAGATGATGAACCAGACATTGAACGCCATGATGAGGCCCATCCACATGCCGATGCCGATCGCATGGGTTCCCTTGGACAGCGACAGCGCGCTGCCGAGGTAGCCGTTCATCATGGCCAGCACGAGCCCGGTGACCACGGTTGCAAGGGCTGCCCAGCGGAACCAGAACAGCGCCTCCGGCGCGATGACCTTGCCGATGGCCGGCTTCTGCTCGTCGGGGATCTTCGGCATCGACGGGATCTGCACGAAGTTGAAGTACCACAGCAGGCCGATCCACATCACGCCCGAGAGCACGTGCAGGTAGCGCATGAAAAAGGTGGACCACGCGTGCGAGGACACCTGTCCGAAGGTGCCGGCAATGAGCATGATGATGATGAGCAGCACCACGCCCGCCGCGATCGTTCTGCCGAGGGATTGAAGGATTGCCGCCATGAGTAGGTCTCCGCCCGTATTGTTAGGAATGGTTATCAAAAAAAGTCTAGCATAAGGGCAGGAGCGCGGATAAGCGCGCGGCTGTCAGGGCTATTGGCCGGCGCCGCCCTGGCCAGCGCCCCGACCCCCCCTGCGTCACGCCTTGCGCGGTTCCGGTTCCGGCAGCGTGGCGCATTCCCTGAAGATGCGGGCCGTGCAGCGGGCGCAGACCGAACGGTCAAGGCGCCCGAACAGGGTGGCGATCGCCTCGCCCTTGGTGGTGAAGATGTGGTCCGCGCCGATTTCGCCGATCAGGCCGCTGTTCTTCAGCACGTCCTGGACCGGCTGGCGCAGTCCGTACAGGTACAGCCGACCGCCGTCCCAGCGCCGCTTCCTGGCCTCGTGGGCGAGCGCCTCGGCCCCGGCGACATCGATGAAATTCACGTTCCGGCACAGCAGCAGGAGATGCTTCTGGGCGCGTGCGACCTCGCGCAAGGTGTCGAGGCGCGCGTCGACATGGTCGACCGCGCCGAAGTAGATCGACCCCTCGATGCTCAGGATTTTGGTCTGCGGGCATTCGGCGAGGCCTTCGGCGAGCGGCGCAAAGCGACGGTCGGCGTGCCGGGGATCCGGCACCAGGCTGCGCATCGCGGGGCGCGAGGTGCGGTTCAGGTAGACGATGAGCGACAGCATGACCCCGGTCAGGATGGCCATCTCCAGGTTCATGATCAGCGTCGCCGCGTAGGTGAACAGCAGCACGGCGGCTTCGGTCCGGCTGGTGCGCCAGATGGTGCGCATGGCCTGCATGTCGAACAGTCCCCACGCCACCATGAAGAGGATGGCTGCCATCGAGGCGATCGGGATGTAGGCCACCAGCGGCGCCACCAGGAGCAGGACCGCGATCAGGAACGGCGCCGAGAGCGCCGCGGCAAGCGGCGTGCGCGCGCCGGCCTCGTAATTGATCCCGGAGCGGTTGAACGAAGCCGAGGTTGGATAGCCGGAGAAGAAGCTGGCACCGATGTTGGCCAGCCCCTGGCCGATGAACTCCTGGTTGCCGTCGATGCGCTGCCCGGAGCGCAGCGCGATCGCGCGACCGATCGAGGTGGCCTCGGTCAGCGAGAGCACCGTGACGCCGAACGCGATGCCCATCAGGGTCTTGATGGTGTCTGCGGAAAGGTCGGGAGTCGACAGCCGCGGCAGCGCGCCGGACAGCGTGCCGAGGATGTGGATGCCGGTCTTCTCCACGCCGAGCCAGAAATTGAGCCCGAACGCCACCACGCCGCCGGCCACCAGCGCCACGATCATGTACGGCACCTTCTTCAGCACGCGCTTGGCGATCAGACCTGCGCCCAGCGTCACCAGCCCGACCACGACGACGAAGGGATTGATTTCGGCGAGGTGCGAGAGGAACCGCTGCAGGATGGTCAGGAAGGCGCCGCCCGAGGGCACCTCGAGGCCGAAGAAATTCCGCAACTGGCTGGCGATGATCAGCGTCCCGGCGCCGGCGGTGAAGCCGACGACGACCGTGTGCGAGATGAAGTTGACGAGGCGACCGGCGTTCAGCAGGCCCATCGCGAGCATCATCGCCCCGGTCATGAAGGACAGCGTCAGGACCAGGCTGATGTACTCGCCGGAGCCCGGGACGGCAAGCGGCGACACGGTGGCGAACACGAACAGCGATACCGCATTCGTCGGTCCCGAGACCGCGTGCCAGGACGAGCCGAAGAACGCCGCGATGACCGCGGGCACCATCGCGCAGTACAGGCCGTACTCCGGGGGCATGCCGGCGAGCGTCGCGAAGGCCACGCCCTGGGGCAGGACCACGATGGCGCTGATCATGCCCGCGATGGCGTCGGCGCGCAGAGACTTCCGGTCGACGCGCGGCCACCAGGAGAGAAACGGCAACAGGCGGCGCAGGGCGATCGTGGGCACGCGGGAGCAATCCGTGGATTCGCGTTATCTTAGCAAGGCGTCGCGCGCGACGTTGTTCCTGCGGGCGGCGTCCACTACCATCGCGCCATCAGTAGCGTTAATGCAGTGCGATCACCGGGGTCCGACCGTGCCGAAACTTGCCGCCAATCTTTCTCTGCTGTTTCCCGACCTGGAATTCCCGCGCCGCTTCGAAGCCGCTGCGCGCGCCGGCTTTCGCCGCGTCGAGTACCAGTTTCCCTATGACTGGCCGGCGGCGGACGTCGCGCGCTGGGCGCGCGAGGCGAACGTCGAGGTGGTGCTGCACAACTTGCCGGGGGGCGACTTCGCCGCGGGCGATCGCGGCATCGCCTGCCTGCCCGGGCGCGAGACCGAGTTTCGCGAGGGGGTGGCACGCGCGATCGAATACGCCACGGCGGCCGGCGCCCCCCGCCTCAACTGCCTCGCGGGCATCGCCGCGGCAGGCGTGCCGCGCCAGGGCCATTTCGAGGTCCTCGCGCAGAACCTCGCCTTTGCCTCGCGGCAACTGGAGGGGGCGGGCATCGCCCTGATGGTCGAAGCCTGCAACACGAAGTCGATCCCGGGCTTCTTCCTGCACACCACCGCGCAGGTGCTCGAGGCGATCGATTTCGCGGGCGCGGGCAACGCCTGGCTGCAGTACGACATCTTTCACATGCAGATCATGGAAGGCGACCTTGCGCGCTCGATCGAGCGCCTGCTGCCGCGCATCGGCCACCTGCAGCTTGCCGATGTGCCGGACCGGCACGAACCCGGCACCGGCGAGATCAACTTTCCCTGGCTGCTCGGCAGGATCGACCGTCTCGGCTATGCCGGCAGCATCGGCTGCGAGTACATCCCCGCCGGCGACACCGTCGCCGGGCTGGGCTGGGCGAAGCCCTGGCTCGCGGCCTGAGCGGCACCATGGGCGCATTCGGGCAGATCGATCCGGCACGGCGCGCCGCCGTGGCGCAGGCGCTGCGCGCGTTCCTGCCGGCGCGCTGCGTGCTCGAGGCGGAGGAGGACACCCGGCCCTACGAATGCGACGGCCTCACGGCGTACCGCAACCTGCCGATGGTGGTCGCGCTGCCCGAGGACGAGGCGCAGGTGCAGCGCATCCTGCAGACTTGTCATGCGATGGGCGTGCCGGTGGTGCCGCGTGGCGCCGGCACCGGGCTCTCCGGCGGCGCGCTGCCGCACGCCGACGGCGTGCTGCTGTCGATGGCCAAGTTCATGCGCGTGCTGCGGGTCGACCCGCTGGCGCGCGTCGCCGTGGTGCAGCCCGGGGTGCGCAACGCCGCGATCTCCGATGTCGCCGCGCCGCTCGGCCTGTACTACGCGCCGGACCCCTCGAGCCAGATCGCCTGCACCATCGGCGGCAACGTCGCCGAGAACTCCGGCGGCGTGCACTGCCTCAAGTACGGCCTCACGGTGCACAACGTGCTGCGCGTGCGCGGCTTCACGGTCGAGGGCGAGGCGATCGAGTTCGGCAGCGAAGCGCCGGACAGCCCGGGCTACGACCTGCTCGCCCTCGCTATCGGTTCGGAAGGCCTGCTGGCGGTGACGACTGAGGTCACCGTCAAGCTGCTGCCCCGCCCGCAACTCGCACGCGTGGTGATGGCCTCCTTCGACAATGTCGAGACGGCGGGCGACGCGGTCGCGGCGGTGATCGCCGCCGGCATCATCCCCGCGGGCCTCGAGATGATGGACCGCTCGGCGACGCAGGCGGCCGAGGCCTTCGTGCATGCAGGCTACGACCTCGACGCCGTGGCGATCCTGCTGTGCGAATCGGATGGCGCGCCCGAGGAGGTGGAGGAAGAAATCGCGCGCATGCAGTCGGTGCTCGGCGAGGCCGGGGCGACGCGCATGACGGTGTCGCGCGACGAGGCCGAGCGCCTGCGCTTCTGGTCGGGCCGCAAGGCGGCGTTTCCCGCGGTGGGGCGCCTGTCGCCGGATTACTACTGCATGGACGGCACCATCCCGCGCCGCCGGCTGGGCGAAGTGCTTCGCTTCATCGGCGAGATGGAGACGAAATACGGCCTGCGCTGCCCGAACGTGTTTCACGCCGGCGACGGCAACCTGCACCCGCTGATCCTGTTCGACGCCAACGATCCGGCGCAACTCGAGCGCACCGAGCGCTTCGCCGCCGAGGTGCTCGAGAAATGCGTCGAGGTGGGCGGCACGATCACCGGCGAGCACGGCGTGGGCGTGGAGAAGATCGACCAGATGTGCGTGCAGTTCGGCGCACAGGAACTCGCCGCCTTCCACGCGGTGAAGGCGGTGTTCGACCCGCGCGGCCTGCTGAACCCGGGCAAGGCGGTGCCGACGCTGGCGCGCTGCGCCGAGTATCGCGGCATGCACGTGCACGGCGGCATCCTGCCGCATGCGGAATTGCCGCGCTTCTGATGGACGCGGTGCCGCAGGCCTTGGTAGAAGCGGTGCGCACGGCGGCCGCGGCGCGCACGCCGCTGTGCCTGCGCGGCAGCGGCAGCAAGGACTTCTACGGCAATGCGCCGCGCGGCGAACCGCTCGATACCCGGGCGTGGTCGGGCATCGTGCGCTACGAACCGACCGAACTGGTGGTGACGGCGCGCTGCGGCACGCCGCTTGCGGCGCTCGAAGCCACGCTCGCCGAGCGCGGCCAGATGCTGCCCTTCGAGCCGCCGCACCACGGCCCCGGGGCGACCGTCGGCGGCTGCGTGGCCGCGGGCCTGTCCGGACCGCGGCGCGCGAGTGCCGGCGCGGTGCGCGACTTCGTGCTGGGCGCACGCCTGCTCGACGGGCAGGCCCGCGTGCTCGTCTTTGGCGGCGAGGTGATGAAGAACGTCGCCGGCTACGACGTCTCGCGCCTGCTGGCCGGATCGCTCGGCACGCTCGGGGTGATCCTCGAGGTGTCGTTCAAGGTGCTGCCGCAGCCGCCCGAGGAGCGCACCCTGCGCTTCGAACTGCCCGAGGCGCGCGCCATCGAATCCCTGAACCAGTGGGCCGGCCGGCCGCTGCCAATCTCGGCGAGCGCCTGGCGCGACGGGGTCCTCAACCTGCGCCTGTCCGGCGCGGCGGCCGCGCTGCGCGCCGCCGGCGAGAAACTGGGCGGTGAAGCGCTGGCGGCCGACGCGGCGCAGGCGTACTGGCGTGGGGTGCGCGAGCAGACCGATGCGTTTTTCGGCGGCGCGGCGCCCCTGTGGCGGGTCGCCCTGCCCGCGAGCGCCGCACCGCTCGGGCTGGTCGGCGAGACGATGATCGAATGGGGCGGGGCGCTGCGCTGGCTGCGCACGCAGGCCCCGGCCGCCAGGGTGCGCGAGGTCGCGGCCCGCGCCGGCGGCCATGCCACGCTCTACCGCGCGGCCGACAGGACCGGGGGCGCGTTTGCGCCGCTTGCGCCGATCGCGCTCAGGATGCACCGCGGGCTGAAGGCGGTGTTCGACCCGGTAGGCATCTTCAATCCTGGCAGGCTGTATGCGGAATTCTGAATCCGCAACCGGGCGCGCGGTTCGCGCCAGGCGCTGAATCGGCACCCCGGCATGCAGACCACACTCGCCGATTTCATCCGCGGAACGCCCGAGGGCGACGAGGCGGAATCGATCCTGCGCAAATGCGTGCATTGCGGGTTCTGTACCGCCACCTGCCCGACCTACCAGTTGCTCGGCGACGAACTCGACGGGCCGCGCGGGCGCATCTACCTGGTCAAGCAACTGCTCGAAGGCGGGCCGGCCACGGCGCGCACGCAACTGCACCTCGACCGCTGCCTCACCTGCCGCGCCTGCGAAACCACCTGTCCCTCCGGCGTGCGCTACGGGCGGCTGGCGGACATCGGCCGCAGGATCGTCGAGGCCCGCGTCGGACGTCCCCTGATGGAACGCGCGCGTCGCGCCGCGCTCGCCTTCGGACTGCCGCGCACGCGAGTGTTCGGCGCGCTCCTGCGGCTCGGTCAGCTGCTGCGCCCGCTGCTCCCGGGTGCGCTGAAGGCGCAGGTGCCGGTGCCCGCGGCGCCGGCGGGCGCGTGGCCGGCGCCGCGGCACGCGCGGCGCATGCTGGCGCTGGCGGGCTGCGTGCAACCGGCCCTCGCGCCGCGCATCAATGCCGCCGCGGCGCGGGTGCTCGATCGCGCGGGCATCTCGCTCATCGAGGCCGCGGGCGCGGGCTGCTGCGGTGCGGTGCGCTATCACCTGAACGCGCAGGCCGCGGGGCTGGAGGACGCCCGGCGACTGATCGACGCATGGGCGCCGTTCCTCGACGGCCCGCAGGCGGTCGAGGCGATCGTCATGACCGCGAGCGGCTGCGGGGCCATGGTGCGCGAGTTCGATCACCTGTTGCGCGACGATCCCGTGTACCGGGACCGCGCCGCGCGCGTTAGCGCGATGACCCGCGACCTGTCCGAGGTCCTTGCAGACCTTCCCGTCGAACCCGGGCCGGCGCGCGCGGCCGCCCTGCGCGTGGCGTTCCACCCGCCCTGCACCCTGCAGCACGGCCAGCAGGTGCGCGGCGTTGTCGAGGGCGTGCTTGCGCGCGCGGGTTGCGAGCTTGCGCCCGTGGCCGATGCGCACCTGTGCTGCGGTTCCGCGGGCACCTACTCGATCCTCCAGCCGGCGCTCGCGCGCGAGTTGCGCGCGCGCAAGCTCGGCGCCCTGCAGTCGGGCCTGCCCGCCGAGATCGTCACCGCCAACATCGGCTGCCTGACCCATCTGGCGGCCGGCACGCAGACGCCGGTGCGCCACTGGATCGAGTTGCTCGACGATCTGCAGGCGCCGCCCCCGGCCGACGCGGTGGTCCGGGTCGCGCGCGCCTGAGCGCGCACCGTTCGTAGGTCGCCATGGCTCGCCCGGCGGCAGCATTGAAAGAATCCGTCATCAGTGCGGGAATTGCACGGCTACGCCGCGCACTTGTGCGTAGCGTGGCCGGCATGAACTCCAGCACCCCTGCGGAAGACACCGAATCCGGCGAGGCCGCAACGCCGGTTCCGCCCCGCATCGACGGCGACGGTCCAGACCGGATCGAGGTCGCACGCGTCGCCCTGCAGTTCCGGCTCGGGCGCGCCGCCTATGTCGCGAGCCCGGTCTACGCCATGCTGATGCTGGTGCTGCTCTGGCGCCCGAGTTGGGAGGCGGCGCTGGTGGGCTGGTTCGCGGTGCTGCTCGGCGTCAGCCTGGCGCGCGCCGGCGTGCACCTCGCCTATGTGCGCGCGCAGGGGCATCCCTGGCGCGACTGGGAGCGGCGCTTCGCGCTTGGCGCCTTCGCCGCCGGGGTTGCCTGGGCGGCCGCGCCCGTCCTGTTCTTCGCCGCCGAGGACCCGCTGCTCCAGCTTGCCGTCATGTTCGTGGTCGGCGGCAGCATCGTCGGCGCGACCGGTCTGTATGCGCCGAGCACGCTGGCGCTCTACGCCTATGTCCTGCCGCCGCTCATCGCGATGGGGGGGCAGCTCGCCGCACAGGGCGGCAGCACCTATGGCGTGCTGGCCTTCGCCATCGGCATGCTCGCCGCGGTGTTGGTGCGGGTGCACCACGACCTGCGCCAATCCGTGGTCGATGGACTTCGCCTGCGGGAGGAGAACGCGCAGCTGGTGCGGCGCGCGGAGGCGAGTGAAGCCTGGATGCGCGACGCCATCGAAAGCATCCCCGACGGGGTTGCTGTATTCGATGAAGGCGACCGGCTGCTCGCCTGCAACGCAGCCTGGGCAACGCTCTATGGCGAGGGGCGCGCGCCGGACGCGCTGACCGGCCTGACGTATCGCGAGTTCGCGTCCGCCGCCTTCGATGCCGAGGCGCGCGCCGGGCAGTTCGCCGGGAGGCGCGAGGCCTGGGTCGAGGCGCGGCTGGCGGAACGCCAGCGCGCAGAGGGCGAGCTGGTGCAGATGCGCGCGCGTGACGGGCGCTGGCTGCAGCGGCGCGACCTGCGTTCCGGGCGCGGCGGCTGGCTCAGCCTGTTCACCGATGTCAGCGCGCTCAAGGGCGCGCACGAGCGCTACGTAAACCTGCTCGCCGAGGAGAACGCGGTGCTCGACACGCTGCCGGTGGGCGTGGCCTTCGTCGAGCACGGCAGGATCTCGCGCTGCAACCGGCGGCTCGAGCTGATGCTCGGGCATGCGCCTGGCGCGCTGCGCGACCGCACGACGCGCGTCTGGTACGCATCGGACGCCGAGTGGGAGGAGCGCTGGCGCGCCGTCGAGGCGCAACTGGCGGCCGGCGGCGTGGTCGAGTCCGAGCTCGAGCTGACGCGCGCCGACGGCAGCCGCCTCGGCTGCCACCTGCTCGGGCGCCTGCTGGAACCCGGGGCGCTGCAGGGCGTGGCCATCCTGACCTTCACCGATGTCGACGAGCGCCTGTCCGCGCTGCACGCGCTGCGGCGCAGCGAGGGCATGTATCGCGACCTGGTGGAAACCTCGAACGACCTCATCTGGTCGATGGACCTCGAGGGTCGCTGGACCTACCTGAACGCGGCGGCGGTGCGCAGGATCTACGGCTGCGATCCGGGCGATCTGCTCGGACGGCCGTTCGCGGAGGTGCTCGCGCCGGCGGTGCGCGAGCGCGATCTCGCGGTGTTCCGGCGCCTGCTCGAAGGCGAGCCGGTGTTCAACTACGAAACCCGCCATGTGCGCCACGACGGCTCCACCGTCGACCTGTCCTTCAATGCCATCGCGCTGCGCGACGCGCGCGGCGCCGTCGTCGGAACGACCGGCACCGCGCGCGACGTCACCGAGCACCGGCGCGCCGCCGCCGCGCTCTATGAAACCGTGGAAAAGCTGCGACTCGCCGTCGAGGTGGCCGACCTCTACTACTGGGAATGGGATGCGGTCACCGACGCACTCAGCTTCGGGCACACGCCGGGCGCGCTGGTGGGCTCGGCCGGCGGGCGCGTGATGCAGGGCGAGGACTACGTGCAGCGCGTGCACCCGGAGGATCGGGATCGCTTCCTCGCGGCGCGCAGCGCCACCCTCGGGCGCGGCGAGGCCTTCATCTGCGAATACCGGGTGATCGGCGAAGGCGCCGTGACACGCTGGTTCGCCGCGCGCGGCCGCGCGGCGTTCGATGTCGCGGGCCGCGTCAGCCGCGGCATCGGCGTTTCGCAGGACATCACCGACCGCAAGAGAAGCGAAGAGGAGGCGCGCTTCCTCGCGCACCACGATTCGCTCACCGCGCTGCCGAACCGGCGCTTGCTCGACGACCGTCTCAAGCAGGCGCTGTTCCTCGCCCAGCGCCGCGCGGCGCGGCTCGCGGTGCTGCTGGTGGACCTCGACGGCTTCAAGCGGGTGAACGACGTGCTCGGCCATCGCGCCGGCGACGCGGTGCTGCGCGAGGCCGCGCAGCGCCTCGCGGGCTGCGTGCGCAAGGCCGACACCCTTGCGCGCCAGGGCGGCGACGAATTCGTCATCGTCATCCCCGACCTGCAGAACGAGGCTGATTGCCAAGTGGTGGCGGAGAAGATCCTGCTCGCGCTCACGCCGGAGTTCAAGGTCGACGGCCAGACCTTCCGCATCGGCGCAAGCATCGGAATTTCGGTCTACCCCGACGATGCGGGCGACGGCGAGACGCTGCTGCGCAACGCCGATGTCGCGATGTACCGGGCGAAGGAACTGGGGAAAAACAATTACAGGTTTTACGCGCGCTGACGCGCGCTAAAAACCTGCTGCAGGTCGGATGCGGGGAGGAGGGGCGGCCCCTCCTCCCCGCGGCCCGCCACCCCGCCTGGAAGATCGGCGCGCGCCAACCGTGCGTGCGCCAACTCCAAAAAGGGGGCTGCCCCCTTTTTCTTGCTGCGGGTGGGCGGCGTTATAGTGGGCGCATGAGTGTTTTCGATCCTGCGCCGGCGGCACGGCAGCGGCTTGGCGACTGGGCGCAGTTCGTGCGGCTTGCCCGTTTCCTGAAGCCGTACCGCCTGCGGGTGGCGGCGGCCATCGTGGCGCTGCTCTTCGCCGCGGCCACCGTGCTGGCGCTCGGCCAGGGCCTGCGCCTGGTGGTGGACCACGGCTTTGGCAGCGGCGACCCGCGCCTGCTCGACCAGGCGCTTGCCGCGATGATCGCGCTCGCGGCCACGCTCGCGGCGGCAACCTACCTGCGCTTTTACCTGATGATGACCACCGGCGAGCGGGTCATCACCGACCTGCGCCGCGCGGTGTTCGACCACATCCTCGGGCTCGAGCCGGCGTTCTTCGAGGTGACGCGCACCGGCGAGGTGATCTCGCGGCTGACCGCCGACACCACGCTGCTGCAGCAGGTGATCGGGTATCAGCTCTCGATGTTCGTGAGGAACGTCCTCATGATGGTCGGCGCCGCGATCATGCTCTTCGTGGTGAGCTGGAAGCTCGCGCTGCTGGTGCTGCTCGGCATCCCGCTGACGCTTGCGCCGATCCTGATCCTCGGGCGGCGCGTGCGGCACCTGTCGCGCGCGAACCAGGACCGCGTCGCGGACGTTTCCGCCTACGTCGACGAGGCTGTGCACGAGATCCGCACCGTGCAGGCGTACGCTCACGAGGACGCGGACCGCGCGGCCTTCGGCACCCACGCCGAGGCGGCCTACGACGCCGGCCAGAAACGCATCGCGCAGAAGGCGGTGCTGATCGCCGCGGTCATGCTGATCGCCTTCGTCGCGGTCGGCGTGATCCTCTGGGTGGGCGGGCATGACGTGCTCGCCGGGCGGGTCACGGCGGGCGAACTCTCGGCCTTCGTCTTCTACGCCATGGTGGTCGCCACAGGCGCAGGCACCGTTTCGGAAGTGTGGGGCGAGTTGCAGCGGGCCGCCGGGGCGACCGAGCGTCTGCTCGAACTGCTCGAGCGCCGGCCCGCGATCGTCGCGCCCGCGGCGCCGGCCACGGCGCCCAGCGGCGCGCTCGGGATCGCCTTCGAGGCGGTGAACTTCGAGTATCCGTCGCGCCCCGGGCAGTCCGCGCTCGCCGATTTTTCCCTCTCCGTGGTGGCCGGCGAGCGCGTGGCGCTCGTCGGGCCTTCAGGGGCCGGCAAGTCGACGGTGTTCGCGCTGCTCGCGCGCTTCTACGATCCGCAATCCGGCGCGGTGCGCGTCGGTGCAACCGACGTGCGTGCGCTGGATCCGCGCGATCTGCGCCGCCTGATCGCGGTGGTGCCGCAGGATCCGGTGATCTTCGCCGCCAGCGTGGTCGACAATGTGCGCTACGGCCGGCCGCAGGCGAGCCGGGCCGAGGTCGAACGCGCCTGCGAGCAGGCCTTCGCGCTCGAGTTCGTCGAGCGCCTGCCGCAGGGCCTCGACACCGTGCTTGGCGAACGCGGCGTGACGCTCTCGGGTGGCCAGCGCCAGCGCCTGTCGATTGCGCGCGCCCTGCTCGCCGACCGGCCGCTCTTGCTGCTCGACGAGGCCACCAGCGCGCTCGACGCGGCGAGTGAGCGCATGGTGCAGCAGGCGCTGGAGGCCCTCGAGCGCGGGCGCACCACGCTGGTGATCGCGCACCGCCTCGCCACCGTGCAGCACGCCGATCGCATCGTGGTGATGGACCGCGGTCGCATCGTGGCGCAGGGCACGCACGCCGAGTTGCTGCACGCCGGCGGGCTGTACGCCAGCCTCGCGCAACTGCAATTCCTCGACGCCGCGGGCGGCGTGCGCCTCGACAAGGCCGCCTGAGCGCCGTGTTTGGCCATTTAGTAACATATATGTTACTTATAGGGGGCTGCGCCGCGCCGCTGGCCGCCGCCGCGCCCCTGCAGGTCGGCTCGAAGCGCTTCACCGAGTCGTACGTGCTCGGCGAAGTGCTGGCGCAGACCGCGCGCGCCGCGGGCGCGCAGGCAGTGCACCGCCCGGGCCTCGGCAACACCGCGATCCTGCTCGAGGCGCTGAAAAGCGGGTCCATCGACCTTTACCCCGAGTACACCGGCACCATCGCGCGCGAGATCCTGAAGACCGACGAACGGCTGGACCTTGCCGCGCTCGACGCGCGCCTTGCGCCGCTCGGCCTCGGCGCCGGCGTGCCGCTCGGCTTCAACAACACCTATGCCATCGGCCTGCGCAGAGACACCGCAGCGCGCCTCGGCGTGCGCGCCCTGAGCGACCTGGCCGCGCATCCGGCCCTGCGCCTCGGGCTATCGCACGAGTTCCTGGCGCGGCGCGACGGCTGGCCGGGGCTGAAGGCAGCCTACGGGCTGCCGCAGGCGGCGCCGCGCGGGCTGGACCATGGCCTTGCCTACGAGGCGCTGGCCGCCGGGCAGGTGCAGGCCATCGACCTGTACTCGACCGACGCCAAGATCGCCCGCTACGACATCGTCGCGCTGGCCGACGACAAGGCGTTCTTTCCGGCCTACGACGCGGTGCTCCTGTACCGGCGCGAGGCGCCGGCGCGCCATCCGCAGGCCTTCGCCGCGCTCGCCCGGCTCGAGGCCCGCATCGACGCGGCCACCATGGTGCGACTGAATGCGCGCGCCGAACTGGACAAGCTGTCCTTCGAACAGGTGGCGCGCGAATTCCTCGCGGCGCCGCTCGCCGCCGGGCCGTCGCCTGCAGCGAAGCCGCAGCGCGGTGTCCTGCAGGCGCTGTTCGCGCCCGACCTCGGGCGCCTCGCGCTCGAGCATGCCGGGCTGGTGTTCGGCTCGCTTGCCGCGGCCCTGCTGGTCGGCGTGCCGCTCGGGGTGGCGGCGGCGCGCGTGCGCCTGCTTGCGCAACCGGTGCTCGCGCTCACCGGGCTGGTGCAGACCATTCCTTCGCTCGCGCTGCTGGCCTTCCTCATTCCCCTCACCGGCACCATCGGCCTCGCGCCGGCCCTGCTTGCGCTCTTTCTCTATGCGCTGCTGCCGATCGTGCGTGGCACTCACGCCGGGCTGGCCGGCGTGCCGCGCGGGCTGATTGACGCGGGTGCCGCGCTGGGGCTTCGGCCGCGGCGCATCCTGACGCGCATCGAGTTGCCGCTCGCCGCGCCGGTGATCCTCGCCGGGGTCAAGACCTCCGCCGTCATCAACGTGGGCACCGCGACCGTGGCGGCCTTCATCGGCGCGGGCGGCTTCGGCGAGCGCATCGCGCAGGGCCTCGCGCTGAACGACCATGCGCTGCTGTTGGCCGGGGCGCTGCCCGCGGCGGCGCTTGCGCTCGTCGTGCACGCGGGCTTCGAGCTGGCCGAACGAGGTATCGTGCCGCGCGGACTGCGCTAGAATCGGGTCCCTCGGCTGCGCCCCCCGGAGCGGTGCTTTCCGGCGATGGCGTTACCCACAGACAAATCAAGCAGGGAGTCCACCCCATGAGAATCGGCGTTCCCGCCGAAACCCGAGCGGGCGAGACGCGTGTCGCGGCAACACCGGAAACGGTGAAGCGACTGGCGGCCGCGCACGAGGTGCGCGTCCAGGCCGGTGCGGGCGCGAAGGCAAGCTATCCGGACCAGAGCTACGTGGACGCGGGCGCGAAGATCGTCGCCGCGGCCGCCGAGGCCTGGGACGCCGACATCGTGCTCAAGGTGCGTTCCCTGCAGGACGAGGAAGTCGGCCTGCTGCGGCAGGGGTCCACGCTCATCGGACTGCTCGACCCGTTCAACCCCGCTGGCCTCGAGGCGATCGCGAAGAAGGGCGTGAACGGCTTTGCCATGGAACTGCTGCCGCGCATGGTCTCGCGCGGCCAGGCCATGGACGTGCTCTCCTCGCAGGCCAACATCGCCGGCTACAAGGCGGTGATGCTCGCCGCGGCGCACTACGGTCGCTTCTTCCCGATGCTGATGACCGCCGCCGGGACGGTGAAGGCGGCGCGCGTGCTGGTGCTCGGCGCCGGCGTGGCCGGACTGCAGGCGGTGGCCACGGCCAAGCGCCTGGGCGCGGTGATCGAGGCCTCCGACGTGCGGCCCTCGGTGAAGGAGCAGATCGAGTCGCTGGGCGCGAAGTTTCTCGACGTGCCCTACCTGACGGACGAGGAGCGCGAGATCGCCGAGGGCGCGGGCGGCTACGCCCGGCCGATGCCCGCGGACTGGATGAAGCGCCAGGCCGAGGCGGTGCACCAGAAGGCGCTGCAATCGGACATCGTGATCACCACCGCCCTGATCCCGGGACGCCCGGCGCCGGTGCTGATCCGGGAAGAGACCGTGAAGGGCATGAAGCCCGGCTCGGTGCTGGTCGACCTCGCCATCGAGCAGGGCGGCAACTGCCCGCTCACCGAGCGCGACCAGATCGTGCAGAAGTACGGTGTCACCCTGATCGGCATCGCCAACCTGCCGGCCACGGTGCCGACCGACGCCTCCGCCCTGTACGCACGCAACCTGCTGAACATGCTCGGCCTGATGCTCGACGCCAAGAGCGGGGAATTCAAGATCGATCGCGAAGACGAGATCATCGCCGGCACGCTGGTGTGCGCCGGCGGCGAACTCCTCGAAAAGGCATAGCCATGGGCGGAACCGTCGACCCGACCGTCATCAACCTGGTCATTTTCGTGCTGGCGATCTTCGTCGGCTACCACGTCATCTGGAACGTCACCTCGGCGCTGCACACGCCGCTGATGAGCGTCACCAACGCGATCAGCTCGGTGATCATCGTCGGCGCCATCCTCGCCGCGGCGCCGAACGAGACCGATTTCGGCTCGGTGCTGGGCGTCATCGCGGTGGGACTTGCCGCGGTGAACGTGGCTGGGGGCTTCCTCGTCACGCGCCGCATGCTCGAGATGTTCCGCAAGAAGGCACCCAAGGTGGCACCGAAGGAGGGCGCGAAATGAGCGCCAACCAGCTGACGCTTTGGTACCTCGTCGCCTCGGTGTGCTTCATCCTGGCGCTGAAGGGCCTGTCGCATCCCGAGACCGCACGTCGCGGCAACGTCTTCGGCATGGTCGGCATGACGATCGCTGTGCTGACCACCATCGCGGTGGTGGCGCGCGGGCGCGTCGACCTGATCCTCATGGCGATGCTCGCTGGCGGCGCGATCGGCGCGCTGGTGGCGCGCCGCGTCGAGATGACGCAGATGCCCGAACTCGTCGCTGCGATGCATTCGCTGGTCGGCATGGCGGCGGTGCTGATCGCGGTGGCCACGGTCAACAACCCGGCGGCCTTCGGCGTGCCCGACCCGATGCCGGGCGGCAACAAGTTCGAGCTGTTCATCGGCACCTTCGTCGGCGCCATCACCTTCTCCGGATCGGTGATCGCCTTCGGCAAGCTCGCGGGGCTGGGCAAGCAGTTCCGGTTGTTCTCCTCCGCGCCGGTGGTATTCCCGGGCCAGCACATGGTGAACCTTGCGCTGGGCATCGCGATGCTCGGCTTCGGCGCGGCGTTCTTCCTCTCGCCGGACAAGGCCTGGACGCCGTTCCTCATCATGACCGCGATCGCCTTCGTGCTCGGCGTGCTGATCATCATCCCGATCGGTGGCGCCGACATGCCGGTGGTGATCTCGATGCTGAACAGCTATTCGGGCTGGGCCGCCGCCGGCATCGGCTTTTCGCTCAACAACCCGATGCTGATCATCGCTGGCGCACTGGTCGGATCCTCGGGCGCGATCCTCAGCTACATCATGTGCAAGGCGATGAACCGTTCGTTCTTCTCCGTGATCCTCGGCGGCTTCGGCGCGGCCGAGGGCGCGGCGGCGGCCGGCGGCGAGCAAAAGCCGGTGCGCTCTGGCTCGGCGGACGACGCCGCCTTCCTGATGGCGAACGCCGAGAGCGTGATCATCGTCCCGGGCTACGGCCTGGCGGTGGCGCGCGCCCAGCACGTGGTGAAGGAGATGGCGGAGAAACTCGCGCACAAGGGCGTGAACGTGCGCTACGCGATCCACCCTGTCGCGGGCCGCATGCCGGGCCACATGAACGTGCTGCTGGCCGAGGCCGAGGTGCCCTACGACCAGGTCGCCGAGATGGACGACATCAACAGCGAGTTCGGCACCTGCGACGTCGCGCTGGTGCTCGGCGCGAACGACGTGGTCAACCCGCTCGCCTACGAGAAGGGCAGCGCGATCCACGGCATGCCGATCCTCGACGTGGTGAAGGCGCGCACCGTGATCGTCAACAAGCGCAGCATGGCGGCGGGCTATGCCGGCCTCGACAATCCGCTCTTCTACATGGAGAAGACCATGATGGTCTTCGGCGACGGCAAGAAGGTCCTCGAGGACATCGTCAAGGCGCTCGACTGAGCGTCAGGCCGCGACCCCGGTGAGCGCCCGCACCCGCATCCTGGAGACGATCCGCCGCCGGCAGGGGCGCGGCGGCGCCGCGCCCTCCGGCGCGGAACTCGAGCAGGTGACAAGCGCCCTGCGCGCGCACTCGCGCGGGCCGCTGCCGCCGCTCGAGGGCGATCTCGCCGGGCGCTTCTGCGCCCGCGCGCACGCCACCACCAGCACCACCGACCGCGTCGAGCGCCTGCAGGACGTGCCGCAAGCGGTCGCGCGCTATCTTGCGGCGCAGGACCTGCCGCGGGCGGGCTGCGTCTGGCCGGCGCTTGCGCACCTCGACTGGCCCGGCGCCGGGCTTTCGCTCGAGGCGCGCGCCGCCACGGGCGAGGACCTGCTCGGCGTCACCGGCGCGTTCTGCGCGCTCGCCGAGACCGGCACGCTGATGCTGCTCTCGGGGGCGCAGACGCCGTCCTCGGTGAGCCTCCTGCCCGAGACCCACGTGGCGGTCGTCGAGGGTTCGCGCGTGGTGGCGCACATGGAAGACGGCTGGGACCTGCTGCGCCGGGAACAGGGCGTGCTGCCGCGCGCGGTGAACTTCATCTCCGGTCCGTCGCGCACCGCGGACATCGAGCAAACCATCGTGCTCGGCGCGCACGGCCCGTACCGGGTGCACGTCGTCCTCGTCGGCTGAGCGGCGATGCGGCGCAGCACCCGGCGGGATGCGATGCGTTCGTTTGGCCGCGCGCGATGCACGCAGCTAGAATCCGGCGCATGAGTACGGAATCCGCAGTTCGTCTGCCCCGACTGCGCGTCGTCAGCCTCGTGGTCTCGCTCAGCGTGTTCTGGGTGCTGATGTCGGGATACTTCACGCCGTTCCTGCTGGCCGCGGGCTTCGGCTCGTCGCTGCTCGTCGCCTGGCTGGCCTCGCACATGGAAGTGGCCGATCGCGAGGGCCATCCCGCCCACCTGCGGCTCGCGTCCATCGCGGGCTACTGGGCCTGGCTGCTGAAGGAAATCTGGAAATCCGGCGTGCTGGTCTCGCGCATCATCGTCGACCCGCGCCTGCCGGTGAGCCCGACGCTGGTGCGCTTTCGCCCGCTGCAGGACACGGCCGTCGGGCTGGCGACGCACGCCAACTCGATCACTCTCACGCCGGGCACGATCACCGTGCAGGCCGATCACCACGAGTTCCTCGTCCACGGCGTCACCGCGGAAACCGCCGCCGGCGCGGTGGACAGCGAGATGGACCGTCGCGTGCACCGCTTCGAGGGGACGGCCTGAATGTTCGAGGCCGCCGTGCTCGGGCTGCTGGTCGCGATGTCGCTGGCGCTGGTGCGCGCGCTGAAGGGTCCGACGGTGTTCGACCGCGCGCAGGCGGCCAACACCATCGGCACGCTCGCCGTGCTGCTGCTGGCGGTGATGGGGTTCCTCGGCGGACGCCCGGAATTCCTCGACCTCGCCATCGTCTACGGCCTGCTGAACGTCATCGGCACCATCGCGGTGCTGAAGTTCTTCCACTTCGGCGACCTGGGTGAGCAGGGCGGCGAGGGCGGGTCGAAGTGATCGTGCTCGACATCCTGTCGTGGGTGCTGCTGCTTGCCGGCACGGTGTTCTGCGTGATCAGCGCGGTGGGCTTGCTGCGCATGCCGGATTTCTTCACCCGCATGCACGCGGCCAGCGTCGCCGACACGCTTGGCGCCGGCCTGCTGCTGGCCGGCCTGATCCTGCAGGCGGGGTTCACGCTGGTCTTGGTGAAGCTGGTGGCCATCGGCCTGCTGATTTTCTTCACCAGCCCGACTGCCACGCACGCGCTCGCCAAGGCGGCGATCGCGCGCGGCATCGGCCCGGAGCACGCGAAGGGGGACGTGCCATCGAACAGCTGATCATCGCGGTGCTGCTCACGCTGATGGCGGTGGCGACGGTGGCCATTGCGCTGCAGCGCAACCTCTTTTCGGTGGTCATTCTCGGTGGCGTCTACAGCTTCCTGATGGCCACCGTGCTGGTTGCGCTGGACGCGGTGGATGTCGCCATGACCGAGGCCTCGGTGGGCGCCGGCATCTCCACCGTGCTGCTGCTCGGCGCGCTCTACCTGTGCGGCGGCGAGGAGGCGAAACCCCTGCACCGGCCGTGGCTGCCGCTGGCGGTCTCGCTCATCATCGTCGGTGCGCTGGTCTACGGCACGCTCGGCCTGCCGGCGTTTTCGGACGCGCTCGCGCCGATCCACGTGCACGTCGCGCCGCGCTATCTGCTGCAGGGTCCGATCGAGACCGGCATCCCCAACGTCGTCACCGCGGTGCTCGCGAGCTACCGCGGCTTCGACACGCTGGGCGAGGTGACGGTGGTGTTCACCGCGGGCGCCGGGGTGATCGCGCTGCTGCGCCGCGCGCGCCGGCGCAAGGACTGGGAGTCCGAGAAATGAAGGATTTCCTGGTCCTGCGCATCGTCGCCAAGCTGCTGATCCCCTACATGCTGGTGTTCGCGCTCTATGTGCAGTTCCACGGCGACTTCGGCCCGGGGGGCGGTTTCCAGGCCGGCGTGATCGCCGCCGCGGCCGTGATCTTCTACGCCCTCATCTTCGGCCTGCCGGCGGCGCGCCGCATGGTGCCCGACGGGTTGGTCGAGGCGATGGTCGGCCTCGGCGTGCTGCTCTACGCCGGGGTCGGCGTGGCCGGCATCGTGCTGGGCGGCAATTTTCTCGATTACTTCGTGCTGGACGCGGACCCGGTGGCCGGCCAGCACCGTGGCATCTTCTGGGTCGAGGCGGGCGTAGGCATCACGGTGTCCGGCGTGATGCTGAAGATCTTCTACATGTTCGCCGGCCGCCGCCGCCGGGCGCGCGAGCGATGAGGGCCGCGCGCCGGCATCGGCCATGTGGTAACATATATGTTACCATAATGGCGAGATCGGCGCCCCGCCGGCGCCGCGCGCGCCCATGAGCGCCGCAGCGGGGCATTACAGCTACTGGATCACCGTGCTGCTGATGGTGGCCGGGCTGTACATCGTCATCGCCCGCGGCAACCTGGTGAAGAAGCTGATCGGCCTGTCGATCTTCCAGACCTCGGTCTACCTGCTGTACATCGCGCCGGGCAAGCTGATCGGCGGCACCGCGCCGATCGTCGCCGAGGGCTACGCGGTGTACTCGAACCCGCTGCCGCACGTGCTGATCCTGACAGCGATCGTGGTCGGCGTGGCGACGCTCGCCCTCGGGCTGGCCATCGTGGTGCGCATCCGCGAGATGTACGGCAGCATCGAGGAGGACGAGATCCTCGCCGCCGACCGGGACGACGGGCCGGACCGGTGACCTTCGCACACCTGCCGATCCTCGCGGTCGCGGTGCCGCTGATCGCCGCGCCGGTGACGCTGCTCCTGCGCCGATCGACGCCGGCCTGGGCGGTGGCGACCACGGCCTGCGCCTTTTCCTTCGTGGCGTCGATCCTGCTCGCGCTCGAGGTCGCGGCCCGCGGCGTCATCAGCTACCACATCGGCAGCTGGCCCCCGCCCTGGGGCATCGAGTATCGCATCGACGCGCTCTCGGCCTTCGTCATGGTGCTGGTCTCGGGCATCGCCACGGTGGTCGCGCCCTACGCCTGGCGCTCGGTGCGGGCGGAACTGCCGCGCGACCGACTCTACCTTTTCTACACCATGTTCTGCCTGTGCGTGACCGGTCTGCTCGGCATGACGGCCACGGGCGACGCCTTCAACATCTTCGTCTTCATGGAGATCGCCTCGCTGTCGAGCTACGTGCTGATCGCGCTCGGGCGCGACCGCCGTGCGCTGCTGGCGGCCTACCAGTACCTGATCCTCGGCACCATCGGCGCCACCTTCTACGTGATCGGCGTCGGCATGCTGTACCTGGTCACCGGTACGCTCAACCTCGCCGACATGGCTTCGCGCCTGCCTGAGGTCGCCGACACGCGTCCGGTGCTGGCCGCGCTCGCCTTCATCACCGTCGGCATTTCGCTGAAGCTCGCGCTCTTTCCGCTGCACCTCTGGCTGCCGAATGCCTACGCCTACGCGCCCTCGGCGGTCACCGCGCTGCTTGCCGCCACCGCCACCAAGGTCTCGGTCTACATCCTGCTGCGCTTCTACTTCAGCGTCTTCGGCCTGCATCTGGTCACCGAATCGCTGCCGATGCCGGAGATCCTGCTGGTGCTCTCGCTCGCGGGCATCATCACCGCCTCTCTGGTGGCGGTCTGGCAGACTGACCTGAAGCGCCTGTTTGCCTGGTCGAGCGTCGCGCAGATCGGCTACATCACGCTCGGCATCGCGATGGCCTCGATCGACGGCCTCACCGCGTCGGTCATCCATCTCTTCAACCACGGCATCACCAAGGGCGCGCTGTTCCTGCTGCTCGGCGGCGTGGCGCTGCGCATGGGCGGTCGCGCGCGCCTCGAGGACGTGCGCGGCCTCGGCCGCAGCATGCCGCTCACCGCGTTCGGCATCACGCTCGCCGGCCTGTCGCTGATCGGCGTGCCCGGCACCGCGGGCTTCATCAGCAAGTGGTTCCTGGTGCTCTCGGCGCTCGAGGCCGGGCGCTGGTGGCTGGCCGGCACGGTGGTGGCGACCTCGCTGATCGCCGTGGTCTATGTCTGGCGCTTCGTCGAGGCCGCCTACCTGTCCGCGCCGCCGGCCGACGCGCCCGCGCAAGGCGAAGCGCCGTGGACCATGCTGGTGCCCGCCTGGGCGCTCGCCGCAGCCTGCGTCTGGTTCGGGCTGGACACCTCGTTCACGGTCGAGGGCGCGCAGCGCGCCGCGCAACTGCTGGTGGGGGGCGCGCCGTGACGAGCGCGCAACTCATCGCCGCGGCGCTCGCCGTGCCGACGCTGGGCGCGCTCGGCATCGGCCTCGCGGGCCGCTGGCCGAACCTGCGCGAGGCCGTGACGCTGGTGACGGCGGCGCTGCTGTTCGCCTGCGTGGCCAGCCTTGCGCCGGCGGTGCTGGCAGGCGGGCGCCCGCAGCTGTTCGTCGTCGAGATGCTGCCGGGCATCGCGCTGGGCTTCCGCGTCGAGCCGCTCGGCATGCTGTTCGCGCTGGTCGCCTCGAGCCTCTGGATCGTGAACTCGATCTACTCCATCGGCTACATGCGCGCCAACGAGGAGGCGCACCAGACGCGCTTCTACATCTGCTTCGCGCTGGCGCTCGCTGCGACCATGGGCATCGCGTTCTCGGCGAACGTGCTGACGCTGTTCCTCTTCTACGAAATGCTCACGCTGGTCACCTGGCCGCTGGTCACACACCACGGCGACGACAAGGCGCGCGCCGGCGGGCGCACCTACCTCGGCATCCTGATCGGCACCTCGATCGTGCTGCTGCTGCCGGCCCTCATCATCACCTGGTGGACCACCGGCACGCTGGAGTTCACCCCGGGCGGCATCGTCGGCGGTGCGGGGCTGTCGAGCGCCGCGGTCGGCGGCTTGCTCGCCCTGTACATGTTCGGCATCGGCAAGGCGGCGCTGATGCCGTTCCACCGCTGGCTGCCGGCGGCGATGGTGGCGCCGACGCCGGTCTCCGCGCTGCTGCACGCGGTGGCGGTGGTGAAGGCGGGCGTGTTCACCGTGGTCAAGGTGCTGGTGTACGTGTTCGGCATCGACTCGCTGGCCGCCGCGGGCAGCGCCGACTGGCTGCCGGTGATCGCCGGCTTCACCGTGATCGCCGCCTCCGTCGTCGCGCTGCGCTCGGACAACCTCAAGCGGCGGCTCGCCTATTCGACGGTCAGCCAGCTCTCCTACGTGGTGATCGCCGCCGCGGTGCTGCTGCCGCTATCGGTGGCCGGGGCGGTGCTGCACATCGCCGCGCACGCGGTGAGCAAGATCACGCTGTTCTTCGCCGCCGGAGCGATCTACACCGCGGCGCACAAGACCGAGATCAGCCAGCTTGACGGCATCGGCCGGCGCATGCCCTGGACCATGACCGCGTTCACCATCGGCGCGCTGTCGTTGATCGGCATTCCGCCGGGCATCGGCTTCGTCAGCAAGTGGTTCATGCTGCAGGGCGTGTTCGCCGCGGAGCTTTGGCTGGTGGCCGGCGTGATGCTCGCGAGCACGGTGCTGAACGCCGCCTACTTCATGCCGATCATCCATGCCGCCTTCTTTCGCGCGCCCAGGGGCGATGCGCACGGCGAGGCGCCGCTGCCGATGGTGCTGGCCCTGTGTGCCACCGCGGCGGCCACGGTGGCGCTTTTCTTCCTGCCCGAGCTGCCGCTTGCGCTTGCGCGCAGCGTGGCCGGGCTCTAAGCGGAGGGGCACGAGGTGCAATCCCGCAACGAAGGTGAACGCTGGCTGGACCGCAAGGCGAACGTCGATCGCGTGTACTGGTCGGTGTGGGTGATCTGCGGCCTGCTGCTGCTGGTGGAGCCGCTGGTGCACAAGCACGGCGATTTCCCGTTCGAGGACTGGTTCGGCTTCCACGGCTGGTACGGGCTGGTGGCCTGCGTGGCGCTGGTGCTCGCCGCGCGCGGGCTGCGGGTGATCCTCAAGCGACCCGAGGACTACTATGAGCGGGATTGAGCTCTCGCCCGCCTGGACGCTGATCTTCGGCGCCGCGCTGGTGCCGTTGCTGCGCGGGCTGGCGCGCAAGGTCTGGGTGCTGGCGCTGCCGATCGCGGGGCTGGTGCAGCTCTGGCTGCTCGCACCCGGCGAGTACGGCCAGTTCGCCTTCCTCGGCGAGGAGCTGCTGCTGCTGCGCGTCGACCGCTGGAGCCAGCTCTTCGGCCTCATCTTCCTGATCGCAGCGCTGGTCTCGGCGATCTATTCGCTGCACGTGCGCGATGCCGTGCAGCAGACGGCCGGCCTCTCGTACGCCGGCGCGGCGATCGGCGCGGTGTTCGCCGGCGACTTGCTGACCCTCTTCGTCTTCTGGGAACTGACCGCGGTGACCTCGGTGTTCCTGATCTGGGCGCGCGGCACCGAGCGCGCCTGGCGCGCGGGCATGCGCTACATCCTGATCCAGCTGGTCTCGGGCATGCTGCTGCTGTTCGGCGCGCTGCAGCAGCTGGCGGCCACTGGCAGCCTGCGCTTCGAGCACCTCGGGCTCGATGCGCCGGGCGGCATGCTGATTTTCCTTGCCTTCGGCATCAAGTGCGCGTTCCCGCTGCTGCACAACTGGCTGCAGGACGCCTACCCGGAGGCGACCGAGACCGGCACCGTGTTCCTCTCCGCATTCACCACCAAGCTGGCGGTCTATGCCCTCGCGCGCGGCTACGCGGGTACGCCGGAGCTGATCTGGATCGGCGCCGCGATGACCGCCTTCCCGATCTTTTACGCGGTGATCGAGAACGACCTGCGGCGCGTGCTCGCCTACAGCCTGAACAACCAGCTCGGCTTCATGATGGTCGGCATCGGCATCGGCACCGAACTGGCGCTGAACGGCACCGCGGCGCATGCCTTCAGCCACATCCTG
>DATCYZ010000002.1:0-47664 GCA_036526195.1 Burkholderiales bacterium
CCGAGGCGGGTCGCGAGCGCGGCTACTTCGTCGCCGGCGTGATGCGCGACGTGGTGCTGCGCGAGTCGAACCTCGCCTCGTGGCATGTCGGTGCGCGCAAGAGCGGGATGAGCAGCGCGGTCACGCCGGACCAGCTGCCGCTCTAGGCGCGCCGCGGCGGCGCGGGCGGACGCCGGGTTCGCATTTATAGTAACATATATGTTACTATTCGGTCCAGGACGGCGCCCGCCGCACCTGCGCCCAGGCCGCACGCGCGCGCTCGATCATCGCACCGGCGCTGCCGAAGGCCTCGGTCGGCTCGAAGACCTGCGCGAGCCCCGCCGCATCGAAGACCTCGCGCACCTGCGCCGAGCCCGTGGCGACCGCGTGCAGCGGCCTGTTCCCGGCGACCGCCTCGGCGCAGAGCGCCTCCACTAGCGCGTGCGCCGCGGGCTTGCCCAGACGCGGCGCGAGGCGCACCGCGAGCTGCTCGGAGTACACCAGTCCGTTCGTGCGATCGATGTTGCGACGCATGGCGTCCGCATCGACCTGCAGGCCCTCGATCACGCCCGCCATGGCTTCGAGCGCGCTGCCGCAGGCCGCGGCGAGTTCGCCCAGCAGCAGCCACTGCCGCTGCCACTGGCCGAGCCCGCGCTCGTGCTCGGAGGCGAGTTGCCCGATCAGCGTGGCGGCGAGGCCCGGGACCCGGCCTGCGGCCTCCAGCGCGAGCAGGCAGGCGGCGGGATTCCTCTTGTGCGGCATCGCCGAGGACCCGCCGCGCCCGGGGGCGAGGGGTTCGAAGGCCTCGCCCACCTCCGCCTGCATCATGAGCGCGACGTCGCGCGCCACCTTGCCCACGACTCCGGTGAGGATCGCGAGTTCGGCGCCGGCGCGCGCGAAGCCGTCGCGCATCGCGTGCCAGCTGACCGGCGCGCGCGGCAGGCCGAGGTCCGCGGCCAGCGCCTGCGCCACTGCCTCGCCCTGCGCGCCGTAGGCCGCAAGCGTCCCGCCCGCGCCGCCGAACTGCAGCACGCAGGCCGCCCCGAGCGCCTGCGCGCAGGCGCCGCGCGCGCGCGCGAGCCCGGCCAGCCAGCCCGCCACCTTCCAGCCAAAGGGCACCGGCACCGCCGGTTGCAGGAGGGTGCGCGCCAGCATCGGCGTAGCCGCATGCGCATGGGCGCGCTCGGACAGGGCGTCGCCCAAGCGGTCGGTCAGGGCCAGCAGCCGCTCCCCGGCAGCCCGCAGGCAGAGCACGCTCGCGGTGTCGATCACGTCCTGGCTGGTGGCGCCGAGGTGCACCTGGCGCGCCGCGGCCGGCGACACGGCCGCGACCTGCGCGGTGAGTTCGCGCACGAACGGGATCGGCAGCGCACCGCTCTCGCGCGCCGCCTGCGCAAGCGCCCCGACGTCGAACTGCGCGCCTGCGCAAACCCGGGCGATCGCGCTGGCGTCCTCGCCCGACACCAGCCCGGCCGCCGCGCAGGCCCGCGCGAGGGCGCCTTCGAAGGCCAGCATCGCGGCGAGGAAGGCCGCGTCCGAAAACGCCTCGGCGCTGGGTGCGTCCTCGAAGATGCGCGCGAGGCCGGTCATGCTCAGACGTCGAAGAAGACGGTTTCGCGCGGCCCCTGCATGCGGATGTCGAAGCGGTAGCTCGCGCCGCCCGCGCGCCGGTCGCGTATCGCGACCAGCGTCCTGCGCCGCGCCGCAGGCACCGTCGCCAGCACCGGATCGACGGCGTTCGCTGCCGCGGCGTCCGGGAAGTACAGGCGGGTGTAGGCGTGCACCAGCATGCCGCGCATCAGCACGATCACGTTGATGAAAGGGGCCGCGCCGGGTTCGAGCGCCCCGGGCCGGACGGTGTCGAACCAGAAGCGCCGCTGCGGATCGGTGCCGGTGCCGCAGCGACCGAGCCCGCGAAAGCCGTCGCTGCGCCGCGCATCTGCGTAGCGGCCCGCGGCATCGGCCTGCCAGATCTCGATCATCGCGTCCTCGATCGGCTTGCCGGCGCCGTCGAACACGCGGCCGGTGATGCGGATGCGCTCACCCGCAAGGTTCTCGTTCCACAACACCGGGCCGTGGCTGCTGCGGTAGGCATAGCCGTACTGCTCGGGGGTGAGCGCATAGGCGAAGAACGGGCCGACGGTCTGCGAGGGCGTCTGCCCGCGCTTGCCCTTGATGGCTTTTCGCTTCATGGCCTACCTCCCCCGCGGCGTCTGCTTCGGGCCGCGCAGCACGATGTCGAAGACGTAGCCGAGCGCGAACTGGTGCTCGGTCACCGAGGCCGAGAACGCGCTCACCATGCGCTCGCGTGCGCCGGCGGGCGCCGAGTTGTAGATCGGGTCGGTGGCGAGCAGCGGGTCGCCCGGGAAGTACATCTGCGTCACCAGGCGCGTCGCGAAGCTGCGGCCGAAGAGCGAGAAATGGATGTGCGCCGGGCGCCAGGCGTTGTACGAATTGCCCCAGGGGTACGCGCCGGGCTTGATGGAGTAGAACCGGTAGCGCCCGTTGGCGTCGGTCAGGCAGCGGCCGGCGCCGAGGAAGTTCGCGTCCAGCGGCGCCGGATGCTGGTCCACGTGGTGCACGTAGCGCCCGGCGGCATTCGCCTGCCAGACCTCCACCAGCTGGCCGCGCACCGGACGGCCGCCCTCGTCGAGCACGCGGCCGGTGACCACGATGCGCTCGCCCAGGGGCTCGCCGTTCATCGCGGCATTCTTCGTCAGGTCGTGATCCAGTGCGCCGATATCGTCGTGCCCGTAGACCGGGCCGCTGAGTTCGGCGAGCGACTGGCGGATCGGGATCAACGGCTTCTTCGGTCCGCGCAGGGCGGTCGACTTGTAGCCCGGGAACACGTAGGGCGGCTGGCTGGACCAGTCGCGGGGTTTCAGCATCGGCGGTGTGCGCATCGCGCGGCAACTCCTTGCAGAAATGGGATCGTCCCCGATTCTAAGGCCGCGCTGCGCACCCTCGCACGAGGCGCGAGAATCGCTTTCAAAGCGCGTAGCGCCGCACGGCGGCGCGATCGACGCAAGCGGCCAGGGCCGCCGAATCGGGCAGCAGGACGCAACCGTTGCGGATCGGCAGTTCGGTGGCGGTCACCTGCCCGGTCATCGTCATGAAGAAGGTCTGCTCCGCGGCGATGGTCAGCGCGGGCGCGAGCGCCGCGGCCTGCTGCAGGCTGATCAGCGTGCCGAGCAGGCTTTCCGCGTACAGGCCGACGGCGACGCGCGCCGAGGCGGCCGCGGCAAGCGCCGCGATGGCGCGGGTTTCCGACAGGCCCACGCGACCGGGTTTTGCCGACAGCGCCCGCACGCCGCGCTCCAGGAACAGCCGCGCGTCGCGCGACGAGGCGCAACTGCGATCGACGAGGATCGGCAGCGGCACCTCGCGCTGCAGGGCTTCAAACGCGGCGCCGGGCTCGAGCGGACACGGGTCCTCGGCCAGGGTGACGCCTTCCGCGGCCAGCGCGCGCACGTAGTCCGCGCCCTCGGCGGCCGGGTACTCGCTGTTGGCGTCGACATACAGTTCGACGGACGGGCCGACCGCCGCGCGGATCTCGCGCAACGCGCGCAGGTCGGTGTCCAGCCCCTGCCCGCCCTTCACCTTCAGCGTGCGAAACCCGTGGCGGGCGCAGGCCTGCGCGCATTCCGCGGCCATCGCCGACGGCGGCTGGCGCGTCACGGTCCAGGCGATCTCGACCTGCCGGCGCCCGCCCCAGAGCGCCCACAGGGGCGTGCCGGCCACCGCCGCGCGCAGGGTCCAGCAGGCGTTGTCGGCCAGCGTCTTGGCGAGCGTGTTCTCCGGCACGCCGCGCCAGGCCGCGCTCACCGCCGCCGCGTCGCCGAGATCGATGCCCGCGAGCCGCGGCAGGATCACGTCTTCCAGCGCGGCGGCGAGCACGCGCGGCGAGACGCCCGACCAAGTGTGCTTGAGCGTGCCCTCGGCGACGCCTTCGCAACCGCCGGCGCGCAGGGTCAGGAGCGCGAACGTGCCCTCGCGCTCGAGTGCGTTCGCCCACTTCACCTCATGCGCGTACGGCAGTCGGTAGAAATCGAGCGTCCAGCCCTCGAGTCGCAGCGGCGCGGGCGTTGCCATGCCCGCATTATGGCCCGCTGCGGTGCGTGAAGCCGATTCCCAGCGCGCGCCGCGCGATCCCTGAGAAGCGGTACCGCTGCCCGCTGCTATCAGCGTCACACCATGCGGATCCCGAAGCGCTATTACGCGGTCGTCTTTGCCTTCATCCTGACCTTCTTCATGGTGCTGATCATCACCGGCGTCAGCACCGCGGTGACCGTCGGCTTTCCACCCGATTTCGTGCGGCGCTGGATGACGGCGTGGATGAGCGGCTGGGTGGTGGCCTTCCCCTGCGCCATCGTGATTGCGCCCTGGGCGCGGCGCATTGCGGACCGCCTGACGGCCTGAGCACGCGGCGCGACCAGGGAATGCGGTTCTGCTTCGGCGCGTACAAGATGCTGCTTGCGTCCGGCGAAAGATGCCTGCCGGGTCGGGGAACCGACGCACGCGGGAGAGGACAACGCGAAGGATCAGGTGGGTTGGTCGGGGCGGTGGGATTTGAACCCACGACCACCTGCCCCCCAGGCAGGTACGCTACCAGGCTGCGCTACGCCCCGAAGCCCGCGATTCTATCAGAGGGGTCCGGGCAGCAGCGCCTGATTCAGGCTGTTCTCAGGACTGCAAGGCGTCGAGCAACTCGCGCAATTCGCCCTTGATCGCGCCGAGGTCCGCCGCGTTGTTGCGAGCACTCCCGGCGCGTCCGTTTCCCGCATCCGCACCCTGGGAAAGGTGGTTGTCCAGGCGGTTTCTCGCGCCGCTGATGGTGAAGCCCTCCTCGTACAGCAGTTCGCGGATGCGCCGGATGAGCAGGACTTCGTGATGCTGGTAATAGCGCCGGTTGCCGCGCCGCTTCACCGGTTTCAGTTGCGTGAACTCCTGCTCCCAGTAGCGAAGCACATGCGGCTTCACCCCGCACAACTCGCTGACTTCACCGATCGTGAAGTAGCGCTTGGCGGGGATCGGCGGGAGATCAGCCTTCTTGTTGCGGCTCGGCTCCATGGCGCGCCTTCTCCACCATGGCCTTCAACTTCTGGCTGGCGTGGAATGTCACGACGCGGCGGGCGCTGATCGGAATCTCCTCGCCCGTCTTGGGATTGCGCCCGGGACGCTGCGGTTTGTCGCGCAATTGGAAATTGCCGAACCCCGAGAGCTTGACGCTCTCCCCGCGCTCCAGAGCACCCCTGATTTCCTCAAAAAACGCCTCAACCATGTCCTTGGCCTCGCGCTTGTTGAGGCCGACCTTCTCGAAAAGAAGATCCGCCAGTTCGGCCTTGGTAAGAGTCATACCTCTCCCTGGTCGTACTTTCCAGATTTTTCTTTTAGGATCTTAGGGTTGCCGAAAACTTGCGGCCCAACAGGGCAGTAATCGCGTCGCGTGCCCCGTCTGCCTCGGCATCCGTGAGGGTGCGTTCAGTATGTTGCATAACTACCCGAAACGCAATGCTTTTTTGCCCCGCAGGGAGGCTCTTGCCGTGGTACAGGTCGAACACCCGCACCTGCGTCACGATGTCCGGTTTCTCCGCCTCCACCGCGTCGACCATGGTGAGCGCCGGAGTGGCTTCCGCCACGATTACGGCTATATCCCTGATTACATGAGGAAACTTTGATGGCGCAGACGGCCTTGGAAGAGGTGTTCTCTCAAGACTGTGAGCGTCCACTTCGAATACGATAACTGGTTGAGAAAGCTCGTATTTTTGCTGCCAGCGCGGGTGCAGTTCACCGATCCAGCCAACCACCACGCCCTCGAGCAGCACGCGCGCCGAACGGCCGGGATGCAGCGCCGGGTGGACGGCCGCCTCGAAGCGGACGCGGGTCGGCGCATACAGGGCTTCCAGGTCCGCCTTGAGGTCGAAGAAATCGACCGGACGCGCCGGTGTTCCCCACTGGTCCTCGTCCGCGTGCCCGAAGGCGGCTGCCGCCACGCGCACCGGCTGGCGCACGCCGGCCACCTCCAGCGGCCCGTCCGGATGTGCGGGCGCGCGCAGGAAAACGCGGCCCAGCTCGAACACCCGGATGCGTGGCACCTTGCGCGCATGGTTCGTGCGCACGTTGGCCACCAGGGAACCGATCAGCGTGGTGCGCATGACCGAGAGCTGGCTGGCGATCGGGTTGAGCAGACGGATCGGCGCGTCGATGCCGGCAAAATCCGCTTCCCATTGCGGCTCGACGAAACTGAAATTGATCATCTCGAAGAACTCGCGCGCCGCGAGCGCATCGCGCACGGCATGCAGGCTGCGACGCGCCTCGGGGCGCGCGTGCATGCGCGCCCGCGTCTGCGGCGCCTCCACCGGGATGCGCTCGAAGCCGTATACGCGCGCCACCTCCTCGATCAGGTCTTCCTCGATCTCCAGGTCGAAGCGATACGGCGGCGGCGTCACGACGAAGGTGTCACCATCGACCGCGCAGGGCAGCGCGAGCCGGCGGAAGATATCGGCCATCTCGTCCGCGGGAACCGCCACGCCGATCACCCGCTGCGCGCGCGCCACCCGCATTCGAACCGGCTTGCGCTCGGGCAGGGCCTTGACGGTGTCGTCCACCGGTCCCGGTTCGCCGCCGCAGATCTCCAGCACCAGCCGCGTGATGTGCTCCAGGTGCTCCACCGTCGATGCGAAGTCGACGCCGCGCTCGAAACGATGCGATGCATCGGTCGAAAAATTGAAGCGTCGTGCCCGGCCGGCGATCGCCTGCGGCCACCAGAACGCCGCCTCGATATAGATGTTGCGCGTGTCATCGGTCACCGAGGTGGCCTCGCCCCCCATGACGCCGGCGAGCGCCTCAACGCCTGCGGCGTCCGCGATCACGCCGACTGACGAATCCACCTCCACCGTCTGCCCGTTCAGCAACTCCACCTTCTCGCCCTTCTCGCCCCAGCGCACCACCAGCGCGCCGCGCACCTTGTCCAGGTCGAAGATGTGCGTGGGCCGTCCGAGCTCCAGCAGGACATAGTTCGAGATGTCGACCAGCGCGGAAATCGGCCGCTGGCCGCTGCGCGACAGGCGCGTCTTCATCCATTCAGGCGTGCGCGCCCGGGCGTTCACGCCGCGAATCACGCGCCAGGAGAAGCGGCCGCAAAGGTCGGGCGCGCGCACCTCGACGGCCAGCAGGGCATCGTTCTGCGGCTTGACCGGCTGGATCGTCGGCGCCACCAGGGGCGCCCCGGTGAGCGCGGCCACCTCGCGCGCGATGCCCAGCACCGAGAGGCAATCCGCGCGATTCGGCGTGAGCTTGATGTCGAACAGGTGATCGTCCAGCGCGAGGACCTCGCGCACGTTGGCGCCGGGCGCGGCGGACGCATCGAGTTCCAGCAGGCCCGCGTGGTCCTCCGACAGGCCGAGTTCCTTCGCCGAACACAGCATCCCCTGGCTTTCGACGCCGCGTACCGTGGCCGCGCGGATCTCGAGCCCGGGCAGCTTCGCGCCGACCCGGGCAAAGGGCACGCACAGGCCGGCGCGCACGTTCGGCGCGCCGCACACCACGGTCGCCTGCGTGCCGCCGGCGTCGACCGCGCAGACCGAGAGCCGGTCGGCATCCGGATGCCGGTCGACCTTCACCACGCGCCCCACCACCACGTCCGTGAACGGCGGCGCAACCGGCAAGCAGGACTCGACCTCGAGCCCGGCCATGGTGAGCACGTGGGCGAGCGCGTCGGTGTCGAGCGCCGGGTCGGCCATGCTGCGCAGCCAGGATTCGAGGATGTTCACGCGAATTGCCCGAGGAATCGCAGGTCGCCGTCGAAGAACAGGCGCAGGTCGTCGATGCCATAGCGCAGCATCGTCAGGCGCTCGAGTCCCGATCCGAAGGCGAACCCGATGTAGCGCTCGGGATCAAGGCCGAAGTTGCGCACCACGGTCGGATGCACCTGGCCGGCCCCGGAGATCTCGAGCCAGCGCCCGCGCAAGGGACCGGTGTCGAACTTCATGTCGATCTCTGCGGAAGGCTCGGTAAAGGGAAAGAACGAGGGGCGAAATCGCACCTCGAGATCGTCGGACTCGAAAAAGCGCCGCAGGAAGTCCGTGTAGACCCCCTTGAGGTCGGCAAAGCTGACGTTCTCGTCGATCCACAGGCCCTCGACCTGATGGAACATCGGCGAATGCGTCGCGTCCGAGTCCACCCGGTAGGTGCGTCCCGGCGCGATCACCTTGATCGGCGGACGATGCATGCGCGCATAGCGCACCTGCATCGGACTGGTGTGCGTGCGAAGCAGCAGGGGCACGCCGTTGGCGTCCTTCAGGTCAACGTAGAACGTGTCCTGCATCGAACGCGCCGGGTGATTCTCCGGGTTGTTCAGGGCCGTGAAGTTCATCCAGTCGTTCTCGATCTCCGGGCCGTCGGCGACATCGAAGCCGACCGACGCGAAAATCGACTCGACGCGGCGCCAGGTGCGGATCAGGGGATGGATGCCACCGCATCCCCGGCCGCGCCCGGGCAGGGACACGTCCAGCGCCTCGCCGGCGAGTTGTACCTCGAGGCGCGCGTCGGCGAGCGCGGCACGCCGCGCCTCCAGCCCCTGCTCGACGCGGTCCTTGGCGGTATTGAAGGCGGCGCCCGCCTGCTTGCGCGCCTCGGGCGCGAGCGCGCCCAGGGTCTTGCGAAGTTCGGTGAGGACGCCGTTGCGCCCGAGATAACGGGCCTTGGCATCCTCCAGCGCAGCGGGATCCCCCGCTGCACCGAATTCGGCCAGTGCCCGCGCTACGATTGCCTCGACGTCATCCATAGTCGCAGCGAAGGACGCGTGCCGGACCCGCGCGACGCGTCCCGCGCCCCGCCGGGCTCAGTGCGCGAAACCCGCCTTGACCTGGTTCGCGATCTTCGCGAACGCCGGCTTGTCGGCGACGGCGAGATCGGCGAGCACCTTGCGGTCCACCTCGATGTTCGCCCGCTTCATGCCTGCCATGAAGGCGCTGTAGGTCATGCCCAGTTCACGCACCGCGGCATTGATGCGCGCGATCCAGAGCGCGCGGAAGGTGCGCTTCTTCTGGCGACGGTCGCGGTAGGCGTACTGCCCCGCCTTCATCACCGCCTGCTTGGCGACCCGGTAAACATTGCCTCTTCGGCCGCGGAACCCCTTGGCCTGGCGCAACACCTTCTTGTGGCGGGCGCGCGCGGTAACCCCTCTCTTGACGCGTGGCATGGCGCTCCCCCTTAACCCGAGTAAGGCAGCATGGCACGCACCGCCGCCTTGTTGGTCTGGTCGACCGACGTGGTGCCGCGCAGCTGACGCTTACGCTTCGTCGTCTTCTTGGTCAGGATGTGGCGCATGTACGCATGCGAGCGCTTGATGCTGCCGCTCGAGCGCACCTTGAAGCGCTTGGCAGCGCTTTTTTTCGTCTTCACCTTGGGCATGACAACTCCATCTTCTAGCTTGACGCCAGGCGGCCCGCAACGCAGGCGCTTTAACTGCCAGGACATCACTTATTTGCGGCGCCCGCCCCCTTTGAGGCGTGCATCGCGAATTCTGGTCCGACCTTCAACCTTCAGGAGGCTTCGACCGGCTTGCCGGCGACTGCGTCCTCTGCCGGCGCCTTGGCCGTTTCGGGCTTCGGCGCTGCGGGCTTCCTCGGCGCGGCGGGCTTCTTCGGCTTCACCGCGACCGTTTCCACTTTCTTCTTGGGCGCCAGCACCATCACCATCTGGCGTCCCTCCATCTTCGGCCACTGCTCGACGATCCCGACGCCCTCGAGGTCTGCCTTGATGCGCTCGAGCACCCGGATGCCGAACTCCTGGTGCGCCATCTCGCGACCGCGAAACCGCAGCGTCACCTTCGCCTTGTCGCCCTCTTCAAGGAACTCGACCAGCTTGCCGAGCTTGATCTTGTAGTCGCCCTCGTCGGTGCGCGGACGGAACTTGATCTCCTTGACCTGGATCTGCTTCTGCTTGAGCTTGGCTTCGTGCGCCTTCTTCTGCTCGCGGTAGCGGAACTTGCCGAAATCCATGAGCTTGCACACCGGCGGTTTCGCCGTGGGCGCAATCTCGACCAGATCGACGTCCTTCTCCTCCGCGAGGCGCAGCGCCTCCTCGACCGGAACGATGCCCAACTGTTCGCCGCTGTCCGACACCAAGCGCACTTCCGGGGCGGTGATTTCCCGGTTCAGGCGCTGCGATAGCTCGATTGCGATGTGTGCAAACTCCTCTGCCGCGGGCGATTCCGGCCGCCGCGCGCACCGTGCGGGAACCCTTCCCGCAAAAAAATCAGGCCGTACCCAGCGCCCGCGCCTCGTTTCCGAGGCGCTCGACAAATTGCTCGAGGCTCATTGCACCGAGATCTTCGCCGCTGCGCGTTCGTACGGCCACGCTTCCTGCCTGCATTTCCTTGTCGCCGACAACGACCTGATACGGCAACTTTTGCAGGCTATGTTCCCGAATTTTATAGGAAATTTTTTCGTTCCGCAAATCCTCGAAGACTCGCCAACCGGCCTGAACCAGGCGCTCGACCACCGATCTGGCGTAGCCCGCCTGCCGCTCGGTGATGTTCATCACCACCACCTGCTCTGGCGCCAGCCACAGCGGAAACGCCCCGGCGTAATGCTCGATCAGGATGCCGAGGAAGCGCTCCATCGAGCCGACGATCGCCCGGTGCAGCATCACCGGCAGGTGCCGGGCATTGTCCTCGCCGACGTACTGGGCGCCGAGCCGCTCCGGCATGAAGAAGTCCACCTGCATGGTGCCGCACTGCCAGACGCGGCCGATGCCGTCCTTCAGCGAATACTCGATCTTCGGGCCGTAGAAGGCGCCCTCGCCCGGGGTCACCTCGTAGGCGACACCCGACTGGTCCAGCGACGCCATCAGGGCCTTCTCGGCCTTGTCCCAAGCCGCGTCCTCGCCGATGCGCTTGGCCGGGCGCGTGGCCACCCGGTAGATGATGTCCTTGAAGCCGAAATCGGCGTACACCTTCTGCAAGAGCGCCGTGTACGCGGCGCACTCCGGCAGGATCTGGTCTTCAGTGCAGAAAATGTGGCCGTCGTCCTGCGTGAAGCCGCGCACCCGCATCAGCCCGTGCAGCGCGCCCGAGGGCTCGTTGCGGTGGCAAGCGCCGAACTCGCCATAGCGCAGCGGCAGGTCGCGGTAGCTGCGCAGGCCCTTGTTGAAGATCTGGATGTGGCCCGGGCAGTTCATCGGCTTGACCGCGTAGTCGCGGTTCTCCGACTCCGTGGTGAACATGTTCTCGCGGTAGTTCTCCCAGTGCCCGGTGCGCTCCCACAGGCTGCGATCGAGGATCTGCGGGCAGCGCACCTCCTGGTAGCCGTTGTCGCGGTAGACCCGGCGCATGTACTGCTCGACTTCCTGCCAGACGGTCCAGCCCTTCGGGTGCCAGAACACCAGCCCCGGCGCCTCCTCCTGCATGTGAAAGAGGTCGAGTTGCGTGCCGAGGCGCCGGTGGTCGCGCTTCTCCGCCTCCTCCAGCATCGTCAGGTAGGCCTCCTGGTCCTCCTTCTTCGCCCAAGCGGTGCCGTAGATGCGCTGGAGCATCTCGTTCTTCGAGTCGCCGCGCCAGTAGGCACCGGCGAGCTTCATCAGCTTGAACACCTTCAGCCTGCCGGTCGAGGGCACGTGCGGGCCGCGGCACAGGTCGGTGAACTCGCCCTGCCCGTAGAGCGACACCGGCTCGTCGCTCGGGATCGAGGCGATGATTTCGGCCTTGTAATGCTCGCCCTGGTCGCGGAAGAACTTCACCGCGTCTTCGCGCGACAGGACCCGGCGCGCCACCGGCAGGTCGCGCTTGGCGATCTCGCCCATGCGCTTCTCGATTGCCGCGAGGTCCTCCGGCGTGAACGGCCGCTTGAACGCGAAGTCGTAGTAGAACCCGTTCTCGATCACCGGCCCGATGGTCACCTGCGCCTCGGGAAACAGCTCCTTCACCGCGTGCGCCAGCAGGTGGGCCGTGGAATGGCGCAGGACCTCGAGGCCCTCGGGGTCGCGCTCGGTGATGATCGCGAGCGTCGCATCCGACTCGACCACCGTGCTGGTGTCGACCACGCGCCCGTCAAGCCGCCCGGCAAGCGCCGCCTTGGCCAGTCCCGGGCCGATGGCACGCGCCACCGCAGCCACGCTGACGGGGGCGGGAAAGCTCCTGACGGAGCCGTCGGGGAGCCGGATATCGGGCATGCGTTGCATCCTCTGGGTGCTCTCGCCCGCCGGATCGCGGGCAAAAAAAAGTGCGGTCTGGCCGCACTTTTTCATCATGGTGACGAACTCGCCTGCGGCGCTTCAAGCCTGTTTCGTGTGCGTTCGAGTCGTCATGTTCATGCTCCCGTCACTTCCCACTGTCGTACCGCACCCCGAAGGGTGCTGGTAGGCGCGATTGGACTCGAACCAACGACCCCTACCATGTCAAGGTAGTGCTCTAACCAGCTGAGCTACGCGCCTAGGGAGGGCGGATTCTAGCCCATCGCGGCACCGCCCTCAACGCACGGCGCGCGCGTTTGCGGCGGCCGCCTGTCCGCAACGCCCGCGTCTGCCTTAGACTGCGACGCACCCGTGACCCGGATGCGATGACCATGGACCTGATCCTGTGGCGGCACGCCGAGGCGGAAGAAGGCGGTCCCGACCTCGAGCGAAAACTGACTTCGAAGGGCCAGAAGCAGGCCGCGCGCATGGCCGAATGGCTGCTGCAGCGCCTGCCCTCGAAGTTCCTGGTCCTGTCGAGCCCGGCGCGGCGCGCCGTGCAGACCGCGGAAGCCCTGGGCCGGGCGCATCGCATTTCTCCGGGCCTCGCGCCCGGCGCCTCCCCCGCCGACGTGCTCGAGGCCGCCGACTGGCCGCGCCGCAAGGGCGCGGTGGTGGTTGCCGGGCACCAGCCGACGCTCGGCTGCACGGCGGCCTGGCTGGTGGGTGGCAACGCCTTCGAATGGAGCCTGCGCAAGGGCGCGCTGTGGTGGCTCAGCTACCGCGTGCGCAACGGCGAGTCGCAGGTCGTGGTGCGCGCCGTGATGTCGCCCGAGATGCTCTAGGCGCCGGCGGGCGGTCAGGCGCGCGCGAGCGCCGCCATCTTCCTGTCCGACAGTGCGCTCACCGTGAGGCGCATGCCGATTGCTTTCCATTCGCGCGCCTCGGCCTCGAGCGCGTCGGCCGTGAGCGGGTTTTCCTCCAGCCAGCGCTGCGGCAGTTCAAGCGCGAACCCGCTCTCGTCGCCCGAGACGCCGAGGTGCGGCAGCTTGAGGTCCGTGCGCCGGCGCAGGATCGTCGAGGCCAGCCGCAGGGCGAACACCAGCCCCCAGTCGCGGCCGTCCAGGCCCGCATCCTGCACCTTGGCGAGCTTGCCGCGGTGCGCGAGCACGATGCGCGCGAGCCGCTGCTGTTCCATGCGCGAGAAACCCGGCATGTCGGCGTTCGACAGCACGTAGGCGGAATGCTTGTGATACTGCGCATGCGCGATCGACAGGCCGGTCTCGGCCAGCCGCGCCGCCCAGGCGAGCATCTGGCGGTCCGGGTCGTCCTCGGCACGCGGCGGCGCGGCATCCCCGGACGACACCGCGGGCTCGCGTCCGGCCGCGAGCGCGTCGTACACCGTCATCGCCAGCGCATGCACGCGCGCCGCCTGCGCGGCATCCAGCTGGTAGCGGCGCATGAACTGGCTCACGGTCGACTCGCGCATGTCCTCGTGCCGCACGCGTCCCAGCAGGTCGTAGAGCACGCCATGGCGCAGCGCCCCGTCGGAGGCCTGCATCGAGTCGATGCCGAGCTCGTCGCAGACTGCGACCAGGATCGCAAGCCCGCCCGGCAACACCGGCGCGCGCGCGGCGCGCAGACCGGGGATGCGCTCCGCATCCGCGGCCTCGTGCCTGATCAGCAGGGCGCGCAGGCGATCGAGGCCCTCGCGCGTGATGCCGTCCTGCGTGAAGCCGTTCTCGCGCAGGATCGCCTCGATCGAGCGCGCCGTGCCCGAGGAGCCGATGGCTTCCTGCCAGCCGGCATCGCGATAATCGCGCACCATCGCCGACATCTCCTGGCGCGCGGCGAGTTCTGCGGCCTTCATGCGCGTCTTGTCGACGCGGCCGTCGGGAAAGAACCGCAGGCTGAAACTCACGCAGCCCATGTACAGGCTCTCGGTGAGCTGCGGCGCCATGGCCTCGCCGACGATGAACTCGGTCGAGCCGCCGCCGATGTCCACCACCAGGCGCTTCAGGCCCGAGGGCGGCAGGACGTGCGCCACGCCGACGTAGATCAACCGCGCCTCCTCGCGCCCGGCGATCACCTCGATCGGAAAGCCGAGCGCCTCGCGCGCCTCGCGCAGGAACTGCGGCGCGTTCTTCGCCACGCGCAGGGTGTTGGTGCCCACCGCGCGCACCGCCGCGCGCGGAAAGCTGCGCAGCCGCTCGCGAAAGCGTCGCAGGGTCTCCAGCGCCCGGGCCTGCGTGGCGCGGTCGATGCGCTTGTCCGCGGTCAGGCCCGCGCCGAGGCGCACCGCGTCGCGCACCGCGTCCAGCGGATAGATCTGCCCGTCCACCACCCGGCCGATCTGCAGGTGGAAGCTGTTTGATCCCAGATCAACAGCCGCGAGGGTGTCGTGCGCCGCCATGGTGGCGAAGCGTAGAGCGTGCGCTGCGTTTCGGCAATCGGCGCCGAACCGGGCGGCGCCCACGGTACACTGGAAGCGATGAACCGCAAACGCGCCCTGTCGCCGGGCAAGTCGCTCACCCACGCCCATTTCCTGAACCGCGAGCTCGGGTTGCTCGAGTTCAACCGGCGCGTGCTGGCGCAGGCCGCGGACGATTCGGTGCCGCTGCTCGAACGCCTGCGCTTCCTCACCATCGTCTCGCTCAACCTCGACGAGTTCTTCGAGATTCGCGTCGCCGGCCTGAAGGAGCAGATCGCGCTCGGCCTGTCCGAGCCCGGCCCCGACGGCCGGCTCCCCGCGGAAGTGCTTGCCGAGGTGATCGGCCAGGCGCACGTCCTGGTGGCAGACCAGTACCGCCTGCTGAACGAGGTCCTGCTGCCGGGCCTCGCCGCCGAGGGCATCCAGTTCCCGCGCCGCACCGACTGGACGCCGGCGCAGCAGAAGTGGGTGCGCGACTACTTTTTCCGCGAAGTGCTGCCGGTGCTGACGCCGATCGGGCTCGACCCCGCGCACCCGTTCCCGCGCGTGTTCAACAAGAGCCTGAACTTCGCCGTCGAACTCGAGGGCAAGGACGCGTTCGGCCGCAGTTCGGGCGCCGCCATCGTGCAGGCCCCGCGCGTGCTGCCGCGCGTCATCCGGCTGCCGAAAGACATCTTCGAGGGGGAGTTTGCCTTTGCCTTCCTGTCGTCGATCCTGCACGCGCACGTGCAGGAACTCTTCGCCGGCATGAAGGTCCTCGGCTGCTACCAGTTCCGCGTGACGCGAAACTCCGACCTCTTCGTCGAGGAAGAGGAAATCAAGAACCTGCGCACCGCGCTGCAGGGCGAACTGCTGCATCGGCACTTCGGCGACGCGGTGCGACTGGAAGTGGCGGACAACTGCTCGCCGGCCATGGTGGACTTCCTGTTACAGCAGTTCTCGCTTGCCCCGGAAGACCTGCACCGCGTCGACGGTCCGGTGAACCTCTACCGGCTGCGCGAGGTCCCGGACCAGGTCGACCGGCCCGACCTGAAGTACGCGCCGTTCCAGCCCGGATTTCCCGCGGCGCTCGCCAAGCGCGACGACCTGTTCGGGGCGATCGCGCGACAGGACATCCTGCTGCATCACCCCTACCAGTCCTTTGCGCTGGTGCTGGACTTCATCCGCACCACCGCCATCGACCCGCAGGTGGTAGCGATCAAGCAGACGGTCTACCGCACCGGCACCGATTCCGAGTTGATGGAAATCCTCATCGACGCCGCGCGGCGCGGCAAGGAAGTCACCGTGGTGGTAGAACTGATGGCGCGCTTCGACGAGGAAGCGAACCTCAACTGGGCGGCGCGGCTGGAGGAAGTCGGCGCGCACGTGGTCTACGGCGTGGTCGGCCACAAGACGCACGCCAAAATGGCGCTCGTCGTGCGCCGCGAGGACGGGCCGGACGGCGGCAAGATCCTCAGGCGCTACGTACACCTCGCCACCGGCAACTACCACCCGCGCACCGCGCGCCTGTACACCGACTTCGGGCTGCTCTCGGCGAACGAAGCCCTGTGCGCCGACGTGCACGAGGTCTTCAAGCAGTTGACCGGCCTCGGCCGCGCAAGCCGCATGAATCATGTCTGGCAGTCGCCCTTCACGCTGCACAAGCGCGTGATCGAGGCGATCCGCGACGAGGCGGCGATCGCCGCCGAAGGCCGGCCCGCGCGCATCATCGCCAAGATGAACGCGCTGCTCGAGCCGGGCGTCATCGAGGCGCTCTACGCCGCCTCGCAGGCCGGGGTGAAGATCGAACTCATCGTGCGCGGCGTCTGCGCGCTGAAGCCCGGGCTGGAGGGCGTTTCGGAGAACATCCGCGTGCGCTCCATCATCGGACGGTTCCTGGAGCACTCGCGCATCTTCTGCTTCCACAACGACGGCGCCGACGAGGTGTACCTGTCGAGCGCCGACTGGATGGACCGCAACTTCTTTCGCCGCATCGAGCTGTGCTTCCCGGTGCTCGACCCGGCGCTCAAGCGCCGCGTGCTGCGCGAAGGCCTGCAGCCGTACCTGGACGACAACTGCCAGACCTGGGAGATGAAACCGGACGGGAGCTACGAGCGGGCGCGGCCGCGGCGCGGGCGCAGACGGGCGGCCCAAGAGGAATTGCTGTTCACCTTGGCGACGCCAAGCTGAACAGAATCCTTGGCAGGATTGGAACAGGGGGAACCCGTGGTTCCCCCCGTACCTCCTTCCTCAACACCGTCGCTCCGGTTTGGCGCTAGAACCGGCCTTATGGTAACATATATGTTACTATATGGTCCTGTCCCGCGCGTGCTAGAGTCGGTGGCGACATGACTGAGGAACCGCGCAGGGGGCTGACGGGGGTGGCGCGGCTCGCGCAGGCGACGCGCTGCTCGCTCACGGGCCTCGCGGAGGCGGTGCGCGGCGAGGCGGCGTTCCGGCAGGAGTTGATGGCAGCGGTGGTGCTGCTGCCGGCGGCGCTGTGGCTCGGGCAGACCGGTGTCGAGCGCGCGCTGCTCGCGGGCAGCGTGCTTCTCGTGCTGGTCGTCGAACTGCTCAATTCGGCGATCGAGGCCGCGGTCGACCGCGTGTCGCTCGAGCGCCACCCGCTTGCGGGCCGTGCCAAGGACATCGCCAGCGCCGCGGTGATGCTCTCGCTGCTGAACGCGGCGCTCGTCTGGGGGCTGGTGCTCCTCGTTTAGGTTCTCCGACGTCGGGGGTGCACGAGGGGCCGGAGCCCCCTTGTTACTCCCGTGGCTAGTCCTTCAGCGCCTCGATGGCGATGTCGAGCTTCACGTCGTCGCTGACCGCGGGCACGGCGTACTTCATGCCCCAGTCGCTGCGCTTGATGGTGGCGGTGGCATCCGCGCCGCAGAAGTCCTTCTTCAGCATCGGGTGCATGCGGCAGTGGAAGTGCGTCACCGCGAGCGTCACCGGCTTCGTCACGCCAAGCAGGGTCAACTCGCCCTCGATCGATTTCGGCGCGGCGCCCTCGAATACCACCTTCGTCGACTTGAAGGTCGCGGTGGCGAACTTCTCGACGTTGAAGAAATCGCCTGCCAGCAGGTGCTTGTCCAGCTTCTCGTCGCCGGACATCACGCCCGCGGGCGAGATGACGATCTCGACCGAACCGGTCTTCGCCGCCGCGTCGAGCACCACCTTGCCGGAGGTCTTCGTCAGCTTGCCGCGAAACGTCGAGGTGCCAAAATGGCTCACGGCCCAGGTGATGTGGGTATGGCGCGGTTCGACGGTGTAGCTCTGCGCGGCAGCCGGCAGGGCAAGGGCGGCCAGCGCGAGGCCGGCCAGGGAACGCTTGAGCATGGGGGAATCCTTCCTTCGGGTTGTGATGACGGGGTAAACCGGAATGGCCTGCGGCAAACGCCTGCCGCGGGCGCGCTATTCCGCTATTTCGACGGGCCGAGCAGGAGGTCGAATTTCACCTCGACCTCGTCGGCGATCTGGGAGGTATCCGCCCACAGCCCGGTGCCGACGCCAAAGGCCAGCCGCTTGATCGTCAGGCTGCCCTGGGCGCGCAGGCCGCCGCCCGGGAGTGGGGCCACGGTGAAGGGGATGCTCGCCTCGCGCGTCGCGCCCTTGATCGTCAGCCGGCCGAGCGCCTCGTAGCGGCGCTCCCCGGCGCGACGCACCGCGGTGGAGACGAAGCTCGCGGTGGCGAACTTCGGCGCATCGAACCACGCGGGGCGCTTCGCCTCGGTGTCGCCCTCGGCTGAGCCGGTATCGATGGCGCCGACATCGATGTCGAGCCTCACCGAGCCCTTATCCGGCGCGCGCTCGTCGAACACGACATGGGCGCCGAACTTCGGAAAGCGCCCCTCGACGGCAATCTTCCTTTCCACCGTATAGACGAAGGCGACGCGGCTCTTGCCCGTGTCCAGTGCCCGCGCCTGCGCCTGCACTGCGCCCGCCACCAGGCCTTGCGCCACGAGAATCACTGCCAGAACCCGCATCGACACGTTCATGATCTCCGGCTCCCGCCCGGCAGCATGCGCTGCAGCACGCCGTCCCGGTCGATGAAATGATGCTTGAGCGCCGCGGCAACGTGCAGGAGCACCAGCGCGGCGAACGCCTTGTTGAGCGCGAAGTGTACGACCTTGAGCGCGTCGCCCAGTTCCCGGTCGCGCGCCAGCAGGTCGGGCAGCCTGAACAGCCCGAACGGCACCGTGGCGAAGCCGAGCGCCGAGCTCATCAGCCAGCCCGAGAGCGGCACCGCGAACATGAGCAGGTAGAGCAGATGGTGTGCCGCGGTCGCAGCGATGCGCTCCCAGCGCGGCATCGAGGCCGGCAGCGCCGGTGCCGGGTGGGTTGCGCGCCACGCGAGGCGCAGGCACGCCAGCAGGAATACCGTGACACCGAGCGTCTTGTGCAGCGGCACCGTCTTCAGGCGCACCATCAGCGGTTGCGCCACCATCCACAGGCCGATGGCGAAGACCGCGACGAGCGCGAGCGCCATCAGCCAGTGCATGGCCTGCGCGACGCCGTCGTAGCGTGGACCGCTCACCCCGGCGCTCACGCCCGCGCCGCCCGGATCACCCCTGGCACGGTCTTCACCACGGCCAGCGCGCGGCGCAGCTGCTCGAGGTCGCTCACGGTGAAGGTGAAGCGCATGGTGGCGAGCTCGTCGCGCGTCTGCGTGCGCACCGCGTTCACGTTGACGCGCTCGCGCGCGAGCGCGTCGCCGATGTCGCGCAGCAGGCCCTGCCGGTCGGTGGCGGTCACCAGCACCTGCACGGTGTAGGCGCCTTCCGCGCCGCTCCACTGTGCGTCGAGCAGGCGCTCGGGCAGCCGCTCGGCAAGCCGGCGCAGGCTGTCGCAGTCCTCGCGATGGATCGACACCCCCTTGCCGCGCGTGACGAAGCCGCGGATCGCGTCCGGCGGCACCGGCTTGCAGCACTGCGCAAGCTGGGTGAGCAGGCGGTCCATGCCCACCACCAGCACGCCGCCGTCGCGCGCCCGCGTCCGGGGGCGTCGCGGCGCGAGCGAGGGCGCCGCGAGCGTCGCCTCGGGCTTCTGCGGGCCCCCTTTCAGCGCCTGCAGCGCCGCGTGCAGTTGCCGCAGGTTGATCTCGTCGCGCGCCACCGCCGTGAACAGCGCGTCGTGGTCGTCGAATCCGAGCCGCTTCGCGAGTTCGTCATGGCCGACCTGGCTCGCGCCCTCGCGGCGCGCCTCGCGCTCGACCGTAGCGCGGCCCGCGGCGATGGTCTCGACCAGCGCCTGCGCGTTGAACCACTGCCGCACTTTCTGGCGCGCGCGCGGGCTTCTGACGAAGCCGCGCTCGGCCAGCAGCCAGTCGCGCGTCGGCCCACCGGTCTTGGCGGCGACGATCTCCACGCGCTGGCCGCTGGCGAGCGGCGTATCGAGCGCCACCAGCTGGCCGTCGACCTTCGCGCCCCGGCAGCGGTGGCCGAGGTCGGAGTGCAGCGCATAGGCGAAATCCACCGGCGTCGAGCCCGCCGGCAGGTCCAGCACCCGGCCCTGCGGGGTGAGGACGTAAATGGTGTCGTCCAGCCCGGCGGCGCGCGTCTTCTCCGCCCACTGCGTGCCCTCGTCCACCTCGTCGCGCCAGGCGAGCAGCTGGCGCAGCAGCGCGATCTTGTCGTCGAAGCCGTCGCTCGCCTGCGCCGGGCCGCCGGCCTCCTTGTAGCGCCAGTGCGCGGCAATGCCGAACTCCGCATGGCGGTGCATCGCCTCGGTGCGGATCTGCACCTCCAGCGTGCGCCCGCCCGGCCCCATCACCGCGGTGTGCAGCGACTGGTAGCGGTTGCCCTTCGGCCTCGAGATATAGTCGTCGAATTCCTTCGGGATCGGCTGCCAGAGGTTGTGCACCACCCCGAGCGCGGTGTAGCAGTCCTTCACCCCGGGCACGATGATGCGCAGCGCGCGCACGTCGTAGACCTCGGAGAAGTCGATGCTCTTCGCGCGCATCTTGTTCCAGATCGAATAGATGTGCTTCGGCCGACCGGCCACCTCGGCCTGGATGCCGGCGGCGGCGAGCTCGCGCTGCGTCTGCGCCATGGCGTCGCGGATGTACTGCTCGCGCTCGAGGCGCTTCTCGTCCAGCATCGCGGCAATGCGCTTGTACACCTCGGGGTCGAGGATGCGCAGCGACAGGTCTTCCATTTCCCACTTGAACTGCCAGACGCCGAGCCGGTTGGCGAGCGGCGCGTAGATGTCGAGCGTTTCCTCCGCATAGCCGCGGCGCTCTGCGCCGTCGTGCTTCGCGAACCAGCGCAGCGTCTGCGTGCGGCTGGCGAGCCGGATCAGCACCACGCGGATGTCCTCGACCATGCCGAGCACCATCTTGCGCAGCACCTCGGTCTGCGCGGCGCGCGCCTCGCGACGGCCCGCGCCGGTGCTGCGCCCGCCGCGCGTGGCGACGCGCAACTGGTAGAGCTTCTCGACGCCGGCCGCCAGCCCCGCGATCTCCGCGCCAAAGGCGCCCTGCAGCGCGTCCGTGCCGCCGAGGTACTTCGGCGTGGCGAACAGCAGGCCGGCGGCGCGTCCCGCCGGATCGAGGCCGATTGACGCGAGGTTGCCTGCGAGGCCGAGCGCATGCGGCCACAGCGGCTCCTCGGTGGCCAGCACCTGCCCGGCATACAGCGGCTCGGCGAAGCCGAGCGCGCGCTCGAGCAGCGCGCGCTCCGGCGCGGCGAGTCCGGCGGCGATCGGATCGAGCGCCGCCGCGCTGTTCTGGGGATGCAGGCGGACAACCGAGACCATGGGGGTATTCTAATGTCCGACGATGACAGGCTCCGACTCGACCCTGCGCCGCTGGCCCCGCGGCCTGCCGCGCCGCTGACCGATGGGCTGGTGGACCGACTGGAAGCGGCGCCGCACCCTCGCGCGCCACGCCATCGACGAAGCGCTGTGGGCGCGCACCGTGCTGGCGCTGCCCTGCATCGGTGAACTCGCGCGCGAGGATGCCGCCGACCTGCGCGCGCTCGCGCTGCTGTTTCTTGCGGAAAAGCGCCTCGTCGGGGCGCAGGGCTTCGCACTGGATGACGCGATGCGCGTCACGATCGCCGCGCAGGCCTGCCTGCCGATCCTGCGCCTCGGCCTGGACTGGTACGAGGACTGGGTCGAAGTGATCGTCTACCCGGGCGACTTTCGCGTGCAGCGCAGCCAGCTGGACGAAACCGGGGTGGTGCACGAGTGGGAGGACGAGCTCGCCGGCGAAGCCATGCCCGGCGGGCCGGTGGTGCTCTCATGGGACGCCGCGACCAATGACCCGGCGATGAACGTGGTGATCCACGAGTTCGCGCACAAGCTCGACATGCGCTCGGGTGAAGCCGACGGCATGCCGCCGCTGCACGCCGGCATGTCGCGCGCTGCCTGGCACGCCGCCTTCAGCACCGCCTACGAGGGCTTCTGCGACCGGGTCGAGCGCCGCATCGAGACCTGGCTCGATCCCTACGCCGCCGAGGACCCGGCGGAGTTCTTCGCGGTGGTGAGCGAGGCCTTCTTCGTCTGGCCGCGGGAGACCGCGCGGCGCTACCCGGAGGTGTACGCGCAGCTCGCGGCCTTCTACCGGCAGGACCCGGTGGCGCGGCTCCCGGCGTTTTAGTAACTTATAGGTTACTATCTGACCACAACCGGCGCCCGACATGAAAACCCTGCTCATCGTCTTCCATACCGGCGGCGTGAAAACCGCGCAGATGGCCGACGCCGTGGCGCGCGGCGCGCACCGCGCGCTTGAGGAGGCCGAGGCCGTGGATGCGGTGCGCATCGTGCAGCTGCGCTGCGCCGACGCCGGCCCCGAAGACGTGCTCGCCGCCGACGCGCTCGCCCTGGGCACGCCGGAGAACTTCGGCTACATGTCCGGCATGATGAAGGACTTCCTCGAGCGGGTGTTCTACCCCTGCGAGGGGAGAATCGAGGGCCGGCCCTGGGCGCTCTTCGTCGGCGCCGGGCAGGACGGCTCGGGCGCGGTCAACTCGGTGGAACGCATCGTCACGGGGCTGCGGCTGAAAAAGGCCTTCGAGCCGGTGATCGGGCTGAAGGACCTGACGCCCGAGGTGATCGAACGTTGCGAGGAACTCGGCGCGACGCTGGCGGCGGGGCTGGCGCTGGGGGTGCTGTAGCCCGCGGCAGCCTCAGAGCACCAGTTCGGTCGACTCCCCCGGCGCCTCGCACACCACCTTCGAGCCGAGCTTCTCCAGCGCAGCGCGCGTCTCGGCGAGCTTGAGGTCGATCTCGTCGTCGCCCTGGTCCGGGTCGTGGTGGAAGAGGTGCAATCGCTTCACCTCGGCGCGCGCCGCGAGGTCGGCCACCTGGCTGACGCAGGAATGGCCCCAGTCGACCTTCGCGGGATATTCATGGTCGCGGTAGGTGGTATCGGTGATCAGCACGTCCGCCCCGCGCACGAACTCGGCCAGCCGCTCGACGTAGCGCGCGTCGTGGCGCGCGTCGTCGGGCAGGTAGAGCTCGTTGTCGGTGATGTAGCACACGCGCTTGCCGTGGGCCGTCAGCCGGTAGCCGAGGCAGTAGCCCGGGTGCTTGAGCAGCATGGTGTCGATGCGCACCGGGCCGAACTCGAGGCTTTCCTCACGCAGGTCGCGGAACGTCAGCCGCGCGCCGAACTCGCGCACCGTCACCGGGAAGTAGACGCTTTCCATCTGCGCGCTCACCACGCGCTCGATGGTGAGGTCGCCCTGGTAGGGGCCGTAGATCTCGATCTGGTTGCCGCGCAGGTACAGCGGCGCGAAGAACGGGATGGTGTTGATGTGGTCCCAGTGCGGGTGCGAGATGAAGATGCGCGCCGACATGCGCTCGGTCGGGTTCTGCATGACGCGGTCCGACAGCCGCTTCACCCCCGAACCGCAGTCGAAGACATAGATCGGCTCGCCGCCCAGCTCCACCGAGACGCAGGGCGTGTTGCCGCCGTAGCGCAGCGTTTTCGGCCCCGGCACCGGCAGCGTTCCGTGCACCCCCCAGTAGGTGACGGTGACGCTGCTGGTCATCACCTCCATGATGGATTCGAGCAGGGTGTCGCGCACGATGGGCTTCAGCAGGTAGCCGTCGGCCCCCAGTTCCTTCGCGCGGCGCCGGTCGAAATCGTAGGACTTCACCGACAGCACGATGATCTTCATGCCGGCGAGGTCGCGCCGGCCGCGCAGCTTGCGCGTCAGTTCGAACCCGTCCATGCCCGGCATCATCAGGTCGGTGATCACGCAGTCCGGGCGCAGGCCCGGCACGTCCTTCAGCGCGTCGCGGCTGGAGCTGCAGGCCGTGACCCGATGGCCGGCGTCCACGAGGATTTTCTCGAGGAGGGCGAGGATGTCCGGATCGTCGTCTACGATGAAAAAATGCATGATTGGACGGAAGTTTAGCTTGGACGGAACTTTAGCTTGGACGGAAGTTTAGCAGCCGCCCCGTTTCGCGGCAGGACGCGCGCATGATGCGACAATCCGCGTTGCAGTGCTTGGAGGGCAACAGGCGTGGTGAGGGCCGACATACCGGATGCGCGACTGATCGCCATGGTCGCGGCAAGCGCTGCCGCCATCGTGCTGTGGTTCGTGCTGCGGCCCTGGTTGCCGCTCGCCTGGCGCGAGCCGGGCAGCCCCGAGCTCTACCTCACCGGCGTGGCCGGCGCGCTCCTGCTGCTGGTGCCCTCGGCCTTCGCCTTCGCCAAGCGCAGCGGCGCGGCCCGGCCGCGCGCCTGGTTCAATGCCCACGTCGCCTGCGCCTGTGCCGGCAGCGTGCTGATCGCGATCCACTCCGCCGGCTTCCTGCGCCGGCCGCCCGCGCTGCTGCTCGCGGCGCTGGTGCTGCTCGCGGCGATCGGGGTGTGGGCACGGGTGCGCGGCTCGCGCCGCATGGCGGCGACCTTCGGCTCGAAGGTCGGCACCTTCCAGGCACCCGACGCCGCCACGCGCGAGCGCCTGCGCGAGTTGCTGTCGCAGAAACGCCGGCTGCTCGCACAACTCGACCCGGCCGCGGACGAGGGCACCTTCTCGGTCAGCCTGCCGCAGCTGCTGCGCGCGCCGCGGCTGGCCCTGGCGTACCGCAGGCTCGAGCGCGAGGAGTCCCGCCTGCTCGGCACCCGCGCCGCCGCCGGCGCGCTCGCCGGCGGGTGGCGTCCCCTGCACTTGGCCGTGGCGTGCCTCTTCGTCCTCGGCGTGGTGGTGCACGTGCTCACCGTCACCTTCTTCGCCGGCTACGTCGCGGACTACGGGCCGGTGACCTGGTGGCACCTCAGGGCATGGTGAACCGATGAACGACCTGAGCCAGCCACGCGCGCCGCAGGGCGAATCCGCCGCCACGGGCGGGCGCCTTGCGCTGATGATCGACCTCGAGCGCTGCACCGGCTGCAAGAGCTGCGAGGCCGCCTGCAAGCAGGAGAACCAGCTCGGGCCGCTGGAGCACCGCAACAAGGTGGTGTGGCTCGGCGACACCGGGGCGCCGGATCTCGCCTTCCTCGCGCTCGCCTGCCAGCAGTGCGAGCGCCCGGCCTGCCTGCGCGCCTGCCCGGTCAACCCCAAGGCGATCGTCAAGGATCCCGCCACCGGGGTGGTGCGCGTGCTGGAAGACCGCTGCACCGGCTGCGGTGAATGCGTGATCGCCTGCCCGTACAGCGCCATGGGCTACGACGCCACCGGCCACCATGCGGTGAAGTGCGACCTGTGCACCGACCGTCGCGCGGAAGGCCGCAACGAAGGCGGCGCCGCGGGCACGGTCACCACCGCCTGCGCCAGCGTCTGCCCGACGCGCGCCATCACCTTCGGGCCGCGCGACGAACTGCTCGCCCGGGCGCGCGACACCGGTCGCGAACGCCTCGACCTCGACCATTTCCTGCTCGGGCCGGCCACCGTGGTGCTGGCCTCGCTCGGCCGGCGCGCCACGGAGGGAAATGTTCCCGATCGGGAACTTTTTCCCGCCGCCGACGCCCGGCCGCGGGCCCGGCCGGCCTTTGTCGACGCGCCCCCGGCCAAGGCGGTGCTGTCCTCGACCACGCCGGCCTTTCCGTATCGCCTCGAGCGCGCCGAGGCGGTGCCGGACCGCATGGTGCCGGGCGGCTGCAACATCTGCTTCAACTGCTGCAGCGCCAAGTTCCATTTCAAGGGCGAGCGGCTGGTGCGCATCACCGGCAACGACGAAGACCCGATCCTGCAGGGCCGCGTCTGCCCGAAATCACAGCTCACGCTGCAGCTCTACGACAGCCCGCACCGCCTGCTCTACCCGCAAAAGCGCGTCGGTGCGCGCGGCGAGAACCGCTTCGAGCGCATTTCCTGGGACCAGGCGCTGGACGAGATCGCGGCGAAGCTCGAGGGCGTGCGCGCGACCCACGGCACCGAGGCGCTGGCGCTGTTCATCGGCACGCGCACCGGCATGCTCGACTACCTCGGCAGCACGCGGCTGTTCGCGCAGCTGTGGGGCACGCCGAACCACGAGGGCACCGACCCGTTCTGCGCGGCGGCGAAAAATGTCGCCTTCGAGGTGACGCAGGGCCGCATCGGCAGCGGCAACAGCTATACGCCCACCGACATCGGCTCGGCGGAACTCTACGTCTACCTCGGCGACAACCAGGCCGAGACCCGGCCGGTGTATTTCGGGCTGGTGAACGAATGGCGCATCACCAACAAGGCGAAGATGGTGGTGATCGACCCGCGGCTCACCGCCACGGCGTCGAAGGCGGACCGGTGGCTGGCGATCCGCCCGGGCACCGACATGGCGCTCGGGCTCGCGCTCTCGCACCACATCCTCGCCAAAGACCTGCATGACGCGCGCTTCTGCGCCGACTGGGTCGTCGGCTTCGAGCGCTGGCGCGACTTCCTCTTCGAGCGCGGCTACTCGCCCGAGTGGGCGGAGCCCGTCACCGGCCTGCCGGCCGCGGAGATCCGCCGCCTTGCCGAGGAGATCGCCGCGGCCGACGGCTGCGTCATCTTCGCCAGCCGCGGCATCAACCAGCACACCAACGGCACCCAGACCAACCGCGTGCTGATGTTCCTCGCCGCGATCACCGGCAACTGGGGGCGACCGGGTGGGGCCTACTTCAACATGAGCGCCGGCACGCCGATCGCGCCGAATGCGCCGGCCGAACGCCGGCCGAAGATCTCGCAGCCGCGGGTGCGCCGCAGCCCCACCGGCTGGACCGAGGCGATGCTGCACGGCAAGCCCTACCCGATCCGCGCGCTGATCGCCTGCAATAACCCGCTCGCGCAGTGGCCGGGCCAGAGCGCGGCGCGCGAGGCCTTCCTTGCGCTCGAGCTGCTGGTCCACATCGAGCTCTTCGCCAACGAGACCTCGGCCTACGCCGACTACCTGCTGCCCGCGGCCACCGGCATCGAGAAAGGCGAGATCGGCCGGGCAAACGACGACCGGCGCATCGTCTGGATCGACAAGATGATCGAGCCGCCCGGCGAGGCGAAGGCCGACACCTGGATCTGGGTGGAACTCGCGAAGCGCCTCGGTTTCGGCGACGTGCTGAAGGAAGAGTACAAGGACACCCGCGTGTTCTGGGACGAGGTCTGCATCGACAACGACCAGTTGCGCGGCGTGACGCAGAAGCGCCTGCACTCGGTGCCGCACCGCTGGGTGCGCTACCCGGTGGCGGACGAAGACGCGCCCGAGATCGAGACGCTGTACCTCGAGGGCACGACCGCCGTCGGCGCGCCCGCCGGGCACCGCTTCCCGACCGCGAGCGGCAAGCTGGAATTCTGGACCGAGGCGCTGGAGGCGAAGTTCAACGTGGTCGGCCTCTCTGCCCTGCCCGAGTTCTACGCCGAGCGAGAAGGTCTTGCGGACCTGCCGTACATGGAACTGCTCGATGCCGACGGCGACGCGGGCGTGGTCTCGCCCTTCTGCCGCCCGGACACCTCGAGCGCACGCGGTCGCATCATGCCCGGGAGCGCCGCTGCGCCCGGCGCGCGGCTGCGCGCGCAGGGCTTCGACACCGAGCTGGTCACCGGGCGCCCGCCGGCGGCGCACTTCCACAGCCTGACGCATTACTTCTGGCAGGCGCAGGAGATGTGGCCGGACCTGTACTGCCAGATCCACCCGGCGAAGGCGGCGGCGCTCGGCCTCGCCGACGGCGAGCGGGTGCGCGTCGAGACCGCGCACGGGTCCATCGAAGCCATGGCCTGGGTGCATGCCGGCATCCGCGAGACCGCGGTGTTCATCCCCATCGGCTGGGGCGAGCGCCAGCCCTACCACCCGTGGCGCTCGGTCAACTTCCTCACCGACACGACCCAGCGCGACCCGGTCAGCGACCAGACCAACCTCAAGGCGCTGCTCTGCCGCGTGTCTCGGGCGTGAAAAGCAGAGCCTGTTTCTTCGCGCGGGCCGTCGCGAAAAAAGGGGTCTGACCCCTTTTCCTGAAGGACGGCGCCTGTCCGTCCCGGCGCTCCCGGAAAAGGGGTCAGACCCCATTTTCTTCCGCCCACTTGGAGTCATGAAAAAGGCCGCCCGGAGGCGGCCTTTCCTGCTGCTGAACCTGCCCCGAGGCTTACGGGCAGATGACTTCGCCGAACAACTCCCACTTCTTGCCGTCGAACTTCGCCAGCTTCTGGCACTCGATGGGGAAGAAGTTGGTCGGGCTGGTGTCGATCTTCACGCCCGGGAGCGCCATCGGGAATTCCATCGCCTTCAGGTTGGAGGCCACCTTCATGATGTTGGCGCGCGTCAGGTCGTTGCCGGCCCGCTTCAGCACCTCGGTCATGGTGTAGGCCACCGAATACCCGTAGACATTGAAGCTGCTCTTCTTGTCGCCGTCCGGGTAGTACTTGTCCATCCATGCGTTCCACGCAATGTAGTCCGCGTCCTTGTGCCATTGCGGATCGGTCGCGTCCTTGATGTACGCGGAGGTGATCAGGCCCACCGACTTGTCCAGCCCCGCCGGCGTGAGCACCGCGCCGACCGAGGACGAGACGTTGTTCAGCAGGTGCAGCGGCTTCCAGCCGATGTCGGCCGCCTTACGGATGGCCTGCGCGGCGAACTTCGGCGTGGTGATGTTGAAGAAGACGTCCGCGCCGGTGTCCTTGAGCTTGATGATCTGCGAGTCCACCGTCGGGTCGGTCACTTCGTACGGAAGCTGCGCGACCACCATGGTCTTCGCCTTCGGACCCAGGGCATCGAGGAAGCCGTGCAGGTAATCCTTGCCGTAGTCGTCGTTCTGGTAAAGGATCGCGATCTTCGCGTTCGGCTTCTCCTTCTCGAGATAGCGGACGTAGATCTTCGACTCGCTCGGGTACGAGGGCTGCCAGCCCATCGTCCACGGGAACTCCTTCGGATTGCCCCACTTCGACGCCCCGGTCGCCACGAACAGGTGCGGCACCTTCTTCTGGTTCATGTACTTGTGGATCGCCGAGTTGGTCGGCGTGCCGAGCGACTGGAACACCAGCAGCACCTGCTCCTGCTCGACCAGCTTTCTCGTCTGCTCCACGGTCTTGGGCGGGCTGTAGCCGTCGTCCAGGCTGATGTAGTTGATCTTGCGGCCGTTGACCCCGCCCTGGTCGTTCACCATGCGGAAGTAGTTGCCGATCGCCTTGCCGATGGTGCCGTAGGCGGACGCGGGTCCGCTGTACGGGTTGGTGTTGCCGATCTTGATTTCCTTGTCGCTCGCGCCCGGGTCGTACTTGTTCTGCGCGGCCGCATGGCCGTAAGCAAGCGCCACGGCAAGCGCCGTGGCCGTAACCACGAAATTCCTCCGATTCAACATGGTGTTCCTCCTTTCAGGGCTTTGACTTCACGCGAATGCATCGGAATCCGTGCCCCCTCAGGCCGGACCGCGACGCCGCTGCCACCAAGCATAAACCATCCTGAGAAATCCCCAGATGCCTGCCGGCATGAAATACATGAACAGAATCAGGAAAGTGCCGTAGATCGCCCAGGGCGCCGCCTTGGAGATGTTTTCCGCGACGTTCGGGATGAAAACGATGAAGATGCCGCCGAAAATCGCCCCCGGAATCGAGCCGATGCCGCCAATCACCATGCCGACGAGAATCGCGACGGAAAGGAAAAATGTGAAGCTGTCCGGCGCAACGAAGGCGATGGCGATCGCCCCCAGCGCCCCGGCCACGCCGGTGTAGAGCGCGCTCACCCCGAAGGTGAGCGACTTGTAGAGCGCGGTGTCGATGCCCATGGCGCCGGCCGCGATCGGATTGTCGCGGATCGCCTTGAGCGCCCGCCCGGTACGGCCGCGCAGCAGGTTCCAGGCACAGGCGAACAACGCGAGCAAGATCACGAAGGAGAAGTAATAGAGCCACTTGTCGGCCGAGAGCGGCAGGCCCAGGGGGGCGTCGGGTTTCATGATCACCACGCCCTGCACGCCACCGGTCCACTTGGCGAAGGCGTCGTACTTGAGGATCTGCGGCGTGGCAATCGACAGCGCAAAGGTGGCGAGCGCAAGGTACAGGCCCTCGAGCCGCAACGCAGGCAGGCCGAAGAGGAACCCCGCGACGAGGCACACCACGCCAGCCACGGGAATCGTCCAGTAATAGGCGATGGCCCACTGGTCCATCATGATCGCGGCGGTGTACGCGCCGATGGCGTAGAAGGCGCTGTGGCCGAGCGAGAACTGGCCGTTGAAGCCGGTGAGGATGTTCAGGCCCAGCACGGCAATGGCGTAGATCAGCACCAGCGTGAACTGGAAGGTGCGGTAATCGGTGATGAGGGCCGGAATCGCCAGGCCCGCAAGCACCGCGACGGCGATGCCGATCCCCTGCAGGCGCGTGAGCTTCGCGCCTGAGGCGTAGGCGGCCATCTCGCGTGGTCCGATCGGTGCGCGCATCGCTCTATACCCTCTTGACCACGACATGGCCCCACAATCCGCTCGGCCTGAACACCAGCACCGCGATGATCAGCACCAGCGCCACCGAGAGCTTGAGTTCATGCCCGATGAAGGGCACGTAGGTGCCGATCATGTTCTCGATCACGCCCACCATGAAGCCGCCCATCACCGCCCCCACCGGGTTGGTGATGCCGCCGAGCAACGCCCCGGCAAAGCCGTAGAGCAGCATGCTGATCATCATGTTCGGCTCGAGGAAGACGATGGGCGCGACCAGCATGCCGGCCACCGCGCCGATGGCGGCCGCGAGGCCCCAGCCCAGCGCCAGCATCCAGCCCACGCGCACCCCCACCAGGCGCGCCGAGTCCGGGTTCTGCGCCGCGGCGCGCATCGCCAGCCCAAGGGGCGTAAAGCGGAAGAACATGAACACCAGCCCGAGCACGACCAGGGTCACAGCGATCACGCCGAGGTCGTGGGTGCCGATGAACTTGTTGCCGAACACCGGTTCCTTGGGGAACGGGCTCGGGAAGGGCTTGATGGTGAAGTCCCAGATCCAGCCGGCGAGCGAGTTGAAGATCGTCAGCAGGCCGATGAAGACGATGACCTCGTTCAGCACCGAGGTGCCCTCCACCGGCCGCACGATGATGCGCTCGATCAGCACCCCGCCGACGAAGGAAATCAGCATGGTCGCGAGGAAGGCCCACCAGTAGGGAAAGCCCGCCGAGATCAGCGTGAAGGCAATGTAGGTCGAGAACATCGCCATCTCGCCCTGCGCGAAGTTCAGGTGGTCAGTCGCCTGGTAGATCATCACCACCGCGAGCGCGATGCAGGCATAGATGCCGCCGAAGGCGAGGCCCGCGAAGAACTGCTGGAGGAAGAGATCCATGGCCCGGTCCTAGTATCCGAGGTACGCCTTGCGCACCGATTCGTCCTGCCCGATCTCCTTCGCGGTGCCGTGCATGACGATGCGCCCCGTCTCGAGCAGGTAGGCGTGGGCGGCGATGCCGAGCGCGAGCGAGGCGTTCTGCTCGACCACCAGCATGCTCACCTTGCGCTCCTTGTTGATGTTGCCGAGGATCTCGAACAGTTCCTCGGTCAGGTTCGGCGCGAGGCCGAAGGACGGCTCGTCGAGCAGCATCAGGCGCGGGCGCATCATCAGCGCGCGCCCGACCGCGAGCATCTGCTGCTCGCCGCCGGAGAGCGTGCCGGCCTGCTGCGCGCGGCGCTCCTTGAGGCGCGGGAAGTACTCGAACACCCGGCCCAGGTCCTCGGCGACGCCGGCGGCGTCGCCGCGCGTGTACGCGCCGAGCCGGAGGTTGTCCTCGGTGGACAGGCGCACGAAGGTGCCGCGGCCCTCGGGCACGTGCGCGATGCCGTGGCGCACGATGGTCTCGGTGGCCTTGCCCGCCACCTGCGCGCCGGAAATGGTCACGCTGCCCGTGGTGCGCACCATGCCGCAGATGGCGCGCAGCGTGGTGGTCTTACCGGCGCCGTTCGCGCCGAGGATGGTCGTGATGCCGCCCTCGTCCAGCGTGAACGACAGGCCACGCAGCACCTGCGTCTGGCCGTAGAAGGCCTCGAGATTCGCGACTTCGAGCAGCGCGGCCATCAGTTCTTGCCCTTGCCGAGGTAGGCGTGCACCACTTCCGCGTTCTTCTGCACTTCCGCCGGCGTGCCCTCGGCGATCTTGCTGCCGAAGTTGAGCACCACGACGTGCTCGGAGATCGCCATGACCAGGCTCATGTGGTGCTCGACCAGCAGCACCGTGACCTTGCGCTCGTCGCGGATCCTCTGGAACAGCTTGCCGAGCGAATCGACTTCCTCGTGGTTCAGGCCGCCGGCCGGTTCGTCGAGCAGCAGGAGTTTCGGCTCGCTGGCGAGCGCGCGCGCGAGTTCGACGCGCTTTTGCGTGCCGAAGGGCAGCGCCGCCACCGGGATGTGCGAAACCCCGGTGAGGTCCAGGTACTCGAGCAGGTCCCAGGCGCGCGCCTCGATCTCGCGTTCCTCGTTCTGCACCCAGGGCAGGCGCAGCGCGTTCGAAAGAAAGTCCGTGCGGCCGCGGCAGTGCGCGCCCACCTTCACGTTGTCGAGCACCGTGAGGCGCGAAAAAAGCGCCAGATTCTGGAAGGTGCGGCCGATGCCGAGGTGGGCGATGCGGTGCGGCGCCGTGGCGAGGATCGAGTCGCCTTCGAAGCGGATGTCGCCGCTGGAGGGCACGTACAGGCGGCTCAGGCAGTTGAACAGCGTGGTCTTGCCGGCGCCGTTCGGGCCGATCAGGCCGAGGATGCCGCCGCGCGGCACGTCGAAGGACACGGCATCGAGCGCAACGATGCCGCCGAACTTCACGGTGACGTCGCGCACCTCGAGAATGCTGCCGGTGGCGGCCACCGGCGCGGCGGACGCAGCGCTCATCGCGCCTGTCCGGGCCGCAACATGGCCTGCACCGCCCCGCACGGCCTGATGCCCACTCCCATGGACTTCCTCCCACCCGCCGAGCGGGTCTCCGGGGCGAAGATTAACCCGCCCCCGCGAAAACTTGCAAAGCCTTATGCGCGAACCCCTATGTGCGATGCGCCCGGACCGCCTCGATGACCGCGGTGTAATACGCCTCGCCCAGGCCGAGCGCGGCGGTCTCGCCGAGCAGCGCATGCGTGGTGCCCGCCCCCTGCAGCGCAAGCCCCGCCTCGCGCGCGAGGCGCAGCGCGTAGTCGACATCCTTGGCCATGTAGGTCACGGGAAACGCCTGTTTCGGGTGGGTCTCGGGCAACAGCGATTTCATGCCGTGGTTGCGCAGCGCAAAGCTGTCGGCCGAGCCCTTGGTCAGGGTGTCGAAGAGCAGCTTCGGGTCCACCGCCCCGCTCGCCTTCGCCACCGCCAGCGCCTCGGCCAGCGCCACCACTGTTTGCGCAAGCACCATGTTGTTCAGGAGCTTCACCGCCTGCCCTGCGCCCGGCGCGCCGCAATCGGTGACCTCGCTCGCCATGCAGCGCAGCAGCGGCTCGATGCGCGCGAACACGCCGGGCGCGGCGCCCACCATGATGCTGAGCGTGCCCTCGATCGCCGCCTGGCGCGTGCGCGCCACCGGCGCGTCGGCGAACTGCACGTCCTTCGCGGCGAAGGCGGCGGCGAGCTCGCGCGCCAGCGCCACCGGCGCGGTGCTGCAATCGACCACCGCCTGCCCGGCGCGCGCCTGCGCGAGCAGGCCGCCCGCGCCGAGGCACACGGCGCGCACCTCGGCCTCGCCCGGCAGCGACAGGAAGATCACCTCCGCCCCGGCCGCAAGCGCCGCGAGGTCGCGGGCCGCCTCGACGCCGTCCGGCGCGAGCCGCGCGAGAGGCTCGGCGCGGCGGTCGAGCGCGCGCACCGGGCGCGCGGACTTTCGCGCCAGGTTGCGGCACATGGGTTCGCCCATCACGCCAAGGCCGATGAAGCCGATCGCGCCCGCCTTCATCAGAACACCGCCTTGCGCTTTTCGTTCATCGCCGCGACCGCCTCGCCGAAGTCCCGGCCGGTGAACAGCATCGACTGGGTCTGCAGGTTGAACTCCCATTCGCCCTCGAGCGAGCCTTCCAGCCCGCGGCGCAAGCCCTGCCGCGCGGCGGCCAGCGCACGCGGCGAGCGCGCCGCCAGTTCGCGCGCGATCTCGAGCGCCGCCCCGGCGAGCGCCGCCGGTTCGACGCAGGCCGTCGCGAGGCCGATGCGCAGCGCCTCCTCGCCGTAGACGCGCTGCGCGCGAAGCACCATGTTGGTCGCGCGCTCCAGGCCGATCAGGCGCGGCAGCAGGAACATGCCGCCGAGCGGCGGAATGAGGCCGAGTTCGATCCAGTTCTCGCAGAAGAACGCCTCGCGGGACACCACGCGGAAATCGCAGGCCACCGCGAGCTCGCAGCCCGCGCCGATCGCCGCGCCGTTCACCGCCGCGATGGTCGGCTTCGTCGAGAGCTTCACCGCGCGCGCCGCGCCGAGGAAGTGCCTGTAGACGATTTCGCGCGTCTTCTCCGGCGGCAGGCGCACCAGTTCGTTGAGGAAGCCGCGGTCGCCGCCCGACGAAAAGGCGCGGCCGGCGCCGGTGAGCACGATGACACGCACCGAGGCATCGTCCTCGAGCGCGCGAAACGCGGTGATGAAACGCGCGAGATAGGCGGGATCGAGCGCGTTCAGTGTCTTCGGCCGGTTGAAGGTGATCGTCGCCACGCCCGCTTCAACGCCGGTCAGCAGATCGTCATTCATTGCGATGGAATCCTCGGCGGTGTTCGGGGGCCCAATATACTTCAGCGCGGCGCCCCGGCACGGGGCCGGAACGGGTCCGGTTGACGTCCCTCAAGTCGCCCCTCGCAACGCGGTGTCAGACTCGACGCATGAATGACTCGCCAAGCTTCGCCGACACCGGCGATCGCGTCCTCGTCTGGGATCTGCCAACGCGCGTTTTTCACTGGCTTCTCGCGGCCGCCTTCCTGATGGCCTGGATCACCGGCGAAACGCATGGCTGGATGGTGGCGCACGTGGTGCTCGGCTATACGATGCTCGGACTGATCGCGTTTCGCCTGCTCTGGGGCCTCATCGGCACGCGATACGCGCGCTTTCGCAGTTTTGCATTCGGACCGCGCGCCGTGGCGGCCTATCTGGGCAGCCTGCTGACGGCACGTCCAAGGCACTACCTTGGGCACAACCCGGCAGGCAGTTGGGCCATCTACGGACTGCTCGTGGCCTCGTTGCTCGCCGGCGCGAGCGGCTGGCTCGCGCTGCAGCGGCCGGACGGCGGCTGGCTGGAGGAGGTTCACGAGGCATTTGCGAGCGTCCTGCTGGCGCTCGTTCTCGTGCATGTCGCCGGAGTCGTGCTGGCGAGCCTCAGGCACCATGAAAACCTCGTCCGCGCCATGGTCGATGGGCGAAAACGCGGCACGCCGTCAAAGGCCGCACAGGGCGCCCTCGCGCCAGTGGCGATCGTGCTGGTGATTGCGGTGATCGCCTTCTGGGTCACGGCGATGCGCGGCGATCTCCCCGCGCTGACGCAGGCGGCAGCGACCCGCGCGCAGCAGTCCGTGGACGACGACTGAGCCCCCGGCGGCCCCGATTTCCGCCCGATTCGCGCAGGGCCCCCACATGCCGATATCATCGGGGTAATTCCCGGGACCACCGCCATGACCGATTCCTCCGCCGCGCCTGCCAAGGACAGCCCCGATGCACGGCTGACAGCGGCGCTGCGCGCCGCGCTCGCGCACAACGAGCTTTCGCTCGTGTTGCAGCCGATCTACGAGATTGCGACGCGGCGCATCGTCTGCGCCGAGGCGCTGATTCGCTGGAACCTGCGCGGCTACGCCGAAATCCCGCCCGAGCGTTTCATCACGCTTGCGGACGAGACCGACCTGATCCACGACATCGGCGAATGGGGCCTCGCCTCGGCCTGCGCGCACGCGCGCCAGTGGATCGCGCGCGGCCACCGCGAGGTGGACGTCTCGGTGAACTTCACCGCCACGCAGTTCTGCGACCCCGGGTTCACCCGGCGCACCCGCGCGGTGCTGGCCGCAAGCGGCCTCGCCGCCGAGCGGCTCGAAATCGAGATTGCCGCCGCCGGCGCGTTGCGCGATCCCGCGACCACCGCGAACGCGCTGGCAGAACTGCGCAAGGCCGGCGCCCGGGTGGCGCTCGACGATGTCGGCCTGGGCGGCGAGCACGACGCGGCGATCAAGCGCCTGCCGCTGCAGTTCCTCAAGGTCGACATCTCCGTGGTGCACGGCCTGCCCTGGGACCCCGCGGTCGCCTCCCGCGTGCGCGCGCTGGTCGAACTGTGCAAGGCGCAGGACTGGTCGCTGGTGGCCGAGGGCGTCGAAACCGAAGCGCAACTCGAATTCCTGCGTGACGCCGGCTGCGCCCGCGCGCAGGGCAATTTCCTCAGCCCGCCGGTTGCGCCGGAGGCCTTCCCGGCCCTGCTCGGGCAGCACAACGCGGCGGCTGCGCCGGCGGCTGCCCCACCACGCCGCGGGGGCGAAACCGCCGCGACCTGAGCGCCTCTCCGGGGGCCGTTCAGACGCCCAGAAGGAATTTCCGGATCGGCGCGATCTGGTCGGCGTGCATCAGCGTCGGCGCGTGCCCGACCCCGGGGATCTCCACCACCTCCGCCTTCGGTCCGCGCGCCGCCATCTGCTCGCAGGTTTCGCGCTTCAGCAGGTCCGACTGTTCGCCGCGCAGCACCAGCGTCGGGCACTGCACCCGATCCCAGAGCGGCCAGAGATCGAGGTCGCGCGTCGGCAGGTTCGCCTTGAACGGCTCGGCGATCTTCGGGTCGTAATGCATGCGAAAGCCGCCGGCGGGATTCGGCCGCACCACCACCTCGGCCAGGAAGCGCCATTCGGCATCCGTATGCGGGCCGAACGGCGCGGAGACGAAGCGGATGTATTGCTCCGCCGCCGCGAGGTCCGGGAACACCGGCGCCGCGCCGAGGTAGGTGCCGATGCGCTCGAGCGACACGCGCTCGATCACCGGCCCGGCATCGTTCAGCACCAGGCGCTCGATCGGCGTGCTGGTCTGCGCCGCGAGCGACATGCCGATCAGCGCGCCCATCGAGGTGCCGACCCAGTGCACCCGCGCCACGTCGAGCCGCGCGATCAGCGTCACCATGTCGGCGACGTACTGCGGAAATGCGTACAGCATCGGGTCGGCGAGCCAGTCGGAATCGCCGCGCCCCGCCACGTCGGGGCAGACCACGCGGTAGTGGCCGGAGAGTTCGGCCGCCAGCGTGTCGAAGTCGCGCGCGCAGCGCGTCAGGCCGTGCACGCAGACCAGCACGTCCGGATTGCGCGGATCGCCCCATTCCAGGTACGCCATGCGGTGCAGGCCCGCCGGGGACAGGCATTGCACGGACCGCTTGCGTGATTCTGTCGTCATGACCGCTCCTGCCACGCCGCGTGCACCCGGTCGCGCAGCGCGCGCGCCTCCGGCGACAGCGTGTCGTGGCGGGCGCCGGCGGCCATCAGTTCGCGGCGTCTGCCGGCGAGCAGGTTGGCGCCGTGCACCGGCCAGCCGTGCGCATCGTATCGCGATCGCTCGAGCGCCGTCTCGGCGGGCGGCGCCGCGTCGTACCAGAGCCACGCGCCGGCGAAGTCGAAGGCGAGCGCCTCGAGCGCCGCCAGTTCATCCGGGTCGATCGGCGCATCGTGCGCGCCGCCGTCCCGGCGGGTCCAGCGATCACCCGCCGCGTCGGCGAACCACAACGCCTGCGCCTCGCCGCGCAGGTAGGCGTGGCGATCCGCGTCGGCGCAGTAGCCGATCCATGCGCCCCCGCGCAGCGCGCAGGCAAGCGCGAAGGCCAGCGACCCGTCCTGCGAAAGCTCGACGCACAGGTTCGCGGCGGCCGCGCCGAGCGGCACGCTCTCCTGCCCGGTCAGCTTGCCGGCGACGATGGTGGCGCGGCGGCGCAGCCCCTGCGCGGCGTCGTCCCACTCCGCCTCGACGGCCAGTTCCTGGAAGTCGACGGTTGCGGCCGCGAACGCGGGAAACGGCAACCGGACCGCCGCCTCGAAGCGGTACTCGAGCCCGCCCTCATCGTGGTGCTCGGTGTAGGGCTCGACATCCATCTCGCGGACCAGCATCCAGCGGATGCGCTCGCGGAACTCCGCGAAGCGCCCCGCCGTGCCGGTGACGCGAATCACTGCGCCCAAGTGCTAGCCCTCGTACTTGAACGACAGCGCAAGACGCGTGCGGAACGCCACGATCTTGCCGTCCTCGACCTTCACGTCGAGCTTGGTGACTTCCGCGATGCGCAGATCGCGCAGCGACTTGGACGCGGTCTTCACCGCGTTCTTCGCCGCCTCTTCCCAGGATGTCGGGCTCTGCCCGATGACATCCACGACCCGATAGACCGCCGATTCGTTCTTGCCTGGCATGGGATTCCTCCGATTCGGGCGCAGGAACGGAATGCGCGAAGCGCGCCCGCAACGACCGCGCACGGGGCATTATGCCCCCGGCGGCGGATTCGGGCCGCCCCGCACCTTGCACCGGAGACCTGCCATGACCTACCAGCACATCCTCTACGACCTCACCGAGGGCATCCTCACGGTGACGCTGAACCGGCCGGAGAAGCTCAACGCCTTCACCGCCACGATGCGCGACGAACTGATCGATGCCTTCGACCGGGCGGACGCCGACGACGCGGTGCGCGCGATGGTGATCACCGGCGCGGGGCGCGGCTTCTGCGCCGGGGCCGACCTTTCGGGCCGCGGCGAAAGCTTCAGCGCGGCGCGGCGCAGCGGCACCGACCCCGGGCTGGACGGGCATCGCGACGGCGGCGGGCAGGTCACCCTGCGTATGTACGAGTGCCTCAAGCCGATCCTCGTCGCCTGCAACGGGCCGGCGGTCGGAATCGGCGCGACGCTGCAACTCGCGGCCGACATCCGCCTCGCGTCCAGCAACGCGCGCTACGGCTTCGTCTTCACGCGGCGCGGCATTGTCATGGAAGCCTGCTCGAGCTGGTTCCTGCCGCGCCTGGTCGGCATGCAGCAGGCCATGGAATGGGTCTCCACCGGCCGCGTGTTCTCCGCCGAGGAGGCGCTCGCCGGGCGCCTGGTGCGCTCGGTGCATGCGCCCGAGGCACTGCTGCCCGCCGCGTACGCGCTCGCGCGCGAGATCAGGGCGAATACCGCGCCGGTCTCGGTCGCCCTCAACAGGCAGATGATGTGGAAGATGCTCGGCGCCGACCACCCGATGGAGGCGCACCGCATCGATTCGAAGGGCATCTACGCGCTCGGCGCCACCGCAGACGTGAAGGAAGGCGTCGAGTCCTTCCTCGACAAGCGCGCGCCGGCGTTCCCGATGAAGGTCAGTCGCGACCTGCCGTCGTACTTTCCGTGGTGGCGCGAACGGACGTTCGACTGAGGTCCGCCCGCGGCGCAGCCCGCCAGTAGCGCGGGCGCCGCGCCCGTTCGGCCTCGATCGCCGGGGCCGTGCCGCCGAACCGCAGGTGCACCGCGCCGTGGCGGTCGGTGCGCAGGACCCGGGCCCCGGCGTCCATCCAGCGCGCGACCACCTCCGGGGCCGGGTGCCCGAAGCGATTGCCATGACCGACCGGCACCACCGCCCAGTCGGGTCGCACGGCCTCGACGAAAGCCGCGGTCGACGAAGTGCGGCTGCCATGGTGCGGCACCAGCACGATGTCGGCGGGCAGCCGCGACGCGGCCTGCGCGAGCAGTTCCGCTTCCGCGCCGTGTTCGATGTCGGCGGTCAGCAACAGGCGCGTGGCGCCCGCCTCGATGCGCAGCACGCAGCTTCTATCGTTCGATCGCGTCGCGCGCATCGCCGGCCGCGACGCGCGCGGCGCGGGGTGCAGGACCTCGAAGCGCACGCCGTCCCAGGTCCACGCCATGCCGCGCAGGCAGGGCGCACGCGAAGCCGCCAGCCCGAGCGCCGGGTGGCTATCTTCGAGGGACGACAGCAATCGATCCACCTCGAGCGCCTGCAGGACGCTCTGCGCGCCGCCCACGTGGTCGCTGTCCTGGTGCGTGAGCACCATGGCATCGAGCCGCGAGACCCCTTGCGCGGCAAGCACCGGCAGCACCACCCGCTCGCCGCTGTCGGTACCGCTGCCGCCGCCCCAGGCCGGCCCGGCGTCATAGAGGAGCGCATGGCCGGCGGTGCGCACCAGCACAGCCAGGCCCTGGCCGACGTCCAGCACCGTGACCCACGCCTGCCCGGCCACCGGCACGGGCGGCGGCAGCAGGAACGCGGGCGCCAGCAACGCGAGCCCGCTCACGCGCCAGGGCACGCCGCGCGGGGCGAGCATCCAGAGCACGCCCGCGATCGCCAGGGCCACCGCCCAGCCCGGCGGCGCCGCGCCCTGCCAGAGCGCGAGCGGCATCGAGGCGCAGGCTTCGAGGAACACCAGCAGCCATTCGGTGAGCCAGGCGGCAGCGTGCAGCAGCGGGTCGATCGGCACGATGGCCGCGAGCAGCGCAAGCGGCGTGATCACCAGCGAGACGAGCGGGATGGCGAGCGCGTTGGCAAGCGGCCCGACCAGCGACACCTGGTTGAACAGCAGCAGCACCGCCGGCGCGAGGCCGAGCGTGATCGCCCATTGCACGCGCACCCATTGGAGCGGCCTCGCCTCCGGCAGGTTCCAGCCGACCGCGGTCCAGAAAATCAGCGCCACCGCGCCGAAGGACAGCCAGAAGCCCGGCGCCAGCGGCGCCCAGGGATCGAGTGCAACCACCGCAAGCAGGGCGAGCGCCAGCACGCGCGCGGGCGAGGCCACGCGCCCGCTCCACAGCGCCAGGGCCACCACGCTCACCATGAAGAAGGTGCGCTGCGCGGGGATGCCGAACCCGGCGAGCAGGGTATAGCCGAGCGCGGCGACGAGCGCGGCGGCAGCCCCCGCCTTGCGCGCGGGCAGGGCAAGCGCGAGCGCTGGTGCGCGGCGCCAGCCGAAGCCCACGAGCAAGGCGACCAAGCCCGACACCAGCGTGACGTGCAACCCCGAAATGCTCATCAGGTGGGTCACGCCGGTGCGCTGGAACAGCCGCCATTCCTCCGCGGCAATCGCGTTCTGGTCGCCGACCGCGAGCGCCGCCAGCACGCCTGCCGCCGGGCGCGCGCCGAGCACCGCGCGAAAGCGCTCCGAGACCGCGCTGCGCAATCGGGCCACACCATCCATGAAACTGCCGCGCAGGCCCAGGCGCAGGTGCGTCGCGCGCGGCCGCACGCTGCCGGTGGCGCCGATGCCGCGCTCGAGCAGCCAGGCCTCGTAGTCGAAGCCCCCGGGATTCGCCTGGCCGTGCGGGGCGCGCAGCCGCACGGTGAACTGCCAGCGCTCGCCGGGAAGGACTTCGGGCGGTGGTTCGCCATACCAGGCGAGGCGCACTCGCGCCGGCAGGCCGGCGGGCGATTCGATGTCGAATTCGAAGCGCACCCCGCGCTCCAGCGACACCGGCAAGCCGGTCACTACGCCCCGCACCACGATGTCGCGCGCCTCGAGCGCGGGATCGAGACGGTCCGCGAGCCGATGGTGCGCCAGCGTGGCGGCCCAGAGGAAGCCGGCGGCAAGGGCCGCAAGGACGAGCGCCACCGCCCCGGTCTTCGGCCGGGTACGCGACCGCTTCACCGCCGCGACGGCGAGCGCGCCCAGGAGCAGCAGCAGCCAGCCGGCGACGGCCGGCGGCAGGCCCGCCTGCTGCTGCAGCCCCCACGCGCCCGCCGCGAACGCCAGCGCGGCGCCGGTCATCCGGTAGGCACAGGCGCCGGGCGGCTCATCTACAATCCAACGCGCCGGACAGGCCTGCGGATGACCGATCATCGCGGCCCAGCGGCGCCCCGCACCGTGCCGCGCAAACTCTTTCGCAAATACCTCCCGGATGCAGACGGCCTGCGCGCGAACCGCTGGGTGTCGCAATTCGGGCGCTTGCTGCAGCACCCGAACCTGTGGCACCTGAATCGCGACTCGGTCGCGGGGGCGGTCGCCATCGGCCTGTTCGCCGGGCTGGTGCCCGGCCCGCTGCAGATGCTCACGGCGGCGCTGCTCGCCGTGCCGCTGCGGCGCAACCTGCCGGTGGCCCTGCTGGTGACGATCTACACCAACCCGTTCACCATCGTGCCGCTGTACCTCGTGGCCTACGCCTACGGCAACCTGCTGCTCGGCGGCACGGGCGGGCGGCCCGAGATCGCGCCCTTCGAGTGGGACTGGATGCGCATCGGCGAATCGATCACCGGCCTGGTCGACTGGAGCCTCGCCCTGGGCAAGCCGCTCGCTCTCGGCCTGCCGGCGCTCGCCGTGACGCTCGCGGTGCTCGGCTACGTCGCGGTGCAGGTCGGCTGGCGCCTGTGGGTACTGTATTCCTGGCGCGCGCGGCAACGCCGGCGTCGCGACGCGGACGGCGCATGAGCGCCCCGACCCACGCGGCGTTCGTGGCCGGCTGGCACGCCGGGACGCTGCACGTGCGCATCGACCGCAAGGCGGCCGCGCGCTTCCTCACGGCGCGCGCCATGCTGCCCTTCGTGCTGCTGCCGCTCTTCGGCATTGCGGTGGCGCTTGCGCTCACCGGCCGCTGGATCCTGGGCGCGACCGTTTTTCTCGCGGGCCTAGGCCTGCGCGGGCTGGTGCGCGCGTCGGCGCAGGGCTACGTGCTCAACCGCGCGCTGGGCGATGCCGCGTTCTACGATGAGGCGGTCGCGGCCGGACTGATCCTGCTTGGCGACACCGCAGGAATGCCAGGCACCTGAGGCCGGTGATACGATGCACGCGTCATCGGGGGACCCCATTTTGCCTGCCGTCCAGTCAAGCGCCCACGCCATCGATCGTCCCGGAGAAGCGAACGGGAACGGCGGCGAACACGCCTTGCAGGAAACCCGCCGCGCCCTGCATGCCTTGCGCGCGGTGCTCGAGCGCGCGCAGGCCGAGAAGGACGAGGCGGTGCAGCAGGCCCATGCCGCGTCGGCAGAGGAGCTCGCCCAGTTGCGCGCCACGGTCGCCGAACTGCGGCGCGTGCTCGAGGCGACGCACGCCGCACGCGACCAGGCGGTGGCCGCAGCGCACGCCGCCGCGGCCGGCGAGATCAAGGACCTGCGCGCCGCGGTGCAGGCGCTGCGCGAGGAACTCGAGGCGCTGGGGGTGGCGCGCGACGCGGCGGTGCAGTCGGCGGTCGCCGCGCTGGCCGAAGAGAACCAGCAACTGCGCCAGACCGCCTCCGCGCTGCGTGACGAAATGGAAAAGGCGCGCGCCACGCACCAGGGCGCGACGCAGGATGCCGTGGCCGCGCTGCACGAGGAAAACCAGCAGGTGAAGCGCGCCGCGACGGCGCTGCGCGAGGCGATGGAAACCCTGCGCGCCGAACAGGGCGCCGCGCTGCAGGCGCGCGAACGCGAACACCTGAGCGAACGCGCGCAGTTGCAGGCTACCGTGCAATCGCTGCGCGAGGCGCTGCAGGCGCGGCCCGAAGGCGCCGCCCGATGAACGCCCCCGCCAGCCCGCCCGGGCCGGACGCCCCCGCGAAGCGCGCCGCAGCGCGCAAGCGCCCGGCGCGCGGGGCACGCGGCACCAGCTCGGCGGAGCGCGCGCGCCGCCTGCGCCACGTCGAGCTGATGCTCGAGATCACGCGCAAGATGGCGGCGCAGGAATCGCTCGACGAGACGCTGTACACGCTGATCGCGCTCACCACCAAGGAAATCGACGCCGACCGGGGCTCGCTGTTCCTCAACGACGACGCCACGGGCGAACTGTATTCGCGCGTCGCGCAGGGCAACGTCAGCCGCGAGATCCGGCTGCTGAACACCAGCGGCGTGGCCGGCCACGTGTTCCAGAGCGGGCGCACGCTGATCATCGACGACGCCTACGCTGACGAGCGCTTCAACCGCACCATCGACGAGCAGACCGGCTACACCACGAAGTGCATCCTCTGCGTGCCGATCCGCACCGTGAAGGGCGCCGTGATCGGCGTGGCGCAGGCGCTGAACAAGGGCAACGGCCGCTTCACCCGCCACGACGCAGACCTGCTCGAGGAAATGGTGACGCAGGGCGCGATCGCGCTGCAGACCGCGCAGTACATCGAGCGCATGGACGCGGTGCGCAAGCAGGAGCTGGAATTCCTCGACATGGTCTCGGAGATGACCGCCGACATCAAGATCGGCTCGCTCCTGCAGCGCGTGATGAGCGAGGCGACCCGCATGCTCGATGCCGAACGCTCTACGCTGTTCCTGAACGACGAGAAGACGAACGAGCTCTGGTCCGAGGTCGGCCAGGGCCTGGAGACCACGCAGCTCAGGCTGCCGAACCACCTCGGCATCGCCGGCGCGGTGTTCACCAGCAACAAGGCGATCAACATCCCCTACGCCTACGCCGACCTGCGCTTCAACCCGGCCTTCGACAAGAAGACCGGCTTCTTCACGCGCTCGATCCTCTGCGTGCCGGTGATCAACCAGCACGGCAAGACCATCGGCGTCACGCAGGTGCTGAACAAGAAGTCCGGCCCCTTCAGCGCCGAGGACGAGCAGCGCCTCAAGGCCTTCACCGCGCAGGTGTCGATCGCGCTGGAAAACGCCAACCTGTTCGCCGACGTGCAGGCAATGAAGAACTACAACCAGAGCGTGCTCGAGAGCATGACCAACGGCGTGCTGACGCTGGACGAGGCACGCAAGGTGGTGACCTGCAACGCCGCCGGCTACCGCATCCTGCGCGCCGAGGCCGGCACGCTGGTCAACCGCGTCGCCGACGAGCTGTTCGAAGGCGAGAACGCCTGGGTGCTGGAGAAAATCACCCGGGTGGCCGAAAAGAAGGTGCCCGAGACCAGCGTCGATGCCGCGCTGCAGGTCGACGGCGAGCGCGTCTCGGTCAACCTGACCGCGATGCCGCTGAAAAGCGAGGGTCGCAAGGCGATCGGCACCATGCTGCTCGTGGAGGATATTTCCTCGGAAAAGCGCATGAAGGCCACGATGTCGCGCTACATGGACGCCACCATCGCCGACCAGCTGATGTCCACCGGCGCCGACCTGCTCGGCGGGCAGGCGATCACCGCCACGGTGCTGTTTTCCGACATCCGCGGCTTCACCACGCTCACCGAAAAACTCGGCGCCGCGGCGACCGTGAGCCTGCTGAACGAATACTTCACGCTGATGGTCGACACCATCCAGAAGCACGGCGGCATGCTCGACAAGTTCATCGGCGACGCCATCATGGCCGGCTTCGGCGTGCCAGTGCCGCATGAGGACGACGAGGACCGCGCGGTACGCACCGCCATCGAGATGCAGCGCACCCTGCGCGGCTGGAACGAGGTTCGCGTCGCCGAGGGCAAGCCGCCGGTGCTGATCGGCGTGGGCCTGAACACCGACAGCCTGGTGGCGGGCAACATCGGCTCGCCCAAGCGCATGGACTTCACCATGATCGGCGACGGCGTGAACCTCGCCTCCCGGCTCGAGGGCGCCTGCAAGCAGTACGGCGCGCAGATCCTCGTCAGCGACCACACCCTGAAGCGCCTGCGCGGCACCTATCGCAACCGCATCGTCGACAACGTCGTCGTCAAGGGCAAGACGCTGCCGGTGGGCGTGCACGAGATCCTTGACCACCATGACGAGGCGAGCTTTCCGCAGTTGCCGGAATTCCTGCAGCGCTACCGGCTCGCCATGGACCAGTACCTGAAGCGCAGCTTCAGCCAGGCTGCGGCGAGCTTCGCCGAGGCCGCCGGCCTGCGCGGCGGCGACACCGTGTGCGCGCTCTACATCGAGCGCTGCGCCCACTACCAGGCCGAACCGCCGCCCGAGGACTGGACCGGCGTCTGGACGCTGACCGAGAAGTAAAAAGGGGGCTGACCCCTTTTCATGCGCAGGCGGTCGAAAAAGGGGTCTGACCCCTTTTTCTGGCGCGGGCGGTCGTTCAAAAATGGGGTCTGACCCCTTTTCCTGAAGGACGGCGCCCGTGCGTCTCTGCGCTCCCGGAAAAGGGGTCAGACCCCATTTTCCGGCGCGTGTTCAGGCGGCGTGCAGCAACCCGTCGCGCAACTCCAGGATGCGCCCGGCCCGCGCCGCGAGTGCGGCGTCGTGGGTCACCATGATGAAGGCGGTGCCGCGCGCGTCCGACAGCGCGAGCATCGCCTCGAACACCTCGTCGGCGGTCTGCTGGTCAAGGTTTCCGGTCGGCTCGTCGGCCAGCACCACCGCGGGCTCGGTGACCAGGGCACGCGCGAAGGCGCAGCGCTGGCGCTCGCCGCCGGAGAGCTCGCCCGGCTGGTGCTCGAGGCGCGCAGCGAGCCCCACCTCGGCAAGCACCTTCGCCGCGCGCTCGAGCGCCTCGCGCCGGTCCATGCGCCGGATCCACAGCGGCAGCGCGACATTCTCCACCGCGCTGAACTCCGGCAGCAGGTGATGGAACTGGTAGATGAAGCCGAGGGTTTCGTTGCGCAGGCGGCTGCGCTCGACCTCCCCCATCGAGGAGAGCGCGCGCCCCTGCACCGTCACCGTCCCCGTGCTCGGCGCGTCCAGCCCGCCGAGCACGTGCAGCAGCGTCGACTTGCCAGAACCCGAGCGCCCCATGATGGCGACGCGCTCGCCGGCGCGCACCTCGAGGTCCACCCCGCGCAGCACCTCGACCGGGGCCGGGCCCTGGTAGGTCTTGGCGAGGCCTGCGCAGACGAGCACCGCCTCACTCATAGCGCAGCGCCTCCGCGGGATTCACGCGCGAGGCGCGCCAGCTCGGGTAGAGCGTGGCCACCAGCGAGAGCACCAGCGACATGACGCCGATGGTGACCACGTCCTTCATCTGCACGTCCGAGGGCAGGTCGGCGATGTAATAGACGTCCTTGGCGAGGAACTTGAAGCCGAGCAGGTTCTCCAGCGCCGGCACCACGACGTCGACGTTCAGGCCGAGCAATACCCCGAGTGTGACCCCTGCTGCGGTGCCGACCACGCCGATCAGCGTGCCCTGCACGATGAACACCTGCATGATCGACCAGGGCGAGGCGCCGAGCGTGCGCAGGATGGCGATGTCGGCCTGCTTGTCGGTCACCAGCATCACCAGCGTGGAGACGATGTTGAAGGCCGCCACCGCGACGATCAGCGTCAGGATGATGAACATCACGCGCTTCTCGATCTCCACCGCGCGAAAGAAGTTCGCGTGGCTGCGCGTCCAGTCGCTTGCATAGACGTCACCGGGCAGGCGCGCCATCAGTTCGCGCGCCACCACGCGCGCGGCGAAGAGGTCGTCCAGCTTCAGGCGCACGCCCGACACGTCGGTGCCGAACTGCCAGAGCTTCTGCGCGTCCTCGAGGTGCACCAGCGCCAGCCCCGAGTCGTACTCGAACATGCCGATCTCGAAGATGCCGGCGACGGTGAACTGCTTGAGGCGGGGAATCACGCCCGCCGGCGTCACCGTGCCCTGCGGCGCGATCAGCGCCACCTTGTCACCCTCGAGCACGCCGAGCGCGCGCGCGAGTTCCGAGCCGAGCAGCACGCGGAACTCGCCCGGCACCAGCGCCGCCATCGAACCCGCCTTCATGTGGGTGCCGACTTCCGAGACGCGCGATTCCAGTCCGGGCACGATGCCGCGCACCACCGCGCCGCGCACCGCCGAACCGAAGGACAGCATGCCCTGCGCGTTGACGAAGGGCGCGGAGGCCCGCACGCGCGGATGCGCCTCGGCCGATTTCGCCATGGACTGCCAGTCGGCCAGCCGCTGCGAGGGTCCGCTCACCTGCACGTGCGAGACCACCGCGAGGATGCGTCCGCGCAGCTCCTGCTGGAAGCCGTTCATCACCGAGAGCACGACGATCAGCGCCGCCACACCGAGCGCCATGCCCGCCATCGACATCGCGGAGATGAAGCTGATGAAGTGGTTGCGGCGTTTGGCCCGGGTGTAGCGCAGGCCGACGAGGAG
>DATCYZ010000003.1:0-21091 GCA_036526195.1 Burkholderiales bacterium
CGCAGCACGTGCTCGCGCTGGCGCGAGTCGAAGGCCTTGCGGGTCTGGTCGCCGATGTTCTTCGACAGGCGCAACACCTCGACCCGCTGCCCGAGCAGGGCGAGCACGCGGTCGAGCCGCGCCTCGAGGCCGAAGGCCTCCAGCAGGTCCTGCTTCTCGGCCGCGGTGATGTCGAGCAGGTTGGCCACCATGTCGGCAAGCGAGGCGGGCGATTCCGCCGCGCGCACCACTTCGGCGAGTTCGGCAGGCGCCTGCGGCAGCAGTTCGATCGCCTCGATCGCCATCCCCTTCAATTGCAGGAAGCGCGCCTCCAGCTCCGGCGTGCGCGCGGCCTCGTTCCATTCGGGTTCGTCGATCCAGCTCACGCGCGCCACGCGGTACGGCCAGCCTTCGAGGAATTCGAGCACGCGAAAGCGTGCCTGGCCCTGCACCACCAGGTGGTGCGCGCCTTCCGCGCTCGCAACGTAGCGCAGCACCTGTCCAGCCGTGCCGACCCGGTGCAGGTCCTCCGGCGCGGGCGCGTCCTGCCGGGGATCGCGCTGCAGGACGAAGCCGACCCGGCGCTCGTCCTTCGCCGCCTGCTGCGCGGCGAGCACCGAGCGCTGCCGGCCGATGGTGACCGGCGCGATCACCCCCGGGAACAGCACCATGTTTCGCAACGGCACCAGCGCGACGGCGTCGTCCGGGATCGGGCGGGTCGCGAGCGCGCTGCCGCGCGGCGCGGGTTGCGCCGCGACGGTGTCGTCATCCGGGCTTCCGAGGAGCGACCGGGTCTCTGGCGGTGTCGGGTTCATGCCCGATAGATGGCGGCGACAGGCGGCGTATTCAAGCCTGCGGCCAAAACGCAGTCCGATCAGGTGCTTGGGCGGCAATCCGGGTCGGAATCGGCGACAATGGCCGCATGCCGTCGAAACCGCCCCGCGCCGCCGGCGCCGTGGTCTTTCGTCGCAGCGCCTCGGGCCTGCGCCTCCTCGTCTTGCGCGCCTTCGGCAACTGGGACCTCCCCAAGGGCCTGCTCGAGCCCGACGAAACCGAATTCATCGCCGCGCAGCGCGAAGTATTCGAGGAAACCGGCCTCCACGACCTCGACTACCCCTTCGGCGCGGACACCTTCAAGGACACGCTGCCGTATGCCGGCGGCAAGATCGCGCGTTTCTTCCTCGCAGAGACCGGCACCGCGGCCCTCGTGCTGCCCGTTTCGCCCGAACTCGGCCGCCCCGAGCACGACGACTGGCGCTGGGTGAGTTTCGAGGAAGCCGAAGACCTGTTGCCGCCGCGCTTCGCCATCGTGCTCGACTGGGCGCGCGGCCGCCTGGAAGCCCACTGACCGACCCCCACCGGAGCCGCACCCCATGAACCTCGAGAAAGTGATCTTCGCCTTCTTCATCGTGCTCGCGGCGACGCTCAACTTCGGTTTCGTCTACGGCGACATCGACAACCCGAAGCACCACGACATCTGGGAGTTCTTCGCCGCGGTCACCGTCTCGGTGATCGCCGCGGTGCTCAAGTTCGGCGACCGCACCCACGTCGGCGCGATCCACCTCGCCACCAGTCTGGTGGCGCTGCTGCAACTCGGGGCGGCGGCGCTGGTCTGGTTCTTCGCCGGCGAGGTGCCGGGCGAGCGCGCCATGGCGAGCATCGTCTCGCTCTCGGCGGGGGCGCTGCTGGCGAACATCATCTCGATGGTCATCCTGACCGCCGAGACGGCGTTGCAGCGGCGCTGAGCGCGCGAAACCGCGCGGGCATGCGCCGGTGAGCAACTTCATCTTCCTTGCGTTGCGGCGCCTGCGGGCGCCGATCATCGCCTTCGTCCTGGTGTTCGCGGTCGGCGCGGTCGGGCTCGCGCTGATCCCCGGCGTGGACGCCGAGGGCCGCGCCTGGCACATGAGCCTGTCGCAGGCGCTGTACTTCATGACCTACACTGCGACCACCATCGGTTTCGGCGAAATCCCGCACCCCTTCAGCGACGCGCAGCGCCTCTGGGTCACGGCGATGATCTTCGCCTCGGTGCTCGGCTGGGCTTACCTGCTGGCGAGCCTGATGCGGCTCAGTCGCGACCGGGCGTTTCGCCACGCCATTGATGCCGCACGCTTCCGGCATGCCGTCACGCGCATCGACGGACCGTACTACCTCGTGTGCGGCGTCGGCGAGACCGGCATGCTCGTGTGCCGGGCGCTCGACACGCTGGGCTATCGTTTCGTCGCGATCGACATCGACCCGGCGCGCACTGAAGTGCTCGACGTGGCCGGCCTCGGGCAGGAGCCCCCCGCGCTCGCCGCGGACGCGCGCCTGCCCGGCAATCTGTTGCGCGCCGGACTCGCCCGCACCCGTTGCCGCGGCGTCATTGCACTCACCAATGACGACCGCGCGAACCTCGCCGTGGCCATGACCGTGCGGCTGCTCAATCCCGAAACACCGGTGCTCGCGCGCGCCATGCACCGCAAGACCGCGGCCAACATGGCCTCGTTCGGCACCGACCACATCCTCAACCCCTTCGTGAAGTTCGGCGAGTACCTCGCCCTCGCCCTCGCCTCGCCGGGCAGCTACCGGCTGATGTCCTGGCTCACCGGCCTGCCCGGCACCACGCTCAAACCCGAGACCGAGCCGCCGCGCGGGCACTGGGTGGTGTGCGGACACGGGCGCTTCGGGCGCGAGGTCGTGCGCGCTTTCCGTCACGAAGGGCTGGATGTCACGGTGATCGATCCCGAAGACCTGCCGCTCGAGGGCCTGCGCACCGTGCGCGGCGTCGGCACCGAGGCCAGGCCCTTGCGCGAAGCCGGCATCGAGCGCTCCGTGGGGATCGTCGCCGGCACCGACGACGATGTCGACAACCTGTCGATCGCAGTCACCGCGCGAGAGCTGAAGAAGGATCTCTTCACCATCGTGCGCCAGAATCTCGGCGAAAGCCGCCCCCTGTTCGACGCCTACGACGCGGACATCACGGTGCGCGCGAGCGAGATCCTCGCCAATGAATGCATCGCGGTGATCAACGCCCCGCTGCTGCAGAAGTTCCTCGACGTGGTGCGGGAAAAGGACGACGCCTGGGCGGACGCGGTCGTCGCGCGCCTCGCAAAGACCGCCGGCACCGACGCCCCCGCCACCTGGGGCGTGCGCCTGAGCGCGGCCGGCGCCCCCGCGATCCATCGCGCGCTGATGATGGATGCGATGGGCGTCGTGCTGGGCGATCTTCTGCGCGACCCGGGCGAGCGCGACGCAAGCCTGCAGATGGTACCGATCTACCTGAAGCGCGAGAGCGGCGACCTCGTCCTGCCGGAGAACGCTCTGCCGCTTGCCGCCGGCGACGAAATCCTTTTCGTCGGCACGCAGGCCGCGCGCGAGGCGCAGCTTGCGCTGCTGCGCAACGTGAACGTGCGCGATTACGTGCTCACCGGCGTCGACGTGCCGGGCGGCTGGATCTGGCAGCGCCTGTCGGCTGCGCGCCCCGCGCAGCCGTCGACCCGCGCCCGTCCGCCCGCCCGCGGCTAGCGCTCGCGCGCCGGCGCGTCGCCCGCCCGCTGCCAGGGCCAGCGGCCTTCGACCTCGACGGCCAGCGTCATCGTCAGGAACGCACGAATCAGCACGATCGCCGCCAGCACCGCCGCGGATTCGAGGGTCGTATCCACCGTGACGGTGCGAATGATGTCGCCGGCGATCATGTACTCGAGCCCGATCATGATCGAGCGCCCGAGTCCGCGCCGGAAGTTGTGGTACGCGACGTCGTCCGCGACAGGCAGTCGACCAAGGTAGCGCAGGGTGGCGAATCCGCAGCCGAGCAGCATGGCGAGCACGCCCGCCCCCTCGACCGCGAGGCCGACGATGCCGAACACCGATTTCAGTTCTTCGATCATTCACGCGCCTCCCTTTCATCGTCTCGACCGCCCCGTCTATCGCATGCCGTCCCGGCGCGCGGCTTGATCCCGGTCAAGCCGCGCGATGCACTCGCGTAAACTGGCGCCTTTCCGACACCACGCGGTTATCGCGAGAGGCCACCATGAGCGAAAGCACCCCCGTCGAACTGATCATCGAGGACGTCCTTGTCGGCGACGGCGCCACCGCCGCCGCAGGGCAGCAGGTGACGGTGCATTACACCGGCTGGCTGTTCGAGAACGGCGTCGCCGGGAAGAAGTTCGACTCCAGCAAGGACCGTGGCGACCCGTTCGACTTCCCGCTCGGCGCCGGGCACGTGATCCGCGGCTGGGACGAGGGCGTGGTCGGCATGAAGATCGGCGGCACGCGCAAGCTCGTCATTCCGCCCGAGATGGGCTACGGCGCGCGCGGCGCCGGCGGCGTGATCCCGCCGAACGCCACGCTGCTGTTCGAAGTCGAGCTGCTGGGCCTGGCGTGAGCCGTCGCGCCTTCCTGCGCGGCGCCGCGGCGCTCGCCGGAGGCGCGGCCCTGGGCGGCCTCGGCTGCTCGACGCCGGGCGTCAGGCTCGACGCCCCCTACGTCTCCACGCCCTGGCAGGCGGTGGACGCAATGCTGCGCCTCGCGCGCGTCAGTGCCGCGGACACCGTCTACGACCTCGGCTGCGGCGACGGGCGCTTCATCATCGCCGCGGCCGCCGACTTCGGCGCGCGCGGCGTCGGCATCGATATCGACCCGCGGCGCATTGCCGAGGCGAACGACGCGGCGCGCAGCGCCGGCGTCGCCGGGCGCGTCAGCTTCCGCATCGAGGACCTGTTCAGCGCCGACCTGCGCCCGGCCACCGTCGTCACGCTCTTCCTCACCCCCGAACTGAACGCAAAGCTGGCCCCGCGCCTCGCCGCGCAGTTGCGTCCCGGCGCGCGCGTGGTCTCGTACCGCTACCGGGTCGCCGACTGGGTGCCCGCGGACGACGCGCTGGTCGCGGCGGACCACGGCTCGGACACGATTTACCTCTGGACCATGCCGCCGGCCGCACGCCGCGGCTGAGCCGCATGCTGCGCCGGATCGTCGCGCTGCGCGACCGCGGGATCCATCACCTCGCCGGCACGCGCCCCGCGGTCTGGTACATCGCCGACCGGCAGGCGGGCGGCGTGCTGGTCAACGCCCCGCCCTGGAGCGACGCGCTGCACCAGGCGCTTTGCCTGCTTGCGAAACCGGCCTACCTGTTCCTGCCGAGCCGGCGCGGCGCCAAGGACCTCGAGCGCTGGCGCGCCGCCGGCCTCGAAGTGCTGGCGAGCGAGGCTGAGGCCGCGGTGCTCGGCGGCGGGGTCGACCTGCCGCTCTACGCCGGTCGCAAGCTGACGCGCGAGATCGACTTCCTGCCGATGTCCGGCGTCACCGCGGGCAGTTGCGCCCTGCGCGTGAAGACCAACGGCGGCGCGATCTTCTTCGGCCCGGTGCTCGAGCCCGGCGCCGACGGCTGGCCGACGCTGGTGCCGCACGCGGACGACCACGCGCCGGAGAACCGGGTCATCGGCGCGCTCGGCGTGCAGGACCTGCGCTTCGAGTACGCCTTCACCGACACCTTCACCGAGGGCGCGACGCAGGTCGGCCCCGGCGCGGGCGAGGCCGTGAAGGAACGCCTGCGCCGCTTCATCGAGGGCTGATCCCGGGCGCGCGGGCCCGGAGTCCACCCGCGGGTCAGGACGCCGTCGCCTCCCCGCGCACCCGCGGGAAGTCGTTCACCCCCGAGCGCGCGCGAATCTCCGGGGCATCCTCGCCGCGCGCCGCGGTGGTGTACGGGATGCCGATTGAATCGGCGATGCGCACGAAGCCGTGGAAGGCCGCCGCCACCGCGCAGGCATCGACAAAGCCCGCCTCGCCGAGCGCGCTGCGCAGGGCCGCACGCGCGCTTGCAAGCGCCGCCTCGTCGCCGCGCACCACGGCCTCGGCAAAGCCCGCCAGCAGCGCCGCGTGGGGAATGCCGGTGCTGTCGTCGAAGCCGCGGGTTGCGCCCGCCACGTCCACCGACCGACCGCTCATCTGCATGCTCTCACGGAGCATGTACGAATGGGCGGTCGTTCAATAGGCGCACTGGTGCAGCGCGGAGACGCGCGCCGCGATCACCTCCACCTGCGGCCGGCTGATCGCGCGGATCGAGGTGTCGAACCGGTACACCACGTCGCTCGGCAGGTAGTGCGCGCAGGCGAGGTCCCAGTACTGGCGCACCGCATCGGGCACCAGCGACAGCGCGCGGAAGATGTAGCCCACCTTCGGGTTCGGGTAGAGCGGCCCGTCGGCCGCCACCGCATCTTCGGGTTCGACCAGCGCGAGCCAGGCGGCCTGCTTCTTCGCGCCCGGCGGCGCGTAGCGCGTCGGCGCCCCCGCCTTCGCCGCCGGCAACGCGGCCTGCGGCACGCCGAGCGCGCGCGTGCAGGTGTCCATGATCATCACCATGGCGATCAGGCCGACGATCTCCACGTACTCGCCCTCGGTGAGCCCCTTCGCAAGCACCGATTGCGACCAGGCCTCGGTGAGGCGTCCGGGATCGCCCACCACGCGATGCACCAGTTCGACCTCGGCGGCGGACAGCGCGCCGGTGTGGTCGTGTTCGCCCTGCACCGCGTTCGGCGAGAGCGCCTCGCGGATGCGCGCGCAGTGCGCGCAGTCGCGCGCGCGGCGGATCTCCGCCGCCACCGCGACACGGCGCGCGCCCTCGAGCCAGGTGCCCGGCGCGGCGATCGCCGCCCAGGCGCGCGCGTGCGCGGCCACCAGGTCCTCGCGCACCGGCAGCGTACTGCCGGCGAATGACAGGCTTGCCATGTTCCCCTCCCGTGAAGGTTGTCCTGCGTGAAGCGTATCACCGCGCCCCGGCGCGCAGCAGCGCCTCGGCGAGTTCGAGCGCGTCGTCCGGCCAGTACGCCTCCGGCCGCGGTTTCTTCGCCCCCGCTTCGGCGAGCGCGCGGCAGGCGAGCACCGGCAGGACCCAGCGCAGCGGAAACGCCGCGCGCCCGTGCGCTGCGCCGAGCAGGGCGCCTGCGATCGCGGCATTGGTATCGGTGTCGCCGCCCGCGCCGACGGTGTCGATCAACCCGACCTCGAGCGAGGGCGAATGCAGCAAGCGGTAGAACGCGTTCTGCAGCGCGACGCAGACCCAGCCCTGGTGGCGCTGGAAGTCCGCCGGCGGCTCGCCGGCGGCGCCGGCCTCGATCGCCTCGCGCGCCGGCCCGTCGGCCTGCGCGCGCGCCGCGGCCCCCATCGCGGCGGCGTCGTCGCCGGCCGTGCCGACGGCGATGGCCGCGGCAAACGCGGCGCTCGCCGCGACGCATACCGGGTTGGGATGGGTGAGCGCGGCATCCTCGCGCGCGGCGCTCGCGGCGCGCGCGGGATCGCCCGCCGCCCAGACGCCGATCGGCGAGACGCGCATCAACGCGCCGTTGGCCTCGCTCGCCGCGTTCGGGCGGCCGGACAGGCCGGCGCGGGTGGTGCCGCCGATGTCGAACGGCGCGCTCCTGAACCATTCCTGGTATGCGTCGCGCGCCGCGTCCGGCGCGAAGCCGCCGCGCGCGACGATCGCGCGCGCCAGCGCGAGCGCCATCTCGCTGTCGTCGGTCGGCTGGCCGGCGATGGTGTCCCAACTGCCGCCGTCGGCGAGGTTGCGCACGCCGTCCGGATACTGGCGGCGGATCGAGGCGGCGTCGCGGAACTCCACCAGCGATCCGAGGCTGTCGCCGACCAGTTGCCCGAGCAGCACGCCGTGCGCGCGCGAAAGGCGCAGGGCATCCGCCACCTTCGGGAACGCGGTGGACACGCGCCGCGTGCGCCGTGTTTCCTCGTGCAGCGAAGCCCAGGGAAAGCGCGCGAGTTTAGCCGCCGCGGCCGGCGCGCCCGCGGCGCAGCCGTTGACCCGCGCGCCCTCGGTGCCGGTGAAGCGCACGCTGCGGCCGTCGTGGTCGAGCAGCACGCCGCCGGCGCCTGAAATCAGCGCCGCGCCGGCGGCGATGTCGTACTCGCTGATCGCATGGGTCGAAACCGTGGCCACGCCGTCGCCCGCCGCGACGCGCGCAAGCCGGTAGGCGATGCTCGGCAGCGCGATCACGCGCGCCGGGTGCGCCGCGCGCGCGAAGCTGCGCGGCCGCACCGCGGCCGAGGCCGAGGCCCAGACGAACCCGCCCGCCGACAGCGCGCCGCGCTCGAGCCGCTGCGCGCAGGGCGCGCCGTTGCGCCGCACCGGTCCGCAGCCCTTGGCCCAGGCGATGGTGTCCGCGTCGCGGTCCGGCGGGCAGGGCGCGTGCACCACGCCGAGCACCGGCTGCCCGGCGCGCAGCAGGCCGATCGAGATCGCCCCGCCGCGCCGCCCGGCGAGGAACTCGGTGGTGCCGTCCTGCGGATCCACCAGCCAGCACCAGTCGGCGAGCGCCGCGTCGCGGCCCGGCGTGACGCCGGTCTCCTCGCCGACGAAACGGCAGGCGAGCAGGCCCTGCAGGGCTGCGCACAGGCGACGTTCCATCTCGGTGTCGATCGGCGCCTTCGAATTCGTGCCGCGCGGGCCTTCGGGGCGCAGGAACTCCGCCGCCAGCAGCACGCCCTCGGCCTCGGCCGCGGCGACCGTGCCGGCGAGCACGCCCGCGAGATCCGCCGCCACGCGGTTCAGGACCACAGGCCGCGCAGGCGCGCGGCGACGTCGATCGGCACGCCAACGCCGGCCGGCGCATCCGCCCCGGCCCCGGCTTGCGGCCAGACGGCTTCCTCCAGCTGCGCGCTTACCGCGCGGTTGAGGAAGCGGCTGCGCGCGCCGTACACGTGCGCGTCGCCGCGCCGCGACTGCTGGGTGACGTAGTACTTCAACGGCGCGAGCAGGTGGAGCTCGGTCTTCGCGCGCGTCATCGCGACGTAGAGCAATCGACGCTCTTCCTCCACCGCCTGCGGCTTGCCGGTGGCGAACTCGGAAGGGAAATTCCCGTCGGCGACGTTCAGCACGTGCACCGACTCCCACTCCTGCCCCTTGGCCGAATGGATGGTCGAGAGGATCAGGTAATCCTCGTCGAGGTACGGATCCCCGGCGAGGTCGCCGGTGGCCGCCGGCGGGTCGAGCGCGAGCTCGGTAAGGAAGGTTTCGCGGGTGGCGAACTGCCCGGCGATGCGCTCGAGCTGCACCAGGTCGCCAGCGCGCACCTGCGCGGAATCGTAACGGCGCTCGAGTTGCGGTCCGTACCATTCGGCGGCGCGCGAGAGCTGCCCCGGCCAGGGATGCTCCGGCGCGCCGATCTCCGCCATCAATGTGGCGAGCGCCGGCCAGGCTTCGGCCGCCGCGGGGGGCGCGGGGAACGCGGCAAGCGAAGACCAGGCATGGTTCGCCGCCTCGAAGCGCGTCCAGCAGCGCGCCGCGAGCCCCGGCCCGATGCCGGGCACCAGTTGCAGCGCGCGGAAGGCCGCGACACGGTTCTGCGGATTGTCGGCCCAGCGCAGGATCGCGAGCAGGTCCTTGACGTGCGCCGCCTCGAGGAACTTCAGCCCGCCGTACTTCACGTAGGGAATGTTCCGGCGCACGAGTTCCAGTTCCAGCACGTCGCTGTGGTGCGCGCTGCGGAACAGCACCGCCTGCCGCCGCAGGCCGGTGCCGCGCTCGCGCGCCGCGAGCACCTGCGCCACCACGTAGTCGGCCTGCGCGACGTCGTCGGCCACGGTGACCAGGCGCGGCTTCGCGCCCGCGCCGCGCACCGCGCGCAGGCTCTTGCGATACTGCCGCGCGCCGCCGGCGATCAGCGCATTGGCGCAATCGAGGATGCCCTGCGTCGATCGGTAGTTCTCCTCCAGCGCGACCACCTCGGCGTTCGGCGTGTACTGCGCCGGGAAGCCGAGGATGTTCTCCACGGTCGCGGCGCGAAACGCGTAGATCGACTGCGCGTCGTCGCCCACCACGGTGAGCCCGGCGCCGTCCGGTCGCAGGCGGGCGAGGATGCCGGCCTGCAGCGCGTTGGTGTCCTGGTACTCGTCGACCAGGATCTGGTCGAAGGCGGCGCCGAGATCGGCGGCGAAGGCCGCGTCCTCGACCATGGCGTTCCAGTAGAGCAACAGGTCGTCGTAGTCGAGCAGGCGCTGCGCGAGCTTGCGCTCGACATAGCCGCGGTACAGGCGCGCGAGGTCTTCCTCCCATTCCGCGCACCAGGGATAGACATCGGTCAGCGTCGCGGCGAGCCGTCCCTGCGTGTTGACGCGGTGCGAATAGATCGCGAGGCAGGTGTCCTTGCGCGGGAAGCGCTTCTCGGTCGAGGACAAGCCGAGCTCGTGGCGGGCCACGTCCATCAGGTCGGCGGCGTCGCCGCGATCGAGCACGGTGAAGTTCGCGTCCAGCCCGACGCGCGCCGCGTGCTTGCGGATCAGCCGGTTGGCGATGCCGTGGAAGGTGCCCGACCAGGTGAGGCGCACCGCGGGGGGCGGGGAGAAGCCGCCGCCCTGCGGCGCGCGCCCCTTGCGCGCCGCGGCCAGCGCTTCGGCGACGATGCCCTGCGCGCGGCGCGTCATCTCCGCCGCGGCGCGGCGCGTGAAAGTGAGCAGCAGAATGCGCTCCGGCGCCACGCCCTCGAGCACCAGGTGCGCGACGCGGTGCGCCAGCGTATTCGTCTTGCCGGTGCCCGCGCCGGCGATCACCAGCAGCGGCCCGGCGCGAAAGCGGCCGTCCGCGGTGCGCGCGCCGAAGCAGGCCGCGGCGCGCTGCGCCGGATTCAGGCGGTCGAAGACCTTGGGACCGGCGGCGGCTTCGGCAAGGATCGCAGACACGCCCCGATTATGCCGGGGAACTGTATATCCATCCACCCCGGTGGCGCGCCGGCCTGCGGGCCCGCAAGCGACGCGTTCCGTCTGTTATCTTCCAGCCTCGAATTCCCGAGGACGCCGCCGGTGAGCACCTTCTACCAGAGACTTCATGCGCTTTCGCCCGACATCCTGCGCAGCCTGAAGCGCGGCATCGAGAAGGAAAGCCTGCGCGTGCGCGCCGACGGCAGGCTCGCCGACACGCCGCACCCGGCCGCGCTCGGCGCCACGCTGACGCACCCGCACATCACCACCGACTTCAGCGAGTCGCAGCTGGAACTGATCACCGGCGTGCACGACTCGGCCGAGGCCTGCGTGCGGGAGATCACGCAGATCCACCAGTTCGTCTACCGCCACCTCGGCGAGGAGATGCTCTGGGGCTCGAGCATGCCCTGCGGCCTGCCGGCGCGCGACGAGGACATCCCCATCGGGCGCTACGGCACCTCGAACGTCGGGCGCGCGAAGAGCGTGTACCGCACCGGGCTCGGGCATCGCTACGGCAAGCGCATGCAGACCATCTCCGGCATCCACTACAACTTCTCGCTGCCGCCGGAGATCTGGGCGCCGCTCGCCCATGTCGAGGGGCGCGACGGCGACCTGCGCGCCTTCCAGGACGACGCCTACTTCGCCCTGATCCGCAATTTCCGGCGTCGCTCGTGGCTGCTGCTTTACCTGTTCGGCGCCTCGCCCGCGGTGTGCTCGAGCTTCGTCGAGGGGCGCGAGCATGCGCTCGAGAAGCTCGCCGGCAACACGCTTTACCTGCCGCACGCGACCTCGCTGCGCATGGGGCGCCTCGGCTACCAGAGCGACGCGCAGGCCTCGCTCGCGGTGAGCTACAACTGCCTCGAGAGCTACGCAGGCTCCTTGCACGGCGCGCTGACCCGGCCCTTCCCGGCCTACGAGGCGATCGGCATCCAGGACCCGTCCGGCGCGTACCGGCAGCTCTCGACCACGCTCTTGCAGATCGAGAACGAGTTCTACGGCACCATCCGGCCCAAGCGCCCGGTGGCCTCGGGCGAGCGCCCGCTGCACGCGCTGCGCGAGCGCGGCGTGGAATACGTCGAGGTGCGCTGCATGGACCTCGACCCGTTCAAGCCGGTGGGCATCGACGAGCCGGTGATGCGGTTCCTGGATGTGTTCCTCCTCGGCTGCCTGCTTGCGGACAGCCCGGCCGATACCCCGCAGGAGAACGTCGCGATGTCGGCCAACCAGCACCGCGTCGCCACCCACGGCCGCGAACCGGGGCTCGCGCTGCTGCGCGACGGCGACGAGGTGTCGCTCGCCGAATGGGCCATCGAGCTGATCACCGAGTGCGCGCCGGTCGCCGAGGCGATCGACGCGGCGCGCGGCGGCACCGCCTACCGCGACGCGCTCGGCGCTGCTGCCGCCTGCCTCGCCGACCCGGCCCGGCTGCCCTCGGCGCGCGTGCTGCAATCCATGGCGAACGCGCACGGCAATTCCTACGTCCGCTTCGCGCTCGCCACCTCGATCGCGGACCTCGACGCGATCATGGCGCTGCCCTGGTCGGACGCCGACGAGGCGCGCTTCTCGAAGATGGCGGCCGACTCGATCGCCCAGCAGGCCGCGATCGAGGCCGCCGACACCGAACCCTTCGAGGCGTTTCGCCTGAACTACATGTCCGAAGCGCAGCTCGGCACGCCGGGCCTGCGCACCTGTTGATCCCTCCCCCTCCCAAGGAATCGCCATGAGCATCGTTCGCAACCACGCCCTCGCCCAGCTGCGCGCCGGCAAGCTCGCCATCGGCATGGGCCTGCGCCAGGCGCGCACCGTCGACATCGCGCAGATCGCCAAGACCGCCGGCTTCGACTGGCTGTTCATCGACTGCGAGCACAGCTCGATGGGCACCGACACCGCGGCGCAGATTTCCTGCGCCTCGCTCGCGGTGGGCATCTCGCCCATCGTGCGCGTGCCCGGCTACGAGCACTACCTCGCCTCGCGCATGCTCGACAACGGCGCGCAGGGCGTCGTGGTGCCGCACGTCGACACCGCCGAGATGGCGAAGCGCGTCGCCGACCACTGCCGCTTCCCGCCGGTGGGCAAGCGCTCGATGGGCGGCGGCCTGCAGCAGGTCGGCTTCGCACCGATGCCGGTGGGCGAGATGGCGAAGGCGGTGAACGAGGAAACCCTGGTCGTGGTGATGATCGAGTCGCCCGAGGGCGTAAAAAACTGCGAGGCGATCGCCGCCACGCCCGGCATCGACGCGTTGCTGATCGGCACCAACGACCTGTGCTTCGAGATGGGCATCCCGGGCAAGTTCGACGACCCGAAGGTGGAAGACGCCTACAAGAAGGTGATCGCCGCCTGCCGCAAGCACGGCAAGTTCCCCGGCATGGGCGGCCTGTACACCGCGCCGCACCTCGAGAAGTACACCGGCATGGGCGTGCAGCTGATCCTATCGGGGTCGGATTTCGCCTTCCTCACCCGCGCGGCGACTGCCCAGGCGACGCTGGTGCGGGGCTACGAGAAGAAGTAGGCCGTGAAACCCCCTGTCGCGGCCCGCTCGTGCGGGCGGCGGCGCTCAGTCGAAGAGGCGACGCATCAGCGCATCCCGGTCCGATCCAAGGCTTGCCGCCACCGCTCCCAGGATCGCCGCAAGCGTGCCGATCTTCAACGGATCGTGGGCCGGGACCGTCACGTGATGCACCTCCGGCGTAGTGCGCGTGAGCCGCAGGTGGCTTCCTGTCTGCCGTGTGACCTCGTAACCGACCCGTCGAAGCGCCTTTGCGAGATCGGCGCCAGACAGGTCGCGCGGCAACTTCACGCCGCAATCACCTCGTCGCGTACGAAGTGCAGGCGGATCATCCTGGGCGCGACGCCTTCGTCAAAGTGGCAGCGCACCGCGTCACGCACCCGCGCATGCAACTCCTCGACGCTGGCGGCCTGCGTAAAGATCGCTTCACCGACAGCACGCGCCACCCAGCCACCTTCGGGGTCATCCTCGACGACGAAAATGATCTCGCTCATGGGTCCATTCTAGAGCGACACTGCCGGCGCGCCTAGGCCCTCGGCCCGGCGGCCGCAGGCTGGAAAGCGACCGCGCGGCTTTGCGTAAACTCCGCCCCGGGAGGACGCGCCGATGGACCTGACGGGCTGGATCGCGACAGCCGCCGCCGTGGGGGCGGCGCTCGGGGTCATCGTCGTCTACAACCGGCTGGTGTCCGACCGCAACCTCGCGCGCCAGGGTTTCGCCGACATCGACGTGCAGTTGAAGCGCCGCGCAGACCTCGTGCCGCAACTGGTCGAGGCGGTGCGCGGCTACGCCGCCTACGAAAAGGCGCTGCTCGAGAGCGTCACCGAACTGCGCGCGCGCGCGGTGTCCGCCGAGGGCCTCGCCGAGCGCTTCGGCGCCGAGCGCGCGCTCGGCGGTCCGCTCGGGCAACTGCTGCTGCTGCAGGAGGCCTACCCGCAGCTGAAGGCGGACGAGAACTTCCGCAGGCTGTCCTCGCAACTCGTCGAGACCGAGGACGCGCTGCAGTACGCGCGGCGCTTCTACAATGGCGCGGTGAAGCAGTACCTCACGCGCCTGGAGACCTTCCCGGACCTGCTCGTTGCGCGCCTGTTCGGCTTCGCGCCGATGCCGTTCTTCGAGACCGGGGACCGCGAAGCGGTGAAGGTGGCGCTGTGAGGTGGCTTTGCGCCCTGCTCGCGCTCGCGCTCGTCTGGCTGCCGGCGCAGGCGCGCGAGCGTGTCACCTACTTCCACAGCGCGATCGCCATCGCCGCCGACGGCTCGCTCACCGTCACCGAGACCATCGAGGTGGTGGCCGAGGGCCGCGAGATCCGCCGCGGCATCCTGCGCGACTTTCCCACCGAGTACCGCGACCGGCTGGGCCACCGCGTCAACGTGCCCTTCGACGTGCTCTCGGTCGAGCGCAACGACGCGCCCGAGACCTTCGGCCTCGAGAAACTCGCCAACGGCGTGCGCATCCGCATCGGCAGCGCCGACCGGCTGCTTTCTCACGGCCTGCATCGCTACCGCATCACCTACCGCACCGCGCGCCAGCTCGGCTTCTTCAAGGACCACGACGAGCTGTACTGGAACGTGAACGGCAACGGCTGGACCTTCGCCTTCGACACGGTGCAGGCGGAAGTCACGTTGCCCGCGCCGGTGCCGCGCGAAGCCCTGCGCGCCGAGGCCTACACCGGCCCGCAGGGCGCGCGCGGGCGCGACTACGCCGCCGACCTGCACGACGGCGGCGCACGCTTCCACACCACGCGCGGCCTGCCGCCTTACGAAGGCCTCACCCTGGTGCTCGAGTTCCCCAAGGGCGTGATCGCCGCGCCTTCGCGCCTGCAGCGCGCGCGCTGGTTCCTCGAGGCGAACCGCGGGGTGCTCGCGGGCGCGGCGGGTTTCCTTGCGCTGCTCCTGTTCTATTTCTGGCGCTGGACGCTGGTCGGGCGCGATCCGCGCGAAGGCCCGAAGTTCCCGCGCTACGAGGCACCGCCCCGGCTCGGGCCCGCCGGCGCGCGCTACGTCGATCGCATGAATTTCGACAGCACCTGCTTCGCCGCGGCGCTGCTGGGACTTGGCGCGCGCGGCTATCTGAAGATCCGCCAGGACGGCGACGGCTTCGAGCTCGAAGGCACCGGCGCCGCGGTCGAATGGCTGCCCGGCGAGCGCCCGCTCGACGGCCTGCTGCGCGGCCCCGGCAAGCCCACCGTGATCGGCAATACCCACGACCCCGCGGTGCAGGGGGTGCGCGACCGCATGGCGCTCGAACTCGCGGCGCATTTCGGCGAACGGCTGTTCTCGAAGAACCGCGGCTCGCTGATGACCGGCGTGGTGCTCGCGGTCGCCACGGTGGCGGCGATGGCGGTCTTCGAGGCGCCCGAGACCACCATCGCCGCGATCACCGTCGCCATGATCGCCCTGGTGTTCGCCTTTTCGCACTGGCTGCCGGCCTACTCGGTCGAGGGGCGCAGGCTGCAGGACCACATCGAGGGGCTGCGCCAGTACCTCGGCGTCGCCGAGGCCGACGAGCTGCGGCGCATGAAGGCGCCGCCGATGTCGAAGGAGGAGTTCTCGAAGTTCCTGCCCTACGCCGTGGCACTCGACGTGGAGAAGAACTGGGCGACGCGCTTTGCCGCCGTGGCCGGCGCCGCCGCGGTGGCCGAGGCGGTGTCCGCGTACTACGTCTTCAGCCGCGAGGGCGGCTTCTTCGACCGCGGCGGAGTGAGCAGCTTCGCCGATTCGATCTCGGCCATGGGCAGCACGGTGTCCTCGGCGGCGACGCCGCCGGGCTCGAGTTCCGGCGGGTCCTCGGGCGGCGGAGGCGGCGGGTCCTCGGGCGGCGGCGGCGGCGGCGGGGGCGGAAGCGGCTGGTGAGCCGCGAAGGAGATTACGCGGGCTTCCTTGCCACGAAGCGCATGCCGCCGAGCACGCGCGAGCGCACCATCGCCACCAGCTTCACGTAGGCGGCATAGAACGCCTCGTCCCCCGCGGGCAGGCCGGCGGCGCGGGTTTCCTCGCGCATCGTCGTGTACATGGTGAGCCGCCCGGCGAGCACCTCGCCCCATTCGAGGGTCAGGTCCTCGACGGCCTCGAGCGCGAAGCCGGCACGCTTGAAGAGCGCCGCGTAGTCCTCCGGCGATTGCACCGTCTGCGCGGCGATGCCCTGCCACATCGTCCCGGCCTCGTCCCCGGAAAGCGGTCGGTGCGCGACCCAGTCGGTGAAGGCGAGCACGCCGCCGGGTTTCAGCAGGCGCTGCGCCTCGCCGAGCGCGGCGAACTTGTCCGGCACGTGCAGGAAGGCCTCCTGCGAGAGCACCGCGTCGAAGGACGCGTCTACAAGCCCGGTGGCGGTGACGTCGCCCTCGATGACGCGCACCCGGTCGTCCATGCCGGTGCGGCGGTTGAGGTCCGCCGCGCCCGCGACGCGCTCGGGCGTCAGGTCGATGCCGGTCACCTTCACGCCGCAGCTGCTCGCGTACCAGCGCGCCGGGCCGCCGAGTCCCGCGCAGAAATCCGCCACCTGCATGCCGGGCGCGAGGCCGGCGGCGCGCGCCAGCGCCTGGTTCGCCTTCAGGCCGCCGTAATGGTCCTGGTCGTGCGGCCAGAGGCTGGCGGGCGAGAGGTTTTCGAGCGAGCCGCGCTCGGCCTCGACCTTCGCCAGCACCTGCGCCGCCGAGATCGGGTGGCGGGCGTAGAAGCCGGTGACGTGGGCGCGACGTTCATCCATGTGCGGCAGGCTAACCGGAGACCAGCCGGTGCGACAAGGCCGCGGGCGTGAGGATATCGAACGGCAGCCTGCGCACGCGCCTGCGGCCGAGTTCGAGCAACGCGCGGTCGCGCGAGACAAGCACATCGGCGCCGCAGGCGATCGCCAGCTCGAGGAACTTCTGGTCGTCCCGGTCGCGGCACTGCGGCAGCGGCATCGGCGGATGGCGCACGCCGTCGGCGGGCCGCACCAGCGTGCGCAGGCGCGCAAGGCAGGCCGCCTGCGCCGCGGCGTCGAGCGAGCGCTTGCCGAGGTCGTAGCCGAGCGCACGCGCAAGCTCGGCCTCGCAGGGCGCGTCGATGAAGATCTGCGCGCGGCCGTCGGCCTGCGCCGCGGCGATCGCGCGGGTGGCCGGGTCGTCAAAGGCGAGCCAGTCAATCCAGGCGTTGGTGTCGAGGACGAGGCGCAGGGGGTCGGGCGGGCGCCGATCCGGGCTATATGGTAACATATATGTTACTATGGAACACTATCCGGCGCCAGACGCGAGTTTTTCGCGCAGCGCCTCCGGTGACAGGATCGGGATGCGCGCGCCGGGCGCAAGGACCAGCAGGTCGGCGTCGCCGGTGACCAGTGCGTCGGCGCCCGCCGCCCAGGCGAGGTCGAGGAACTTCTGGTCGTCCGCATCGCGGCACTGCGGCATCCGCCCGCGCGGCTTCACGGATGACACCACTTCGGCGTGCTCGAGGTAGTGCGCAAGCAACCCCTTGGCGGCCTCCGCCTCCAGCGCGAACTTCGGGTAGGCGAGCACGCGCAGCAGTTCGGCGACAGTGTCCTGCGAGGCGAGCGGCACCACCTGCCTCCCGGCCCAGGCCTCGCGCAGCCAGGCCAACCGCCCGGCGCGAAACAGCAGCGCCGACACTGCCACATTGGTGTCGTGCACCAGGCGCAGGCCCCGCGCTACTTCCTTTTTCGTGCCCACTTGACCGCGTCCTCGACGTCCTTCTCGCCGAGCCCGAGGGTTTCCATCTTGGCCCAGACCCCCTCGAGGCTCGCGACGCGTGCCGGCACCAGCACGATGCGGCCCTTCTCGGCGCGCACCTCGAAGTAGGTGGTGCCCGGGTACTGGCTCACCACGGCCTTGGGCAGCGTGAGCTGGTTCTTCGAAGTCAGCTTGGCGAGCATGGCGATCACCCGAAAGTAAGGAATCCTTATTTTACGCCAATCTGCCCCGCTCCCGCAATGATCCGTGGATTGCATGCCTGCGCCACCTCCCTCAGACTTCAACGCCCATCGGCGGCGCGGGTTGACGCGCCCTTCACAGGAGAGCTGGCATGAACAAGACCCCCCGCCTCGCCGTCGTCACCGGCGCCGGCTCAGGACTCGGCGCGGCGATCGCGAAGAAGCTCGCGCACGACGGCTTCGCGCTCGGCGTGATCGACATCGACACCGGCCGCGCGCAGGAGACGGCGCGCGCGATCGAGGCCGCCGGCGGGCGCGCGACGGCGTATCGCGCCGACACCAGCAAGGCCGCGGAGCTCGACGCCGCAATCGGCGCCGCAGTGTCCGACATCGGCCCGCTGGAGGCGATGGTGAACAACGCCGGCGTGCTCGACGGTTACTTCGATGTCGACGAGATGGACGAGTCGCTGTGGCGGCGCGTGATCGACATCGACCTCACCGGGGTGTTCCTCGGCTCGAAGCGGGCGCTCGCCGAGATGCTGCCGCGCGGCCGCGGCAAGATCGTCAACATGGCCTCGGTGGCGGGCCTGAACGGCACCGGCGGCGGCGCGGCCTACATCGCCGCCAAGCACGGGGTGGTCGGCCTGACGCGGCAGATGGCGGTGCGCTACGCAGCGCGCGGCATCAACGTGAACTGCATCTGCCCCGGCGCGATCACCACCAACCTGCGCGCCAACTCGCAGGCCATCCTCGGCCCCGGCGTGCCCGACATGAGCGGACGCGGCGTGGTGGTGAACGAGGACCAGGTGAAGGCGCTGGTGCCCGCGGGCGCGCGCGGCACGGTGGAGGACATCGCCAACGGCGTGGCCTTCCTCGCCTCGGAGGCGGCCTCGTACATGAACGGCCACGCGCTGGTGGTGGACGGGGGCTGGCGGGCGAAATGAGCGCGGGTTTCTTCGGGCGCATTGCGTCCGGGCGCGTGGAGGCGCGTTCCGGCTGAGCCCTCAGGCCGCGTTCTTCACCACCAGTCGCACCTGCAGGCCGGCGCGACTCGCCATGTTCACCAGCGCATCGATGCTGAAGAGGTCGATGCGACCCTTCAGCACCGCGTTCAGCCGGGGCTGGGTGACCCCCAGGGCTTTCGCGGCCTCGGCCTGCGTCATGCCGCTCGCGCGGAAGTGCTGCTCGATGCGGATCATGAGCTCCGAGCGCAGCTTCAGGTGCTCCGCCTCGGCCTTGCCGTAGCCGAGGTCGCGGAACACATTGCCGCTGCCACGGGTACGTTTCAGCTTCCGGACGGTCGCCATGCTCACGCCTCGAATGGAGGCCTGAAGTTTATCCCGAAACCGGGATAAACCCGCCCTCCCGCATGTGCATCCATCACGCTGTATAGTGCGCCCCCCATGCCGCTCGTCACGCTTTCCAACGGACAACTGGCCTTCGGCGACCTGCCGCTGCTCGACCGCGCCGCGTTCTCGCTCGAGGCGGGCGACCGCATCGGGCTGATCGGGCGCAACGGCACCGGGAAGTCCTCACTGCTTTCGGCGATCGCCGGCACGCTGCCGCTGGACGACGGCGAGCTGGTGCGCCGCGACGGCCTGCGCGTGGCGCGCGTCGAGCAGGAACCGGTGCTGCCGCACGCGCCCACGCTGCACGCGAGCCTGCTCCTGCGCGGGCACATCCCGTCGATCCACGACGAGCGCGAGCGCTGGGCCACCGAGGCGCGGCTGAACGCGATGCTCGATCGCTTCGGCGTCTCCGGCGAGCTCGACCCGGCGGCGGTCTCGGGCGGCGAGGGCAAGCGCGCGACGCTCGCGCTGGCGCTGGCGCTCGAACCGGACCTGCTGCTGCTCGACGAGCCCACCAACCATTTGGACATCGCCGGCATCGAGACGCTCGAAGGCCTGCTCGCGCGCCAGACGGCGATCGTGGTGACCCACGACCGCGCCTTCCTCGACCGCTTCGCCACGCGCATCATCGAGGTCGACCGCGGCATGCTGCGCGCCTACCCCGGGAACTATTCGGACTTCGAACGCAGGAAGGCGGTGGAGCTCGAGGCCGAGTCGGTGGCGGCGCGCAAGTTCGACCGCTTCTGGGCGCAGGAAGAAATCTGGATCCGCAAGGGCATCGAGGCGCGCCGCACCCGCAACGAGGGCCGCGTGCGGCGGCTCGAGCAGCTGCGCAACACCCGCGCCGCGCGCCGCGAGAAGCTCGGCAGCGTGAAGCTGGCGGTGTCGGCCGGCGGCCGCTCGGGGAAACTCGTGGCCGAACTGGTCGGCGTGACGAAGGCATTCAGCGACCGCCCGGTGGTGAAGGACCTGGAACTGATCGTCTCGCGCGGCGACCGGCTCGGGCTGCTCGGCCCCAACGGCGCGGGCAAGACCACGCTGATCCGCCTCATCCTCGGCACGCTCGCGCCGGATGCCGGCACGGTGCGCCTCGGCACCAACGTGCAGGTGGCCTACTTCGACCAGATGCGCGCCGCGCTCGACCCGGAGAAGACCGTGGTCGAGACCATCTCGCCGGGCTCGGACTTCGTCGAGCTGCCCGGCGGCAGGAAGCACGTGATGACCTACCTGGGCGACTTCCTCTTCCCGCCGCGGCGCGCGAATGCCACGGTGAAGATGCTCTCGGGCGGGGAACGAAACCGGCTTTTGCTCGCGCGCCTGTTCGCGCTGCCGGCGAACGTGCTGGTGCTCGACGAACCGACCAACGACCTCGACATCGAATCGCTCGAGCTGCTCGAAGCCGCGCTGCAGGACTACGACGGCACGCTGCTCCTGGTGAGCCACGACCGGACCTTCCTCGACAACGTGGTGACGCACACGCTCGCCGCCGAGGGCGACGGGGTGTGGAAGGAATACCCCGGCGGTTACGCCGACTGGCTGTCGATGCGCCCCGCCCCGGTGAGCGCGGCGGCGGCGAAGGCCGCGGCAAGCGCCGCGCGGCCCAAGGCGCGGGTGAAGCTCTCGTACAAGGAAACCCGCGAGCTCGAGGCCCTGCCCGGGGAGATCGAAGCGCTGGAAGCCGAGCAGGCCGCGCTCTCGGCGAAGATGC
>DATCYZ010000004.1:0-6763 GCA_036526195.1 Burkholderiales bacterium
CATATATGTTACTAATTGGCATGAATCGGCGTCCCGCCGGTCTGCCGGCTAGCCGAAGCGGCCGGTGATGTAGTCCTCGGTCTGCTTCTTCCTCGGCTTGATGAAGATCTCGTCGGTGACGCCGTACTCGATCAGTTCGCCGAGGTACATGTAGGCGGTGTAGTCCGAGACCCGCGCCGCCTGCTGCATGTTGTGGGTGACGATGAGGATGGTCACCTTGTTCTTCAGGTCGTGGATCAGCTCCTCGATCGAGGCGGTGGCGATCGGGTCGAGCGCGGAGGTCGGCTCGTCGAACAGCAGGATCTCCGGGTCGGTGGCGAGCGCGCGGGCGATGCACAGGCGCTGCTGCTGGCCGCCCGAGAGGTTGAAGGCGAGGTCCTGCAGGCGGTCCTTGACCTCGTCCCAGAGCGCCGCGTTGCGCAGGGCCTCCTCCACCTTCTCGTTCAGCACCACCTTGCGGCTCTGGCCGCGCACCCGCAGCCCGTAGGCCACGTTCTCGTAGATCGACTTCGGGAACGGGTTGGGCTTCTGGAACACCATCGAGATGCGCATGCGCACCTCGATCGGGTCGACGTTGCCGGCGAGGATGTTCACGTCGTCCGGGAACAGGCGGATCTCGCCCTCGTAGCGGTTGCCGGGATAGAGGTCGTGCATGCGGTTGAAGCTGCGCAGGAAGGTCGACTTGCCGCAGCCGGAGGGCCCGATCAGCGCGGTGACGCGCTTCTCGTGCAGCGGCATGCTGAGGTCCTTCAGCGCGTGGAAGTCGCCGTAGTAGAAGTTGAGCTTGCGCGCTTCGGCCTTGACCGCCCGTTGCGACGCCGCCTGTCCGGGAACGCTCACCATTTGATGTTTTTCCTCAGTCTGTAGCGCAGCCAGATGGCCAGGCCGTTCATGGCCACGGTCATGAAGACCAGCACGAAGCCCGCGGCGGCGGCATTCTGGTGGAACGCCGCCTCCGGGCGCGAAGTCCAGTTGAACATCTGGATCGGCATCACGGTGAAGGGCGAGCTCAGCCATTCGAAGGACAGGAACGGCGGCTCGGCGATCACCGGCGACGGCGGCAGGAAGGCGATGAAGGTGAGCGCGCCGATGGTGATGATGGGCGCGGTCTCGCCGATCGCGCGCGCCATGCCGATGATCACGCCGGTGAGGATGCCGGGCGCGGAGTACGGCAGGATGTGGTCGGCGCAGACCTGCCACTTGGTCGCGCCCAGGGCATAGGCGGCTTCGCGGATGCCCTGCGGGATCGAGCGGATCGCCTCGCGCGTGGCGACGATCACCACCGGCAGGATGAGCAGCGCCAGCGTCAGGCCGGCCGAGAGGATCGACTGGCCGAAGCCGAACTGGTAGACGAACAGGCCGAGCGCGAGCAGGCCGTAGACGATCGAGGGCACGCCCGCGAGGTTGGTGATGTTGATCTCGATCACGTCGGTGAACCAGTGTCGCGGTGCGTACTCCTCGAGATACACGCCGGAGGCCACCCCGAGCGGCACCGCGAAGAACGCGGTCACCAGCATCACCAGGCAGGAGCCGACCCAGGCCGAGAGGATCCCGGCCTGCGCCGGGCGGCGCGAGGGGAAGTTGGTGAAGAACTCCAGGTCCAGGCGCGGAATGCCGGCCACCGCCATGTCGACGAACAGCACCATGAAGGTGAGGATGCCGAACATCAGCGCAAGGATGCCGCAGAGCGCGAACATGGCATCCCAGCGCCGGTGGCGCGTGATCATCGCGCGGATCGCCACCAAGTCCCGGGTCACGTCGGCGGCGGATTGCGCGGGCGTCATCAGTAGGCCTCGCGGAAGCGCCGGCGCAGCATGTGCCCGCCGACGTTGCAGGCGAGCGTGAACAGCATCAGCGTCAGGCCCGCGGCGAAGATCGTCTGGTAGCCCACCGAGCCGTGCGGCAGGTCGCCGAGCGCCACCTGGACGATGAAGGCGGTGATGGTCGCCGCGGGCTCCATCGGGTTGAAGGTCAGGTTCGGCTGCATGCCGGCGGCCACCGCCAGGATCATGGTCTCGCCCACCGCGCGCGAGATGCCGAGGATGTACGCCGAGGCGATGCCCGAGAAGGCGGCGGGCACCACCACGCGGATCGCCGTCTGGAAGCGGGTCGCGCCCATGGCGTAGGAGCCTTCGCGCAGGCTCATCGGCACCGCGCGCATCGCGTCCTCAGAGATCGAGCTGACGTAGGGAATGATCATGATGCCCATGACGATGCCGGCGCCGAGCAGGTTGAACCCGGGCAGGCCCGGGATCAGCTTCTGCAGGAGCGGCGTCACCAGCAGCAGCGCGAAATAGCCGTAAATGATGGTCGGCACCCCGCCGAGCAGCTCGAGCAGCGGCTTGGCCACTTCGCGCACCGCAAAGGGCGCGAACTCGGAGAGGTAGATCGCGATGATGGTGCCCAGCGGAATCGCGATCGACAGGGCCACGGCGGAGCTCGTCAGCGTGCCCGAGAGCAGCACCATGATGCCGAAGTGGGCGTCGTCGAACAGCGGCGTCCACTGCGTGTCGGTGAGGAAGTCCCACAGCGACACGTGCCGGAAGAACACCACCGATTCCTTGACCAGCACGTAGACGATGGCGACGGTGGTCAGCACCGACACCAGCGCCGCCAGCAGCAGCAGGAACTCGATCGCGCGTTCGCGCACGACACGTGCGCGGCGGCGGCGCGCGAACGCGGTCAGCGGTGCGGGCGTGGACATTCAGGCGGTGCTTGCGGCGATGGCAGCCGGCATTTCGTGGAGCCTGGATTATGAAGGAAAACCGCCCGCGCCCCGCGCGGGCGGCGGCCGATACGCGCCTACTGCTTCGTCTCGAGCTTCATCAGCTGGTCGATGGTGAGGCCCACCTTGTTCTCGCCGTCGAACTTCGTGCCAATCTCCCTCTTCGATACCATGCCGAGGTTGTGCGCGTAGGCCCGGTCGGGCAGCGGCACGTACTTCACCTCGCGCGCGAGCTTGGCGGCGTTCTTCAGATAGTAATCGACGAACTGCGCGACCTCGGGCCTCGCCAGCGACTTCACGCTCACGTAGATGAAGATCGGGCGCGCCAGCGGGTTGTAGCTGCCCTTCACCACCGACTCGAGCGAGGGCTCGATCGCCTGCCCCTTCGGATTCACGATCGGCACGCCCTTCAGCTTGTCGCGGTTCTCGGTGTAGTAGGCGAAGCCGAAGAAGCCGAGCGCGTTGATGTCGCGCGACACGCCCTGCACCAGGACGTTGTCGTCCTCCGACGCGGTGAAGTCGCCGCGCGAGGCCTTCGCCTTGCCGTTCACCGCCTCGGTGAAGTAATCGAAGGTGCCGGAATCCGCGCCCGGGCCGAACAGGCTGAGCGGCGCGTCCGGCCAGGCGGGATTGACCTGCTTCCAGCGCGTCACCTTGCCTTGGGCCGCGGGCTCCCACATCTTCTTCAGTTCGGCCACGGTCAGCTGGCGCAGGAAGCTGTTCTTCGGGTTCACCACCACCGTCAACGCGTCGAAGGCCACCGGCAGCTCGATGAACTGCACGCCCGCGGCCCGGCAATCGTCCATTTCCTTGTGCAGGATCGGGCGCGAGGCGTTCGAGACGTCGGTCTCGCCGCGGCAGAATTTCTTGAAACCGCCGCCGGTGCCGGAGATACCCACGGTGACGCGATGCTTGCCGCGCGAGGCCTTCTGGAAGTCCTCGGCGACCGCCTCGGTCACCGGGAACACCGTGCTCGAGCCGTCGATCTTGATGACGTCCGCGGCAAAGGCCTGGGGGATGAGCAGGCCGCATCCGGCAAGCAGTGACAGGATCCTGGTGAGGCGCATGGGTTCGCTCCTTCGCGGTTCGGATGGCACTCGGACAGGCGAAGTCTGGGGCCCGCACATGACAGGATCATGACGCCCCGCAGGATCATGAAGCCCCGGCGCCCGCCGCTCAGCCGACCGCGCGCTTCACCGTGTCCGCGATCGCCGCCGCGGCGCGCTCGATCTCCTCGCGCGCCTCGCCCTCGACCATCACGCGCAGCACCGGCTCGGTGCCCGAGGGCCGCAGCAGGACGCGGCCGCGCCCGTTCAGGCCGCGTTCGGCCTCGGCCCGGGCGCCGGCGATGCCGGCATGGCCGCGCCAGTCGAAGCCGCGCGGCACCTGCACGTTGATCATCACCTGCGGGAACATCGGCAGGTCGGCGGTCAGTTCGCCCAGCGTGCCGCCCGAAAGGCGCAGCGCCTTGAGCACCTGCAGCGCCGAGACGATGCCGTCGCCGGTGGTGTGCTTGTCCAGGCAGATCAGGTGCCCGGAGTTCTCGCCGCCGAGAATCCAGCCCTTGGCGCGCATGAGCTCGAGCACATAGCGGTCGCCGACCGCCGCCCGCTCGAAGGCGATGCCGAGCCGGCCGAGCGCCTGCTCGAAGCCGAGGTTGGTCATCAGGGTGCCGGCCACCCCAGCGATCGATTCCCCGTTCGCGCGCTGCTTGACGATGGCATACAGCAGCTGGTCGCCGTCGTAGGCGCGGCCCTGCGCGTCCACCATCACCAGCCGGTCGGCGTCGCCGTCCAGGGCAATGCCGAGGTCCGCGCCCTGCGCGCGCACCGCCGCGATCAACTGCTGCGGGGCCGTCGCGCCGAACTGCGCGTTGATGTTGAAGCCGTCGGGGGCATCGCCGATCGCCACCACCTCGGCGCCGAGCTCGTGGAACACGTGCGGCGCGACGTTGTAGGCCGCGCCGTGCGCGCAGTCGACGACGATTTTCATGCCCTTCAGGTCGCGCTCCGCGGGGAAGGTCGACTTGCAGAACTCGATGTAGCGGCCGGCGGCATCATCGATGCGCTGCGCGCGACCGAGGCCGGCGGAATCCCTGCACGCCATCGGCTGCTCGAGCGCGGACTCGATCTCGTGCTCGAGCGCGTCCGGCAGCTTGAAGCCGTCGCCGGAGAAGAACTTGATGCCGTTGTCCGGATAGGCGTTGTGCGAGGCGCTGATCACCACCCCCGCGGCAAGGCGCAGGGCGCGCGTCAGGTAGGCCACCCCCGGCGTCGGCAGGGGCCCGCACAGCATCACGTCCACGCCCGCCGAAGAGAACCCCGCCTCGAGGGCCGCCTCGAGCATGTAACCCGAGATGCGCGTGTCCTTGCCGATCAGCACGCCGGGACGGCCGTCGCGGTTGCGCCGGGCCGCCAGCACCCGGCCGGCGGCGTGGCCGAGGCGCATGACGAACTCCGGCGTCATCGGCACCTCGCCCACGGTGCCGCGAATGCCGTCGGTGCCGAAATAGCGACGGCTCATGCCCCCGCCTCCTGAACCGCCTGCCAGACCCTGAGCACGTCGACCGTTTCCTTTACGTCATGCACCCGCAGTATTGTCGCCCCCGCCTGCGCTGCGAGCAACGCGGCCGCGAGGCTCGCCGCCAGCCGGTCGCCCGCCTCGCGTCCCGTGAGCACGCCCAGGGTCGACTTGCGCGACCACCCGGCGGCCAGCGGCACGCCGAGCACCGACAGTTCGGACAGCCTGCGCAACAGCACCAGGTTGTGCGCGGCGGTCTTGCCGAAACCGAACCCGGGATCGGCCACCAGGCGCTCGCGCGCGATGCCCGCGGCCTGCGCAGCCTCGATCCGGGCGGCGAGGAAATCGCGCACCTCGGCCACCACCTCGCCGTAGGCCGGCGCGTCCTGCATGGTGCCGGGCTCGCCCTGCATGTGCATCAGGCACAGGCCGCAGCCGCTTTGCGCCACCGCCTCGAGCGCGCCGGGCGCGCGCAGCGCGTTGACGTCGTTGATCATCGAGGCGCCGGCCGCAAGCACCTCGCGCATCACGCGCGCGCGACGGGTATCGACGGAAATCGGCAGGCGCAGGTCGTGCAGGGCGCCGAGCACCGGCAGGACCCGGGAGAGCTCCTCGTCCTCGCTCACCGGTGCTGCGCCGGGCCGGGTCGATTCCCCGCCGATGTCCAGCAACGCCGCCCCTTCGTCCGCCATGCGCCGCGCCCGCTCGATCGCCTGCGCAGGCCCGGCAAAGCGGCCGCCGTCGGAGAACGAATCGGGCGTGAGGTTCAGCACGCCCATGACCAACGGCCGGTCGAGCGGCAGGACGTACCCGCCGCAACGCAGCATCAGGCGACAGGCGTCGGCGCCGGAGTGCCTTCCGCGCCGTCGTTCGCGGCTGCGTCAGGCGGCTTGGTGCTTGCGCTCGGCAGCTTCGGCGCGCGCGGCGGCTTGCCGTCCATGACGTCGCCGATCTGCTCCGCGTCCAGCGTTTCCAGCTCGAGCAGCGCCGCGGCCATGCCCTCGACCTTGTCGCGGTTTTCCTCGAGGAGCTTTCGCGCCAGCTTGTACTGGGTGTCGATGATGCGGCGGATCTCGGCGTCCACCTGCTGCAGCGTGGCCTCGGAGACGCTCTTGTGGGTGGTGACCGAGCGGCCGAGGAAGACCTCGCCCTCGTTCTCGCCGTACACCATGGTGCCGAGCGCGTCCGACATGCCCCATTGCGTCACCATGCGCCGCGCGATCTCGGTCGCGCGCTCGAAGTCGTTCGACGCCCCGGTGGTCATCTGGTCCATGAACAGTTCCTCGGCGATGCGCCCGCCGAAGAGCACCGTGATGGTGTTCAGGAGGCGCTCGCGATCCTGGCTGTAGCGGTCCTCCGTGGGCAGCTGCATGGTCACGCCGAGCGCGCGCCCGCGCGGGATGATGGTCACCTTGTGCACCGGGTCGGTCTTCGGCAGCAGCCTGGCGACCACCGTGTGGCCCGACTCGTGGTACGCCGTGTTCCTGCGCTCCTCGTCGGACATCACCATCGAGCGCC
>DATCYZ010000005.1:0-7578 GCA_036526195.1 Burkholderiales bacterium
GCGGGCCTCGCGGCGTTCGGCCTGGAACGCTGGACCACGCGCCGGGCCGCACGGACCGCGGCGGGGGTGTAAGGTCAGACTGCGTCGTCCGGTCGCCCGACCTGCGGGCCGCGCCTCACCGGAGAACGCGCATGAACCCGCGAATCAGCCAGTTGCTCGCGCAGATCACCGCGCTGGAGGACGACCTGCGCGCGGTGCTGCGGGAAGGCGAATCCAGCCTGCTCTACCAGTTGAACGGAAAGCGCATCGAGTTCCAGGGGACGATCCGCGAGACCCATCGAAAGCTGAAGATGGGCATCCTGCGCTGGATTTTCGTCGACCGGCCGCAGAACCTGCTCACCGGGCCGCTGATCTATGGGCTGATCGTGCCGCTCGCCTTTCTTGACCTGTGCGTGACGCTTTACCAGGCGCTCTGTTTCCCGGTGTACCGCATCGCCAAGGCGCGGCGCGCCGACTTCATCGTCTTCGACCACCAGCACCTGCAGTACCTGAACTGGTTCGAGCGCTTCCATTGCAACTACTGCGCCTACGCCACTGGCCTCATCGCCTACACGAGCGAAATCGCCGCGCGCACAGAGCAGTACTTCTGCCCGATCAAGCATGCGCGCCGCGTCCTCGGCGCGCACCCACGCTACCAGCGCTTCCTCGCCTACGGCGAAGCCGGGGACTACCGCGCGAAACTGGAGGCGTTCCGCCGCGCGCTGGAGAAAGACGGCTGAGCCGGCGGCGCCCGCCTCAGGTGGGCGGAATCGCCTGCGCCTGGGGCCGCGTCGCCGCGAAGGCGGGACGCGCGTCGAGTCGCGCCTTGAGCGCCGCGAGTCCGGGCGCCGCGGCGCGCCAGTCGCGTTGCGGGTCGCGCAGGTCCAGGTAGCCGAGCGCGCAACCGGCGGCGATCTCCGCGAGCCCGTAGCCGTGCTGCGTGAACCACGGCCCGGCGCCGAGCCGGCGTTCGAGTTCGGCGAGCGCCGGGGAAATCTTCGCGGACTGCCGGGCGATCCAGTCCGCGCTGCGCCGCTCGGGTGGCCGCGCGCGTTCCAGCGTGATCAGCACCACCGCATCGCAGATCCCGTCGGCGAGGGCCTCGATCTGTCGATGCGCGACGCGCGCCATCGACGACGCGGGCAGCACCGCGGGCGGTGCGCCAAGCGCCTCCAGGTAGCCGACGATCACCCGCGAGTCGAACAGCACCTGCCCGTCGTCCAGCACCAGCGCGGGCACCTTGCCCAGCGGATTCACCGCGCCGACGGCGGCTTCGATCCAGGGGTTGTCGACTTCCAGATCATGCGGGATCTGCTTCTCGAGCAGCGCGATGCGCACCTTGCGGGCGAACGGGCTCGGGCGCGCGATGATGAGCTTCATCCGGGCCCCACCGAACCGCTATTTTCCGGCGCCCTTTGCATCGTCGGCCGGCGGTTTCTCCGCCTCGGCGCCGGCGCCTTCCTGGTAATCGCCGATCACGCCTTTCAGCGGACAGGCCGAGACCATCGGGCATTTGCGGCAGCCGACGGCCAATGCGACGGGACACAGAGTCATCTGAGCCTCCTCAGGGGCGGATAAGCGCATGCAGTCTACGCCTTGAAGTCCCTCGAAGACCCCTGCGAATCAATCGGGCAATGCGCCAAACGGGTTTATCCAGATCGCCGCTTTTGAATTCGCGGCCTCATCGCGAATTCAAGGGCGGCGAAAACTTGCCTGCGGCGAACGACAACGCCAGAACGACCGCCCGGTTTCGAGGGACTTTGTCCGCATGAAGCCGCGGACAAAGTCCCTCGACTGAGCAAAACCCTCCTTAATTCAGACGCCTTGGCACTGGAACCGACATACCCGGTTTTTCCAGATCGCCGCTTATTCATTCGCGGCTTCATCGCGAATGAATAGGCGGCGAAACCCTGCCTCCGATCAAAGACGACGCCAAACCAGCCGCCGCGGGCAAAGACCCTCGACCCGTCAAAACCCCTTGATCGAAGTCGCCAGCGTTTTGCCGGTTGCCGCGCTCGATCGATGGAAAAAATGCGAAACTCGCCCCCCACATGGACACCGTAGACACCGTCGTCATCGGCGCAGGCGTGGTCGGGCTCGCAATCGCGCGCGAGCTGGCGATGGCCGGGCGCGAGGTGGTGATCCTCGAGGCCGAGGACGCGATCGGCATTCACACGAGTTCACGCAACTCGGAAGTGATCCATGCCGGCATCTACTACCCGAAGGATTCGCTGAAGGCGCGCGCCTGCGTCGAGGGCAAGCAGCTGCTCTATGCCTACTGCGACAGCCATGGGGTGCCGTACCGGCGCTGCGGCAAGCTGATCGTCGCCGCGGACGACGCGCAGCACGGCGAACTCGAGGCGATCCGGGCGAAGGCGCACGCCAACGGCGTGCCGGACGTCGACTGGATGACGCGCGAGGCGGCGATCGCGCTGGAGCCGCAGCTCGCCTGCGTGGCGGCACTGATGTCGCCGTCCACCGGCATCATCGACAGCCACGCGCTGATGCTCGCCTACCTCGGCGATGCCGAGGCGCACGGCGCGATGCTGGCGCTGAAGAGCCCGCTCGTGCGCGCGGCCCTGCGCCCCGACGGCTTCGAGCTGGAGACCGGCGGGCCGGACGCGATGCAACTGCACGCGCGCACGCTGGTGAATTCGGCCGGCCTGACCGCGCCCGGCGTCGCGCGGCGCATCGAGGGGTTTCCCGCGGAACGCGTGCCGCGCGAGTTCTACGCCAAGGGCAACTATTACTCGCTCGCCGGGCGCTCGCCGTTCTCGCGCCTGGTCTACCCGGTGCCCGAGCCGGGCGGACTCGGGGTGCACCTGACCCTCGACCTCGGCGGGCAGGCGCGCTTCGGCCCGGACGTGGAATGGGTGGAGCGGATCGAGTACTCGGTCGACCCGGGGCGCGCGGCGCGCTTCTATGCCGCGATCCGGCGCTACTGGCCGGCGCTGGCCGACGGCGCGCTCGCGCCGGGCTATGCCGGCATCCGGCCGAAGACCGCCGGGCCGGGCGAGCCGGCGCCGGACTTCCACATCCAGGGGCCGGGCGAGCACGGCATCCCGGAACTGGTGAACCTGTTCGGCATCGAGTCCCCGGGCCTGACGGCGAGCCTGGCGCTGGCGCGCGACGTGCGACGCGCGCTCGATTGACACCGCACGAGGCGATGGCTGAAGATTCGCCTGTTCCCGTCCGGGCCGAACGAACTCCTGAGGAGAAGCAGATGAACACGCGCAGAACCCTGATTTCCGTCGCGGTTGCCACCGCCTTCGGCCTTGCCGCGGGCGCCGCGCAGGCACAAACCAAGTGGGACATGCCCACGCCCTACAGCGACAACGAGTTCCACACGCGCAACGTCAAGACCTTCACCGAGGACGTGGCCAAGGCGACCGGCGGCAAGCTCGCGATCACGGTCCATTCCAACGGCTCGCTGATCAAGCATCCGGACATCCTGCGCGCGGTGTCGACCGGGCAGGTGAACATCGCCGAGTTCCTGCTCGGCCAGTTCGGCAACGAGGACCCGGTGTTCGCCGCGGACAACATCCCCTTCGTGGCCGCGGGCTACGACGCGGCGACGAAGTTCTACGCCGCCCAGAAGCCGCTGCTCGAGAAGAAGCTCGCCGGTCGCGGCCTCACGCTGCTCTACACCGTGCCCTGGCCGGGACAGGGCATCTACACCAAGGAGCCGCTCAAGTCCGTCGAGGACCTGAAGGGCACCAAGTTCCGCACCTACAGCCCGATGACCGCGCGCATGGCCGAACTCCTCGGCGCCAGCCCGACGGTGATCCAGGTGCCGGAAATCCCGCAGATGTTCGCCACCGGCGCGGTGCACGCCATGATCACCTCCTCGGCCACCGGCACCTCGACCAAGGCCTGGGAGTTCGTCAAGAACTACTACAACACCGCCGCCTTCCACCCGAAGAACGCGATCGTGGTGAACACGCGCGCCTTCGCGCGGCTTTCGGCCGACGAGCAGAAGGCGGTCAAGGCCGCCGCCGCGGCCGCCGAGCCGCGCGGCCTGGAGATGTCGAAGACCCGCGAGAAGGAGGCCAACGAGATGCTGGCCAAGAACGGCATGACGGTGCGCGAACCGGATGCCGCCATGAAGGCCGCCTTCGCCAAGGTCGGCGACCAGATCCTGCAGGAATGGCTGAAGTCCGCCGGCGCGGACGGGCAGGCCATCATCTCGGCCTATCGCAAGTAAGCCGGCCCCGATGGCCGCATCCGGACGCCCGGTCCTGCGCCGGGCGCTGGATCTGCTGTACCTCGCCAGCGGCATCGCCGGCGCGGTCTGCCTCGCCGGCATCGCGGTCGTGATGCTGGCGCAGGCAGGCATGCGCGAGGCGGGACTCCTGCTGCGCGGCGCCGACGACATCGTCGGCTGGTTGTGCGCGGCCAGCGCCTTCCTCGCGCTCGGCTACACCTTCCGCAAGGGGGAATTGGTGCGGGTCGGCTTGCTGATCGACCGGCTCGCGCCCGCGGCACGCCGCCGCGCGGAGATCCTGTCGCTCGGCGCCGCGCTGGTGTTCGTCAGCTACCTCGCCTGGGCGGTGCTGCGCTTCGTTTACGAAAGCTGGAAGTTCGAGGAGGTCGCGCAGGGACTGATCCAGATCCCGATCTGGATCCCGCAGGCGAGCTTCGCGCTTGGCGCCGTCATCTTCTTCATCGCCATCTTCGACGAGTTCATCGTGCTGCTCGCCGGCGGCACGCCGGCGTACCGCGCGGCCGAGGAAGCGCATCGCGGCGGCGTCGGCCTCGAGGAGGCGCCCTGATGAGCGCCCTCTTGGTCGCCGCCATCCTGCTCGGCCTGCTGCTGGTGCTGCTCGCCGGCGGGCTGTGGATCGCCATGGCGATGAGCGTGGTGGCCTGGGCCGGCCTGCAGTTCTTCACCACCAGCCCGCCGGAAGTGAACCTGTTCCAGGGCTATTGGGGCTCGAACGCCTCATGGACGCTCGCGGCGCTGCCGATGTTCGTCTGGATGGGCGAGATCCTGTTCCGCACCCGGCTCTCGGAGGAGATGTTCGAGGGGCTGTCGCCGTGGCTCGGCTGGCTTCCCGGGCGGCTGATGCACGTCAACATCTTCGGCTGCGCGATCTTCGCCGCAGTGTGCGGGTCTTCGGCGGCGACCTGCGCGACCATCGCCAAGGTGTCGTTGCCGGAACTCAAGCGTCGCGGCTACGACGAGCGCACCTGCCTCGGGTCGCTGTGCGGCGCCGGCACGCTCGGATTGCTGATCCCGCCCTCGATCATCATGATCGTCTACGCGGTCGCCGCCGAGGTGTCGATCCTGAAGATGTTCGTGGCGGGCATCCTCCCCGGCCTGCTGCTGGTGTCGCTGTTCTCGGGCTACATCATCATCTGGGCTCTGCTCTCCCCGGGCAAGACGCCGACCGAAGTCGAGCGCATGGGCTTCGCCGAGCGCTTGCGGCGCGCGCGCAACCTGATTCCCTGCCTGGTGCTGATCGCCTTCATCATGGGCGTGATGTTCACCGGCACGGCCACCGCCACCGAGGCCGCGGCCTTCGGCGTACTGGGCGCGCTCAGCATCGCGTGGTGGAGCGGCACGCTCAACCGCAACACCTTCTCTACCAGCCTGATGGGAGCGACGCGGCTCTCGTGCATGATCCTGTTCATCCTCGCGGGCGCCTCGTTTCTGAGCTCGTGCATGGCCTTCACCGGCATCCCCCGCGCGCTCGCGCAATGGGTGGTCGACCTTCAGGTCAGCCCCCTCGGGCTGATCCTGGTGCTGGCGGTCATCTACGTGCTCCTCGGCATGGCGATCGACGGCATCTCGATGATCGTGCTGACCACCTCGATCGTGCTGCCGATGATCGAGGCGGCGGGTTTCGACCTGATCTGGTTCGGCATCTTCATCGTGCTGCTGGTGGAGATCGCGCAGATCACGCCGCCGGTGGGCTTCAACCTGTTCGTGCTGCAGACCATGGCGAAACGCGACATCAATTACGTCGCGCTCGCCGCGCTGCCCTTTTTCTTCATGATGCTGCTCGCCGTCGGCGTGGTGGCGGCCGTCCCGGAGATCGCCACCTGGCTGCCGGACCTGCTGATCGGCAAGGGGGTGAAATGAGCGCAACACCGATCTACCTGACCGCCGACATCCGCCGCATCGAAACGCAGGCGGGCGAGGTGACGCCGCCGCTGATGGAACGCGCCGGCGCCGCCGCCGCCGAACTCGCCGCCACGCTCGCCGGCGAGCGCGGCAAGGACATCCTGGTGCTCGCCGGGCCGGGCAACAACGGCGGGGATGCGCGCATCGCCGCGCGGATCCTGCAGGAACGCTTCTTTCGCGTCACCGTGGCGAGCGGGCCGGCCGGGATACCCGCGAACACGCGCTGGTCGCTGGTGATCGACGGCATGTTCGGCATCGGCCTCACCCGCCCGCTCGAGGGCGAATGGGCCGAACTCGCGGCCTTCGCAAACGCGCAGGCCTGCCCGGTGCTCGCGCTCGACATCCCGAGCGGCATCGCCTCGGACACCGGGCGCGCGCTCGGCGCCGCGGTGCGCGCCACGCACACCCTGAGCTTCATCGCCCTCAAGCCCGGGCTGCTCACGGGCGACGGTCCCGACCATTGCGGACAGGTGACGGTCGCCGAACTCGGGCTGGACGTTGGTGCGCTGCACGCGCCGAGCGCGTGGCGCGCCGATCCGGCGGGCTTTGCCGCGGTGCTGCGCAAGCGCCCGGCGCGCTTTCACAAGGGGCAGGCCGGCAGCCTCGCCATCCTCGGCGGCGTCGACGGCATGGCGGGCGCGGCGCTGCTCGCCGGGCGCGCTGCGCTGAAGCTCGGCGCAGGGCGCGTCTACGTCGGACTGCTCGACCATGAAGCCCCCACGGTCGACCTCTGCGTCCCGGAACTCATGCTGCGCCACCCCGACGAAACGCTCGGGCTGGACCTCGACGCCATCGTCATCGGCCCCGGCCTCGGCCAGAGCGAGCGCGCCGAGACCCTGCTCGGCGCCACGCTGTCGAGCGAGATGCCCTGCGTCGTCGATGCCGACGCGCTCAACCTGCTCGCCGACAGCAGCGACCTGCGCCAGGCCTGCGCGCGCCGCGCCGCCGACACCCTGCTCACCCCGCACCCCGGCGAGGCCGCGCGCCTGCTCGGCTGCAGCGTCGCCGAGATCGAGAACGGCCGCCTCGCCGCCGCGCGCGCCATCGCCGAGAAACTCTCCGCCCACGTCGTCCTCAAGGGCAACGGCAGCATCATCGTCGCCGGCGACGGCCACTGGTTCATCAACACGAGCGGCAACCCCGGCATGGCCAGCGCCGGCATGGGCGACACCCTGTCGGGCTTCCTCGGCGCCCTGCTCGCCCAGGGCTATACCGGCGAGACCGCGCTGGTGCTCGGCGTGCACCTGCACGGCGCGGCGGCGGATGCGCTGGTCGCAGAGGGCAACGGACCGGTGGGACTGACCGCGAGCGAACTGGTGGAGCCCGCAAGGCGGATCTGGAATTCGTGGTTGAAGTAACGACGACCCCGACTTGATCAGGTTTGCTTTTAATCGATCGCCGCTCTAAGCCGCCACGGCTTCATCGTGGCGGCTTAGATCGGCGAAACCATGCCTGCGATAAATGCCGTCGCT
>DATCYZ010000006.1:0-11416 GCA_036526195.1 Burkholderiales bacterium
GCGCCGGTCCGAAGATGCGGACCGCCGGAGCCATGAGCACACCCATCACCCCCCAGACGCCGCGCGGCGTCGCCTTCTTCGAACGCCAGTTCCGCGAACAGGTGGCCGCGGCGGACTACGCGCTCAACCCGTTCGAGCGCGCCCTGCTGCCCCTCCTGTGGGGCGACGTGCTCGAGTTGGGCTGCGGCCTTGGCAACCTGAGCCTGGCGGCGGCCCGGGCGGGCTGCCGCGTCACCGCGCTCGACGCCAGCGCGTCGGCGACCGCCGACCTCGCGCGCCGCGCGCGCGCCGCCGGCCTCGCGCTCGAGGCGCACCCCGCGGACCTGCGGCACTACGTTCCGGCGCGCGCGTACAACGCCGTGGTGGCCGTCGGGCTGCTGATGTTCCTCGACCCGGTGAGCGCCCGCGCCCTGCTCGCGCGCATGCGTGCGGCGGTGCGTCCGGGCGGCATCGCAGCGGTCAACGTGCTGGTCGAGGGCACCACGTACATGGGCATGTTCGATCCCGCCGCATGGTGCCTGTTCGGCCAGGACGAGCTTTCCGGGGCGTTCGAGGGCTGGGCGGTGCTGCATTCGCAACATGCGCAGTTCGACGCACCCGGCGGCACGGTGAAGCGCTTCCACACGCTCGCGGCGCGGCGACCGCAGTAGCGGCGGTGCTCAGTCCGCCGCGGCGGACAAGCGGTCGATGATTGCGCAGTGCCGGTCTTCACCGGCATCGCATTGCGCCACCAGCCCGCGCAGCGCCGCGCGCAGACGCTCGAGTTCTGCCATGCGCGCCTCGACCTGCTCGAGCTTGCCGGCGGCGAGCGCGCGCGCGCCGCGGCAGTTCGGCGTGCGCGCAAGGCGCAGCAATTCGGCCACCTCGTCGAGCGAGAACCCGGTGTCGCGCGCGCGCCGGATGAAGCGCAGGCGCGCCACCTCGGCCGCGCCGTAGCGCCGCACACCGCCGGCCGGGCGACCCGGTTCGACAAGCAGCCCCCGGCGCTGGTAATAGCGCACGGTTTCCACGTTCACCCCGGCCTCGCGGGCGAGGACGCCGATCGTCAGGCCTTCCATCCGGGACCTCCTTGACTCCGTACCCGGGTACGGAGTGTAGCCTGCGGCGCATGGAGACCCCCAGCACCGAATCGGCCACGCTCGCCGCCGGCGTCACCGCCGCGCTCGGCGCCTCGACCTGCTGCGTGTTGCCCCTCGCGCTCGTTTCGGTCGGCCTCGGCGGCGCGTGGATCGCGCAGCTGCGTGCGCTCGAGCGCTTCTGGCCGGTGTTCGTCGGCATCGCCATCGCTGCCTTCGCGTTCGCCTTCTACCGGCTTTACCTGCGGCCCGCGCCCTGCGCGCCCGAGAGCGCCTGCGCCTCGCCGGCGATGCGCCGGCGCCAGCGCATCGCCTTCTGGCTCACCCTGGTCGGCGCCAAGGCGCTGATCCTCGCCCCCATCGTCTATGGCGCGCTGGCGGGCTAGCGTCGCGGCCGCCCTGTTCGGCGCCACGCTGGCCGTCGCCGGCGAGCCGAAGAATGTCGTGCTCGATGTCCCCGGCATGGACTGTTCGCTTTGCCCGATCACGGTACGCAAGGCGCTCGAGCGCGTGCCAGGCGTGCTCGAAGCGCGCGCGTTCTGGCCGGACAAGCGCGCCGAGGTGAGGTACGACCCGGATCGCGTCACGCCTGCCGCGCTCGCCGCGGCGCTGGCGAACACCGGCTACCCGGCTACGGTGCGCGCCACCCGATGAGCACGATCCTCGAAAGCGTCGTGTCCTGCCCGGTGTGCGGCGGTGAAAGCACCACCACCATGCCGACCGATGCCTGCCAGTTCTTCTGGGACTGCCCGCGCTGCAAGGCCCTGATCCGCCCCAAGACGGGCGATTGCTGCGTGTTCTGCAGTTACGGCAGCGTGGTCTGTCCGCCGAAGCAGGGCGCGGGCGGGTGCTGCGCGCCGCGCGTCCCGGACGCCGACTGACGAACGGTCCGGGTCGCACCCCGCTCACCGGTTTCGTATAGTCGGGGCATGCCCGCCCTGCGCGCACGCCGATGAGCGACGCCTGCTGTCCCGCACCGCCGCCCGCGGCCGACCCGCGCTACCGCCGCGTGCTGTGGGTCGCGCTGGTGGCCAATGCCGCCATGTTCTTCGTCGAGCTTGCCGCGAGCGCGTTCTCTGGTTCCAGCGCGCTCGCCGCCGACGCGGCCGACTTCGCAGGGGATGCGGCGAACTACGGCCTGTCGCTCGGCGCCATCGCGGCGGGCGGTGCCTGGGCCTCGCGCACCGCGCTGTTCAAGGGCTTCGCCATGGCGGGCTACGGCCTCGGCGTGATCGCCTGGACCGCGTGGCGCGCCTGGCTCGGCGTGCCGCCGGAGCCGCTCACCATGGGGATCGTCGGAACGCTGGCCCTGGTAGTGAACGTCTGGGTGGCGGTGCTGCTTTACCGCTATCGTGGCGGCGACGCGAACATGCGCTCGGTGTGGCTGTGCAGCCGCAACGACGCGATCGCCAACCTCGCGGTGATCGCCGCGGCGCTCGGCGTCGCGGGCAGCGGCATGTTGTGGCCGGATGCCGTGGTCGCGGCGGTCATCGCGGGACTTGCGCTCGGTTCGGCGCGCGTCGTGATCGTGCAGGCGCGCCGCGAACTCGCCGGGACGCCGGCTTCGGCCTTATAGTAACGTATATGTTACCCTATGTTCGAGGCGCTAGCGGCTGCGTCCGCGCAGCATCTCGGCACGCGCGGCGAGCACCTCCGGCGGCCAGTGCGAGCGGATGTAGGCGAGCACCGCGCGAATCTCGTCGTCGGTCAGCACGCCGCGAAACGCCGGCATGTTGCTGCGATACCCCGGCGGCGCGTGCGGCGGCACCAGGCCGTCGCGCGTGATCGCGAGCAGCTGCGCATCCGGGTGGTGCCAGGTGTGGCCGCTGGCATCGTGCGGCGGCGCCGGCAGGCGCCCGTCGCGATTGCGGATGCGCCAGTCGGGCTCGCCCTCGAGCCGGGTGCCGTGGCAGGACGCGCAATGCGTCATGTAGAGCGGCGCGCCGCGCGCCACCATCGCGGGATCGGGCGGTGCGCTGCCGTCGTCCTGCGCGCAGGCCGAGAGCAGCAGCGCTGCGCCAAGCGCGAACGCCCTCACGCCACCTCGATCACCGCCATCATCCCCGCCTCCTGGTGTTCGAGGATGTGGCAGTGGAACATCCACTTGCCCGGGTTGTCGGCGACGAAGGCGATCTCGGTACGCTCGCCCGGCGCCATCAGCACGGTGTCGCGCCATTCGCGATGCGGCCGCGGCCGGCCGTCCACCGACAGCACGCGAAACACGTGCCCGTGCAGGTGGATCGGGTGATAGAAGCGCGTGTCGTTGAGCATCGAGAGTACGGTGCTGCGCCCGTGCTTCAGCTGCAGCATCGGCTCGTGGTCGTGGCCCTTCATCGCCTCGCCGTTCACGGTCCAGGCCATGCCGCGAAACGAGGCGAAGCGCGGCATGCGCCCCATCATGCCGCCGCCGAACACCACTTCGTGGCGCTCGGCCGTCGACAGATCCGGCTCGGCGAGCGGGTTCGGTGCAATTCGCGCGAGCGGCGTGCCGGCGCGGCCGGCGCGCGGCGCCGGCGCGTACTTCAATTCGAGCAGGCGGTACGCCATGCGCGGGTAGAAACCGTCGACCACCGCGTGCGTGCTGCCCGGCTCGCCCGCCATGTCGAGGATCAGGTCGGTGCGCATCGCCGGCCCGAGCACCACCAGGCCGCCCTCGGGCGCGTGCGGCGGCACGCCATGGCCGTCGAGCGCCACCACGCGCGGTGCGTGGCCGCGAAAGTCCAGCCCGTAGATGCGCGCGTTCGAGGCGTTGACGAGGCGCAGCCGGATGCGTTCCCCGGCGCGCACCTCGACCTGCTCGCGCACCTCGCCGTTCACCGTCACCGTGTTGCCGATGCGCCCGGCGTGGCTCGCGTCCATGAAGTTGCCGAAACCCGGCACGATGCGCGCCTCACCGTCGAGCCGCCAGTCGGAGAGCACCCAGACGAGGTCGCGATCCACCGGGATCGGTTCACGTTCCTCGACGATCAACGCGCCCGACAGCCCGCGCCCGACCTGCTCCGGACTGCCGAGGTGCGGGTGGTACCAGTAGGTGCCGGCATCCGGCAGCGCGAAGTCGTAGAGGAACTTGCCACCCGGCTCGATCGGCGGCTGCGTCAGGTGCGGCACGCCGTCCATCGCGTTGGGCAGGCGGATGCCGTGGAAATGTACCGTGGTCGGGGCCTCGATCGCGTTGACCACTTCGATGCGCAGGCGATCGCCCTGTCGATAGCGCAGCAGGGTTCCGGGAATCGTGCCGTCGTAGGCCCAGACCGGCGTGGCGGGATGGGCGGCGCCGACGAGGCGGTGTGTGGCGGGCGCGGCGCGCAGTACGCGCGGGGCGCCTGCCTGCGCTGCGGCCAGGCCCGGCAGCCCGAGCGCGCCAAGCGCGAGCGCACTGCCGAGGAGTTCACGACGCCGTGGACTGAACGCACCGCCGGTCATGCGGCACGCGCGCGCAGGCGCAGGCGATCGAGCACGAGGAAGGTGAAGATCGCGATCGTCGCGGCGATGCAGATCCAGGTCGCCGGGCGCACCAGCATCGGCACGCCCGCCACCAGCAACACGAGGAATCCGGCGCTCGCGCCGCCCACGCCGGAGAACGCCTGCGGCAAGCGGGCGAGCGCGGCGGCGGCAACAGCCGCGAGCCCGACCGCACCGAAGGCGATCATGGCCCAGCGCGGCACGTCGTGCGGCACGACGAAACTTGCCGCGATCGCAAGCGCGCAGGCAAGCAGCACCCCGGCAGCAACGAAGGACCACAGCCGCGAGCCGTAAGCGCCGCCGACGACTGCACCGATCCCGGCGGCACCGACCGCCGGGCAGGCAAAGGCAATCGACAGCCCGGCGCCAACCGCGCCCGTCACCACGCGGATCGCCGCAGCCTGCGCCATGCGCGCCTCATCCGATCGATCGACGAGCACCATGACAGGCAGGCCCTCAGTGGCGCGCGAAGACGCGTGTACCGCCGGCCTTGTCGAAAAGCAGCGTCGCGTAGGGTTGGGCCGGCCCGGTCTCCATGCCCGGCGAACCCACCGGCATGCCCGGCACCGCCAGCCCCTTCGCGTCCTTCGGCCGTTCGGCCAGCAGACGCCTGATGTCCGAGGCCGGCACGTGGCCTTCGATGGTGTAGCCGCCCACGGTGGCCGTGTGGCAGGACGCGAGCTCGGGCCGCACGCCGAGTTTCTGCTTGATGGGATCGAGGTCGGCGACATCGTGCGCCTCGACCTTGAAGCCGTTCGATTTCAGGTGCTTCACCCACTCTCCGCAGCAGCCGCAGGTCGGGCTCTTGTACACCGTGACCGCCTGCGTGCGCTGCGCGTTGGCGTGAAGCGGCAGCGCAAGGACGACCGCCACCACCAGCAATGCAAAGACCCTTCGTCCTGTATTCATCGTCGATCTCCTTTCGTTTCGAGTCTATCCCTGTGCAAACGCCTTGCGAAGCCGCGGCAGCGCCGCCTCCACGCTCTTCTCGCCGGCCGCGACGAGCGCCTCGCGCGTCGCCGGCTTCATGTCGTGGTGCGCCGGCAGCATCGGCGCGAGCACCAGGTCCGCGCTGCGCCGCGCCTCGAGCGCCAGGCGCCGCGTCAGGATCGAGAACCCCTGGTAGAGCGCGTCGAAGGGGTCGTCGAGGTCCGCCTGTTCGGGCGGAAAGGTGACATCCACCGCGATGACGCGACGCGCGCCCAGCCCGCGCGCGGCCGCCACCGGCACCGGCGCGGAAAGATTTCCGTCGACGTACAGGCGACCGTCGATGCGCACCGGCTCGATCAGCCCGGGCGCGCTGCTCGAGGCCTGCACCGCGAGCCCGAGGTCGCCGCGATCGATCACGCGCATGGCCCCCGAGCGCAGGTCGGTGGCCACCGCTGCATAGCGCACCGGCAGGGATTCGATGGACCGTTCGCCGACGCGGTCGACCACGAACTGCCGGATGCGCGCGCCGCCGAACAGGCCCAGCTTCGGAAAGATCCAGTCGCGCAGCAGATTCAGGCTCATGCGAGCGCCCTCGCGCTCGATGGCGTCGGCGTCCATCCCGGCGGCATGCAGCGCGCCCACCAGCGCCCCGGCGCTCGAGCCGACGACGAAGTCGGGCTTCAGGCCGTGGCGGGCAAGCGCGCGCAGCACGCCGATGTGGCCGAAACCGCGGCAACCGCCGCCGCCAAGGACGAGGGCGATGCCGCCCGGTTTCGCCGCCTGCGTGGACGGCGCGAGCGCCGCGGCTGCGACGCCTGCGAGCGTCGCGCCGAGCACCCGGCGGCGCGAGAAATTCCGTGAATGGTTCATGAGATCCTCTCCGACACCAGGTCGCGTGCCCGGCATGGAGACCGCACCGGGTCGCGTTCAGCGGATGCCTACTTTACGCCGGGCGGCAGCCCCCCGGGCCGGCGGCATCACGCGTCAGGTCGCCAGGTCGCGTTTTTTCTTCTCGAACTCCTCGCTCTCGATCTCGCCGCGCGCATAGCGTTCACGCAGCACCTCGAGCGCGCGGTTCCCCGTTTCGGGCGCGGCCCGCGTGGGGCTGCCGAACAACCACTTCAGCAGCACGACGATGCCGAGCACGATCAGGACCCACCACAGCACCATATGCAGCATGCCGAACAGGCCCCAGCCGCCGCCCCAACCCATGCTTCCCATGTCACCCCACATCATCTTGACCTCCGGTCGCGTTCAGTGCTTTCCCATGCCGCCGCGCATGCCACGGCGCATCTGCTCGCGCTGCTCCTTGGTGAGCACCGCATCGATGCGCTTGCGTGCATCCAGCATGGTGTCGAACATCTGCTTGTGGGACGCACTCATGGCCGCATAGGCCTTGCGCGCCTCGGCATCGTCGGTCTTGCCTGATTCGAGTTCATGCATGCGGTATTGCTGCTCGTGCATCTTGGCCATCAGGTCCCAGTGTTTGCGCGAGACCTCCTGCTGGATCTCGCCGATCTTCTGGCGCTGATCGTCGCTGAGATTCAGGTAGCCGAGCCCGCCCATCATGCCGGGGCCCATCATCCCGCCCATGCCCTGACCCCCCATCATGCCGGGACCCATCATCCCGCCCATGCCCTGACCGCCCATCATGCCCGGACCCATCATCCCGCCCATGCCCTGACCGCCCATCATGCCGGGGGTCATGCCCTGCTGCGCCGAGGCCGGTGCGATCGAAAGTGCGGCTGCGATTGCGGTGACTGCAAGAATGCGTTTCATGTTTTGTTCTCCTTGAGTTCGAATGCGTGTCACGATGGATCAGGGCAACGAAGCTGCGCGTACGGCGCAAGCAAGCCGCAGGGCCCTGATCGGTACTGCCTGCGGCCGGAGGGCCGCAGAGGACGGCGTCAGCGCAGGACGCGCGCCGAGCGTGCGTAATACGCGGGGGGCGGCGCCCCGGGACGCGTCGAAAGATTCGCGTACCGGTAGATGATCGCCGGGCGCGGCAAAAGGACCTGCGGCGGCGGCGCCACGAGCGCGTCCGATGGCGTCCCCGTGCCGGCATGGGTAGCCACGATCGCCATCTTGACCAGCGGCGCGCCATCGATCGAACTGCAGCAGGGGACCTCGTGCGCCCCGCCCGCGTCCGGCGCAACCGCTGCCACACCTGCCAGCGCGTGGCCGGCGAAGACAGCGCAGACGGGCTGCACCAGCAGCACCGCAAGCGCCATCAGCGCGAGCGTCAGGAACCCGCGGCCGCCCATTGGCCTCATGCGCGCTGCAAGAACGGCGGGAACTCGCGGAGAAATCGTGGCATCCATTCTCTTACCCTACCCACACGCCACACGCCGTGGTTAATCCAGATCAATCCCACAACCAGTGGAGTACGATGTCGCCATGCGCAGTAGAAGGAAACTCTTGGACCGCCCGCACGCCCGATCGTTCCGCCGGGATTGCCGGCCGTCCTCCAAGCGACACGCGTGCAGGCAGGTTGATGCAAATCAAGCGTCGGCCGAACGGCCCCGCTTAGTGTCTGCGCTGTCATGAAGCATTGCCTGCGTTTTCTGGTTTTGCTGCTCGCGCTGTGGTTGCCGCTGCAGACCGCCCTCGCGAGCGTCCTGCCGTCCTGCCCGGTGGCTGGCGCCATGGAAGCGGAGCGCCATGACGATGCGCCCTCGCCCGACGTCCACGAGGGCGATGCCGCGTGCACCGATTGTGCGATCTGCCACCTGTCGTGCACCTGGGCGCCGCCGCTTGCTGGCAGCGCCCGGCATCACGTGACGCACGCCGCCGTGCAGGCAGCCGCGCACGCTGCGCTGCTCGGCTTCACGCCTCCGATTCCCGACCGCCCGCCTCTCCCTCGCACGTCCTGAACCGTCCGTCCGCGGAACGCCGCGCCCTGCGCGTGCGTCCTCCGCGATGTTCAACCCCGTCGTGAAGGGATGTCATGGTCAAGTGGATATTCGTCGCGCTCGTCGCGAGCGCGGGCAGCGTGCAGGCCGCAAGCCTTGCAGAGTTGCTGGAGGCCGCATGGGCGCGCCGCCCCGAGGCCCAATCGCTGCAGGCGCGTCGCCTCGAAGCCCGGGAATCGGGCGCGCCCGCAGAATCGCTGCTCGCCGGCGCGCCGGCGCTCGGGCTGTCGACGCGCAACGATCGCCTCACCGAGAATCGCGGCAAGCTGGAATACGAAGTCGAGGTTTCGGCGCCGCTCTGGCTGCCGGGTGAGCGCGAGGCCCGGCGCACCCTCGCCAGCGCCGAGGTGGCCCTGCCGGATGCGGCGGCCGCCGTCGCCCGCCTCGGCCTGGCGGGAGACCTGCGCCGGATCGTGTGGCTTGCGCTCGCCGCACGCGCAGACACGGCCCTGATCCGTGCCCGCCGCGAGGCCGCCGAGGCGTTGGCGGCGGATGTCGAGCGCCGCGCGCGCGGAGGCGAGCTCGCGCGCGCCGATGCGCTGCTCGCACGCGCCGATGCGCTGCGCGTGCAAGGCCTGCAGGTCGCGGCCGAAGGCCGGCTGCAGAACGCGCTCGCCCAGCTGCGCCTGCTTACCGGCGCCGAGCGCCTGCCCGAGCCAGCGGAGGAACCGCTGCGCGACGCCGCCCCCGCGCAGGAGGACCCGCGCCTCGCGGCCGCCGCGGCCGCGATCGAGCGCGCCCGCGCACAATCCGGGCTCACCGCGCTCGCAACGCGTGCGTCCCCGGAGTTCGGCGTGCAATTCCGGCGCGACCGCGACCGATCTGGCGTCGAGGCGAACGACAGCCTGAGTTTCCAGCTGCGCATCCCGTTCGCCACCGAGGCACGCAACAGGCCGTTGCGCGCCGCCGCCGAAGCGCGCCTCACCGAGGCGATGGTCGAGGCGCGTTACCGGCGCAGTGCGCTGGACGCCGCCGCGCAGGCCGCATCGCTCGAACTTGAGAACGCGCGCCGCGCCCTGCCGCCGGCGGACGCGCGACGCGAGGCCACGCGCGAAGCCGAACGCCTCGCCCGCCAGGCGTTCCGCCTTGGTGAAACCAGTCTTGCCGAACTGCTGCGCACCACCGCGATCGCCGCGGACGCGGAAGGCGACGCGCTCGCCGCCCGCCTCGCCGTGTCGCGCGCCATCGCAATGCTCAACCAAGCCAGAGGATGGATGCCATGACCGCGTTCAAACGCGCCTTGCTCGCCGTGCTGCTGCTGACCGGCGCGCTCGGTGCAGCGGGCCATGAGGACCATGATCACAAGAAGGACACCTCACCCGTGATCACACGCGATCTCGCACCGCGCGCCGAGTCGAGCACGCCGGAATTCGCCCTGCTCGCCACCCTCGAGGGCACACGGCTGGTGGTCTACCTGGACCGTTTTGCCACCAACGAACCGGTCGGCAAGGCAACGCTCGAAATCGAGCAGTCGGGTCAAGCGCGTCGGTTGGCCGAAGTGTCGCCGGGAACCTATGCCATCGACACGCCCTGGCTCGCGCAGCCGGGCCGCCATGCGCTGGTGTTCACGGTCGAGGCCGCAGGCACCGCCGACCTGCTCGACCTCCAGCTCGAAGTCCCTGCTGCTGCCGCCGCACCCGAGGTGGCGCCGCTTCCGTGGCGCGCCGCGCTCGTGGCGTTCGCCGTTCTGATTGCAGCGCTCGTCCTGTGGCGCCTTGCCAGGCGGCGCCGCGTTACCGCGATCCCCCTCGTCGTCGCGACCGTCTTCGCGCTCGGCGCGCCGCCGGCGCCCGCGCATCAGGGCGAGGACCACGGTGCAAAGGCCGCCGCAGCGCCCGCCGGCGCGACGACTGCGCCGGCGCCGGGTGCGACCCCGGCATCGCCCGCAGCCCCGGCGCGCCTGGGCGACGGCAGCGTCTTCGTCTCCAAGCCCTCGCAGCGCCAGCTAGGCATCCGCACGCAGCGTGCCGAACCGGCCGCGCAGACGCGCAGCGTCGAACTGGCCGGGCGCGTGGTGCCGGACCCGAACGCCGGCGGCCGCGTGCAGGCCAGCCAGTCCGGGCGCATCGAACCCGGGCCGAAGGGCTTGCCGCTCCCCGGGCGAGCCGTCGCGCGCGGCGAGATCCTCGCCTGGCTGCGTCCGGCGGTCTCGAGCATGGACCGCGCCGGGCGCGAGGCCGCGCTCGCCGAATTGACGGGCAGGAAGCGCCTCGCCGAACAGCAACTCGAGCGCTACCGGCAGCTCGAAGGATCGATTCCCCAGCGCCGCGTCGACGAAGTGCGCATCGAGATCGAATTCCTTGCCAAAGGTGAGATCGCCCTCTCGGCCGGCATCGAACGCCGCGAAGCCCTGGTCGCGCCGGTGGCCGGCATCGTCAGCGCCTCGCACGCGGTGGCCGGGCAGGTGGTGGAGGCGCGGGACGTTCTTTTCGAGATCGTCGACCCGCGCCGCCTGATGGTCGAGGCGCTTGCCTACGATCCGGCGCTCGCCCGGGACACGTCCGGGGCGAGTGCGCCGCTCGGCGACACGGTGCTCGCGCTCGAGTTCGCCGGAGCCGGCCTGCAATTGCGCGAGCAGGCGGTGCCGCTGCTGTTTCGCATCCGCCCGCCGGTGCCGGCGCTGGGGGTCGGGCAGACGCTGAAGGTGCATGTCGCAACGCGGGAGCAGGTCGAGGCGGTGCGCGTGCCGCGCAGCGCTCTTTCGGGGGGCGCCGAGCCAACGCTGTGGATTCACGTTTCGGCGGAGCGCTTCATGTCGCGAAAGGTGCGCACGCTGCCGCTGGATGCAACCCATGTCGCGGTGGTGTCCGGACTTGCGCGGGGCGAGCGCTATGTGGTCGAGGGTGCCAGCGTTCTCGGACAGGTGAGGTAGCCGATGTTCGAGGCCATCGTTCGCACCAGCCTGCGCCAGCGGCTGCTGGTCGCAGTCGCCTCGCTCCTGCTGGTGGCGTGGGGCAGCTTGAGCCTGCGCGGCCTGCCGGTGGACGTGTTCCCCGACCTGAACCGGCCCACGGTCACGCTCATGACCGAGGCGGG
>DATCYZ010000007.1:0-15962 GCA_036526195.1 Burkholderiales bacterium
GGACAAAACCCTAAACCCGGGATCGATTTAAAACCGAACCGACCACTTGCCTGAGAAATCGCACATCCTCAGCCGACCAGGTCAGCCCGCGCGATATTCCACTAATCCTCCAGCGCAACCTCCACCACCGTCGCCCCCAGCGTCCTGACAATCTCCGCGGGCGCAAGCTTCAGCAAGAACCCGCGCCGCCCGCCGTTGATCCAGATCTCCGGCAATTCGAGGATGCTGCGCTCGATGAACACCGGCATGGCCTTGCGCAGCCCGAACGGCGAGGTGCCGCCGACCTGGTAGCCGGAGTGGCGTTGCGCCACTTCGGGCTTGCAGGGTTCGATCTTCTTGCGGCCGGCCTGGCGCGCGAGGTTCTTGGTCGACACGGTGCGGTCGCCATGCATCAGGACGATGAGCGGCTTCGCGGCCTCATCCTCCATCACCAGGGTCTTCACCACGGCATGCGGCGGGGCGCCGAGTTCCGCCGCGCCCCGCCCGGCGCCGCCGTGCTCGACGTACGCGTAGAAATGCTCGGTAAAGGCGACGCCCTGCTTGCGCAGGAACACGGTCGCCGGGGTCTCGGAATGCGAGGGGCGTTTCATCCGCGCGGGTGATGCTTGGCGTGCAGCTGCTTCAGGCGCTCGCGCGCGACATGGGTGTAGATCTGCGTGGTCGAGATGTCGGCATGCCCGAGCAGCATCTGCACGACGCGCAGGTCCGCGCCGTGGTTGATCAGGTGGGTGGCGAAGGCATGGCGCAGCACGTGCGGCGAGAGCGGCTTGCCCGGAATCGCGCGCCCGCCGTGGCGCTTGACGAGGTACCAGAAGGCCTGCCGCGTCATCGCGCCGCCCCGCTCAGTGACGAAGAGCGCCGTCGAATTCGATGCGGGGTTCGACGCGGCGCCGGCCGCGCCGAGCAGCACCGGTCGCGCCTCGGCCTGGTAGCGCGCGATCCACGCCACCGCCTCCTCGCCGAGCGGCACCAGGCGCTCCTTGGAACCCTTGCCGAGCACGCGCAGCACGCCGGCATCGAGGTTGACCTCGTGCAGCTTGAGGCCGACCAGTTCGGAGACCCGCAGGCCGCAGGCGTAGAGGGTCTCAAGCATCGCGCGGTCGCGCAGGCCGCGCGGCGTGGTGACCTCCGGGGCGGCGAGCAGCGCCTCGACATCGCCTTCCGAGAGGGTCTTGGGAAATCGCGGGGCGCGCTTCGGCGGGTCGAGCCGCAGGGTGGGATCGATGCGGCAGTGCCGCTCGCGCACGCAGTACTGGTAGAAGCGCCGCAGGCTCGAGAGCAGCCGCGCATCGCTCGAGGCGCGCGGCGCGCGGCGGCCCTTCTTCGCGCCAGCGGCCGTCGAATGCCGCGCCGCGAAATATGCGTGCAGGTCCGCCTCGAGCGCGGCTTCCGGCGCGCGCGCGCCGTGCCGCTGCAGCCATTCGGCGAAGAGCGACAGGTCGCGTCGATAGGATTCGATGCTGTTGCGCGCGAGCCCGTCCTCGAGCCACAGCGCATCGCAGAACGCGTCGAGCAGCGCGGCGCCTGCGCCCGCGCCGCTCGCGGCCGGGCTCAATGGGCGAGCGCGCCCTCGTGCGCCAGTAGCCAACGCTTGGCCTCGAGCAGGTAACCATCGGTGTGATGGGCGAAGCCGCCGAGCCCGCCCGCGGCCACCACGCGATGGCAGGGAATCACCACCGGCAGCCGGTTCGCGCCGCAGGCCTGGCCGACGGCGCGCGCCGCAGAGCCGAGCTGCTTCGCCATTTCGCCGTAGCGCAGGGTGCGGCCGCGGGGGATTTCGCAAAGCGCCCCCCAGACGCGTCGCTGGAAGTCGCTGCCTTCAATCCGCAGCGGCAGGTCGAAGGCGGCATCCGGGTCGGAACGGTAACGCTCGAGCTGGCGCAGCGCGCGCGCCGCGAGCGCGTTCGCCGGCGCCCGCTCGACAATGGACGGCGGCAGGTAGGTGATCTCCACCACCGCCTCGTCGCGGGTGCGCACGCCGACGCGCATTTCGGGAAAGGCGACGATCGCGCAAAAGCGCGCCGCCTGAAGTTCCGGGCTGGCGCGGTACGGCAGGGCTTCTGGATGCATGGCGGGGGATCTCCCGGGAAAGGACGCTGCGTCCATTATGGGATCTTAAGCGGCGGCAAGCTTCCCGATTCTTGCGAGCAGATCGTCGGGCACCTCGATGCCCTCGGCGCGGCCCTTCTTCTCCGCGGCGAAGCGGCGCGCGCCGGGCAGCCGCACCGCGGGATCGACGCACATGGTGCGCACCAGGGTCTCGACGCGCTCGGCGTAGCTGTCCGCCCCGGTGAGCGCGCCCGGGTCGATGGCGAGGAACGACTGCCCGATGCGCGGCGTGTTGCCGGCCTCTGAAAAGAACGAATCGGCCTCGGCGCCGAACGCCGCGCCGGTCAGGCTCGCGCACATCAACTCGAAGGCAAGCGCGAGCATCGCGCCCTTCGCGCCGCCGATCGGGAACAGGCTGCCGTGCTCGATTGCCTCCTTCGGGTCGGTGGTCGGGCGGCCCTCGCGATCGAGCGCCCAGCCCTCGGGAATCTTCTCGCCCTTCTGCATCGCCAGCATGATCTTGCCGCGCACCACGGTGGTGAGCGCGAGGTCGATCACCAGCGGGTCTGCGTCCTTGCGCGGGAACGCGAAGGCCACCGGGTTGGTGCCGAACAGCGCCTTCCTGCCGCCCCAGGCCGGAATCGCCGCCGGCGAGTTGGTGAACGCGATGCCGACCATGCCGGCGCGCGCCACCGGCAGCAGGTGGATGCCGAGCACCCCCGCATGGCTGCTCGCGCGGATGCCGGCGTAGGCCACGCCGTTCCGGCGCGCGCGCACGATGATCTCCTCGATCGCCCAGGCGCAGGCCTCGTAGGGCAGGGCGTCGCGATTGTCGATCAGGCAGGCGCCGCCGCGCTCGGCCGCCAGCACAGGCGCGCCGGCGCCGTCGCTGCGCCCGCTTCTCAGGAAGCTGCAGTAGAACGGCACCCGCGACATGCCGTGCGTCGGCAGGCCGTGCAGCTCCGCGGCCACCAGGTGGCGCGCGGCGGCCGCGGCCATCGCCGGGCGCGCGCCTGCGCGCTCGATCGCGGCGCGCGCGAGCGCCAGCAGTTCATCGGGGGTCTTCTTCATGCGGGCGATTCTACCCGCGCCGGTACAATGGCCGCTGACCGCAACGAGGAGGAAAACCCATGGGCAAGATGATCGAACTCACCGCCGCCGACGGCCACAAGCTCGCCGCCTATCGCGCGGATCCCGCCGGCAAGCCGCGCGGCGCCATCGTCGTGATCCAGGAGATCTTTGGCGTGAACACCCACATTCGCGCAGTGGCCGACGGCTATGCCGCCGACGGCTACCTCGCGATCGCGCCCTCGATGTACGACCGGCTTGAGCGCGGGCTGGACATCGGCTACACCCCCGAGGACATCGCGCGCGGGCGCGCGCTGAAGGACAAGGCCGGGCTCGAGCCGGCGATGCTCGATGCCGCCGCCGCGGTGAAGGCGGCCGGCGAAGCCGGCAAGGTCGGCATGGTCGGCTACTGCTGGGGCGGCTACGTGACCTGGATGGCGGCCGCGCGCGTGCCAGGACTCTCCGGCGCCGCGGTCTACTACGGCGGTGGCTCGACCACCGACGAGGCGATCGCCGAGAAGCCGAAGTGCCCGGTCATCGCGCACTACGGCGAGCGAGATTCGATGATCCCTGTGGACAGCGTGAAGAAGCTCGCCGCCGCGCACCCGACGCAGACGGTGCACATTTACACCGCGGACCACGGCTTCAACTGCGACCATCGCGGCTCGTTCGACGCGCCAAGCGCGAAACTCGCGCGCGAGCGCACGCTGGCGTTCTTCAGGAAACAGGTCGGCTGAACCCGGGCCGGCGCCGAATTGCGCCAACTAGTCACATATATGTTACTATAAGGGCAGATTCGGCGTCCGACGCCCGCCGCGGCGGCTCAGGCCGCGTCCTTGAGCAGGCTCTCGCCCGGACGCACCCGTGTGAAGGCCACCGGCTTCATGTCGATGGCGAGGCGCTCGCCGTCCTGGCGCACGCTGGTGAAGGTCGAGGTCTCGAGCGGCCCGGCCTCCGGGAAATCCGAGCGGAAGTGCGCGCCGCGCGAATCGCTGCGCGCGCTTGCGGCCTGCGCGATCACCCGGCTGGTCGCCACCAGGCTCTTCAGGTTGAGCCAGTCGTGCCATGACAGGTTGAACGCGCGTTCGCCGCCGGCGATCACGTGCGCGTCGAGCGCCGCATCGATCGCCACCAGTTCCGCATCCGCGGAGGCAAGCACCGCGGCCTCGCGGATGATGCCGACCTTGTCCCACATCAGCCCGTGCAGCGCCTCGCGCAGCGCCTCGAGTTCTCCGTGCGCCGAGGCCGTGCCGCCGAACGGTTTCTCGCAGCGCGCCACCGCCGCGGCGATCGCCCCGGCGTCCGGTTCGGCCAGGCTGCGCCCGCCCTCGCGCTTGAGCCAGTTCACCATGGTCTCGCCGGCGACGCCGCCGTAGACCGTGGAATTGGCCACCCCGTTGCCGCCGAGCCGGTTGGCGCCGTGCACGCCGCCCGCATCCTCGCCGGCGACGAACAGCCCCGGGATCACGGTCGAGCAATCCCCCTTGAACTCTACCCCGCCCATCATGTAATGCGCGGTCGGCACCACCTCGACCAGCCCGCCTGCAAGGTCGAAGCCGCAGTCGCCGCAACGCTCGACCATGCCCTTGAAGTCGCGCCGCACGCGATCCGGGCCGAGGTGCGCCATGGAGATGTAAAGCCCCCCGTTCGGCGTGGTGCGTCCGGCGCGGATCTCGGCGTACATCGCCCGCGAGACGATGTCGCGCGTCGCGCGCTCGCCCTTCGGGTCGTAGGACAGCATGAAGCGCTCGCGCGCGCCGTTGAGCAGGTAGCCACCGGCGCCGCGCAGGCCCTCCTCCAGCACCGTGCCGGTCATGCGCGTGTGCGTGCCGGCGAGCAACCCCGTCGGGTGAAACTGCACCATCTCCATGTCGCGCAGCGAAAGCCCCGCGCGCAGCGCCATGGCAAGCCCGTCGCAGCTCTTGTCGCCGGAGGGCGTGTGGTAGCGGTACATGGTCGGCCCGCCGCCGGTGGCGAGCAGCACCGCGGCCGCGCGCACCATCACGTACTCGCCGGTGCGCATGTCGATCATGAGCACGCCGGCGATCGCGTCGCCCGAGCGGGTCTTCACCAGCTCGACCGCGCGATGCTCCTCCAGCCGCCCGATGTCGCGCGCCCAGACCTGCTCGGCCAGCCGGTTGATGATCTCGATGCCGGTGAGGTCGCCCTTGTGCACCGTGCGATCGAAGGTCTGCCCGGCAAAGGCCTTCTGGTGGATCGTGCCGTCCGGGTTGCGGTCGAAGAAGCAGCCAAGTTCGTTCTCGAGCTCGTGGATGCGCTCGACCGCGAGGTTCACCAGCTTCCAGGCGAGGTCCTGGTCGGGCAGCCACTTGCCCCCCTCGATGGTGTCCATGAAGTGCCGCTCGATGGAATCGCCCTCGGCCAGTGCGACGTTGAAGCCGCCCTGCACCATGCGCGTGCAGCCGCACTTGCCGAGCAGGCCCTTCACCGCGACGGTGATCGACTTCGACGGGTCGGCCTGGTGCGCGTGCAGCGCGGCGAACAGCCCGGCGCCGCCGGAGCCGAGGATCAGGATGTCGGTGGAGACTTCGCGCACCGCGTCAGGCCTTGACGCCCAGGCGCGCCAGCGCCGCGGCCCGCCGGCCCTGCGCCGCCTTCTTCACCTCGACGTAGAGGCTGGCGCCGTGGCTGTCCATGGCCACCCGCAGGGGCCCGAAGTTCTTCACCCGGAACTTCCACAGCGACTCGGGGTTGAGGTCGTCCAGGTCGACGTCCTCGATCGCCTCGATCCAGGTGGTCTCGAGCGCCGCGGTGCCGCCGATGATGGCGAGGTAGGCGCCGCCCAGGTCGGCAAACGCCTTCGCGGAGCCCTCGCGCAGCCCGCCCTTGCCGATGATCAAGCGTACGCCGTTCTGCTCCATCAGCGGACGGCTGAAGCGCTCCATGCGGTCGCTGGTCGTGGTGCCGATGCACACCGGCGCGTAGCCGGTCGGGAAGGCGGCGCTTTTCTCGACCTTCTTCACGTTCGGCGCGGTGTGGATCACCGCGTGCCCGGCGAGGTCGAAGCGCGTCTTGCGCCCGCGGTCGAACATGTGGATCTGGGTCGCGTCGCGAATGCCGAACAGCGTGCCGTTCAGCGACACGGTGTCGTTCACCCGCAGCGCGCGCACCTGCGCCTCGGTCACCGGCATCTGGAAGTCGTGGTGGGCCATGGTCAGTCCCGCTGCCCGAGCAGCGCCCTCTTCAAGTCGTCCTGCACCGGATTCGGCCCCAGCCAGACGCGCAGCAGGCCGCGAAAGAACGCCTCGTCGGCGATCGGCCGCCCACTGGCGCGGCCGTTCACCTGCACCTGCATGCCGGTGCCGGGAATCCAGTCGAGCACGATCGTCATGCCCTCCTTGGCTTCCTTCATCTCGGCCATGACGGCGTTCATCTGAGCGATGGCGGGCTCGAAGCGCTTCATCGCCGCCTCGTCGTTGTTGTCGCGCATGCCGTCGACCAGCGCCTCGCTGAACTGCGACGCGCCCACGTCGCGCAGCATGTGGATGTGCACGCGCTTCGGCCCCGCGAGCGCAAGGGCCGCGTCGGCCTCGCGGGTCGCCGCCGGCAGGTACAGGCCCACCACGTAGACGCGAAAGAAGGCGCGCTTGCGCAGGCCCGCGCCGTTCAGCACCAACGCGCTGCCGCCCGCGGCCTGCGCGCGGTCTGCAAGCTTCACGCCCTCCACTTCGGCCGCCGCGGCGCCGAACACGGCGCACGCCAATCCGGCCAGAATCATCGAACGCATTGCGCTCTCCCCGTGCATGGCTCAGTACCCGTATTCCAGGCCCGCGGGCCGGAACACCGCGCGCGCCCGGCGCGCCGAGTGGCACTGCATGTTGACCGCCACCGGATTCATGGTGATGTGCGTCGCCGCGGTTTCGACATGCACCGCGAAGGCCGTGGAGTCGCCGCCCAGGCCCTGCGGGCCGACGCCGAGCGAATTCACCGCGCCGAGCAGTTCCGCTTCCAGCTTCGCGCCTTCCGGGTCCTCGCAGGCCGAGCCGAGCGGCCGCGTCGCGGCCACCTTGGCGAGGTGCACGCACAGGTCCGAGGTCCCGCCCACGCCCACGCCGACGATGGTCGGCGGGCAGGTCTTGCCGCCCGCATCGAGCACGCAATCGATGACGAAGGCCTTGATCGCGTCCACGCCCTCGGCGGGAATCGCCATGCGCAGCCAGGAGTTGTTCTCCGAGCCGGAGCCCTTGGGCACCATCTCGATCTCGAGCGTGTCGGCGGCGTCGGTGAAGTCGATGTTGATCACCGGCACGCCGCGGCCGCAGGAACTGTGCTCGTTCTTGCGCGTCACCGGGTGCACCACCGAGGAGCGCAGGGGGTGCTCGCGCGTCGCGCGCTCGCAACCGCTGCGGATCGCCGCCTTCAGCCCCGCCCCGTCGACCTCCACGCCGCTGCCGATCAGCACGTTGTAGATCGGGATGCCGGTGTCCTGGCAGAGCAGGTTGTCGTTGTCCTCGGCCACCTTGATGTTGGCGATCATGGTGCCGAGCACCGACTTCGCGGTCGCGTCCGTCTCGGTCGAATCGAGCGCCCGCATGCCCTGCTTGATGTCCGGCGGCAGCAGCTTCAGCGCCCGCACATAGAGCACCTTCGCCGCCTCCTCCACCTGCAAAAGATCAATCTTCATAACGTTCTGCTCCACCCGCACTCAAACGGTGTAGGGAAGGGGGGCGCGGGGGGGGAACCGCGCGGTTCCCCCTGCAACTTACTTTACGGAGATCTTTCTCTCCCGCACCACGACGGCCCAGACCTTCGTCTCGGCGGCCATCGCCTTGCCCATCTGCTCCGGCGTGTCGCCGACCACGGCCATGCCCTGTGCGAAGAAGCGCGCCTTCAGCTGCGTGTCGTCCAGCGCCTTCTTCACGTCGGCCGCCAGCTTCTTCACGACCTCGTCCGGCGTGCCCTTCGGCGCGACGATGCCGAACCAGCCGGCATTCACGAACCCCGGAAGCGTCTTGCCGATCGGCACGATGCCGGGCAGCTGCGGCGCTTCGGTGCTGCTGGTCACGCCGAGCGCGCGCAGGCGCCCGCCCTGGATATGGCTGATGGCCGCGGCCAGGTTCGGCAACATGAAGGTCGTTTCGCCGCCGATCAGGCCGGCGAGCGCCGGACCCTCGCCCTTGTAGGGCACCGAGATGGCGTCGAGTTTTGCGCTGTTGACGAAGTTCTCCGCGGCAAGGTGGATCTGCGAGCCGATGCCGGCATGGCCGAAGGTCATCTTGCCCGGCTGCGCCTTGGCCGCCGCGATCAGCTCGGCAACGGTCTTGTAGGGGGAGTTCGCGGGCACCACCAGCACCTGCGGCCCGGTGACCACGGTGGTCACGGGAACGAAGTCCTTCTCCGGGTCGTAGTTCAGTTTGGCGTAGATGTGCTGATTTGCGGTCATCACCGAGCCGGAGGGAAAGAAGAAGTTGTGGCCGTCGGGCGTCGCGCGCGCGGCTTCCGCCGCCCCCACGCCGCCGCCCGCGCCGCCGCGGTTCTCGATGACCACCTGGTGGCCCCACATCTCGTTCAGTTTCTGGCCCACGAGGCGCGCCGAGATGTCGGTGGCGCCGCCCGGCGGGAACGGCACGATGAACTTCACCGGCTTGGTGGGCCAGGTCTGGGCAGCAGCCGCCGCGGCAAAGGCAAGGCCCATGCTGAATGCGGCGAGCTTGGTGAAACGGTTCATCTACTCCTCCTCACGGATACGGGTTGATCGAAACAGGTTGATCGATTGTATCTACAGCGCAAGCGCGAATGCCAAGCCGAACACCAGGGTTGCGCCGGCGGCCACCGCGGCAAGCGATTTCTGCCAGTCGCGCCACGGCAGGAGTTCGAGCGCCAGCACCCGCAGCCCGCCTGCAAGGTGCGCCGCCAGCAGCAGCACCACGCCCCACTCCGAGACCTTGAGCAGCGGATGCTCGGTCCAGGCGAGAAAGGCATCGAGTTGCGCGGCCCCGCCGAGCGCCTGGCCGAGCGCCCAGAAGTGCAGCGGCAGGAAGGCCGCGAGCGCGAGGCCCGAGACGCGGTGGACGACGAACGCCCACCAGCCGGGATGCCCGCGGGCGCGCGCGCCGGGGGTCATGCGGGCGCCCCGAAGACGCCGAACACCGCGCGCAGGCCGAAGCCCGCAAGCACCACGGCAAACGCGATCAACGCAAGGTCGCGCGAGCGCCCGCGCCAGCCGAGCCATTCACCCAGCACGGCACGCAGCCCGATCGGCGCATGCACCGAAACGGCGAGCACGAAGACGGCATAGAAGGCGAACCAGCCGGCGCTGCCGCGCGTGCGGCCGAGGATCTCGGCGGCGCTCAAGCCGCCCTGCACCGCGTGGATCATGGTCGCGAGGTGCACCACCACGCACAGCGCCAGCACGGCCGCGCTCGCGCGCTGGCCGATCCAGAGGAGCGTTTCGCTGCGGGCGGTCATGGCGTGCGCGGTGCGCTCAGAGCGTGCCGCGCAGGGCCGCTTTCGCCGCCGCGCGCTTCAGCCCGGCGATGCCCTCGGTCGGCGAGATGTGCTTCGGACAGCGCTCGCTGCACGACACATGGGTATGACAGGCATGGCAGCCGCCGTCGCCGGCCACCGCGCGCAGGCGCTCGGCTTTCCCTGTGTCGCGCGCATCCTGCTGCAGCGTCCAGGCCCGGTTGAGCGCGGCCGGCCCGAGGTAGTCCGGGTTCCAGGTGACGGTGTCGCAGCTCGCGTAGCACACGCCGCAGCCGATGCATTCGATGGCGGCATCGACCGCGCGCCGCTCGGGGCTCTGCGGGGAAATCGGCTCGAAAGGATCCTTGCGGGTGCGCGCGCCCTTGAACTGGCCGCGCGCCTTCGCCCACTTGTCGAAGAAGCTGCGCATGTCGGCGACCAGGTCGCGCACCACCGGCAGGTTGGCAAGCGGCGCGATCTCGAGGCGCCCGTCCACGGCGACCGCATCGACGTGGGTGCGGCAAGTCCAGCGCGCCACCCCGTTCACCGTCATCGCGCAGGACCCGCACATGCCGACGCGGCAGGCGAAGCGATAGGCGAGCGACGGATCGAGGCTGCGCTGGATGTAGGTGACGACATCGAGCACCGTCTGGCTCGCCTGGCGCGGCACCTCGAACGTGCGAAAGGCGCCGGTTTCGGCGCCTTTCCACACGTTGACCTGAAGCAGGTTCACGCGGACTCGTACAGTCGCGTCAGTACGAATTGCCGTTGCCCGAGCGCCTCGGCGGCGGTGAGCCGGCCGTTGGCGGTGCGGAACATGCAATCGAGCAGCGCGTCGCCGGCCTCGTCCGGGGTCATTTCCTTCCTCAGCAGGCCCGACACGTCGACGTCGATGTGCTCGCTCATGGTGCGCACCGTGCGCGGGTTCGCGCACAGCTTGATCACCGGCAGGATCGGGTTGCCGACCACGTTGCCCTGCCCGGTCGGGAAGAAATGCACCGTGTAGCCGGAGGCGGCGCACAGCGTCACCATCTCCGCCGCGGCCGAGGACGAGTCCATGAACCACAGCCCGGGCCCGGTCGGCTCCTCGGCCTTGTCGAGCACGCCGTCGATCATGCACTTGCGGCCGATCTTCTGGATGTTGCCCAGCGCCTTTTCCTCGATCGTGGTCAGGCCGCCGGCGATGTTGCCCTTGGTCGGCTGGGAGTCCGACAGGTCGCTTGTCTTGTGCCGGTCGATGATCGCCTGGTAGCGGTCGAACATGAACTGGAACTTCTTCCTCACCTTGTCGTTACGGCATCGTGCCGCGACCAGGTGCTCGCCGCCGGTCAGCTCGGTGGTCTCACCGAACACCATGGTGACGTCGTGCGGGTAGAGCTTGTCGAACGCGTTGCCCACGGTCGGATTCGCGCCGCAGCCCGAAGTGGTGTCCGACTCGCCGCACTTGGTCGAGACCCACAGGTCCTTCAGCGGACGTTCCTCGCGCCGCAGTTCGGAGGCCCATTGCACGAATTCCTTGGCCTTCTTCGAGGCGCGCAGGATGGTGTCGTGGTCGCCGTGCATCTCGATGCCGAAAAAGACCACCGGCTTGCCGGTCTTGGCGATGCCGTCGGCGACCTTCTTCGCCCAGCCGTCCTCGATGCCGATCACCACCACCGCCGCCACGTTCGGGTTCGAGCCGGTGCCGATCAGGGTGCGAAAGTGCAGGTCGAGGTCGGCGCCGAACTGTAGCCGGCCATAGGGGTGCGGGATCGCCAGCACGCCCTTGATGTTGTGTGCCACCGCTTCGGCGGCCGCGTTCGACAGGTCGTCGACCGGCAGGATGATGACGTGATTGCGCACGCCGATGCGCTTGTTCTCGCGCTTGTAGCCCCAGAACGAGGCTTTCTTCAGGTTGATGGCCATGGGGTGGATCTCCTTACCAGCGCTTCGTCTTGATGTTCTGCACGTGGGCATGCTCGCCCTTGGCGATCTTGGCGACCACCTTGCCGATGTCGACGCCGTACTTGATCACGGTGTCGCCGGGCTTGTAGTCCTTCAGCGCGACCTTGTGGCCGATCGGAATGTTGCTCTTCGCCGTGATCGTGATGTCCTTGTCGTCCTCCATGATCCAGCCCTTGAGCTTCTGCCCGGCCTTCACGCCCTCGACCACCACGACGCCGACGCCGTCGCCGTCTTCATGCACCACGAAATGGATCATCGCGCCTCTCCTGAACGGGAAGCCGGCAGGGTACGCCGGGGCGGTGCAGCAAGTCAACTATATGAGTTGGATGACTAGCGAAACAAAGGCCGTTACACTCGCGCGGTGATGCTCGACGCCCCGCTCTACAAGGAAGTCATGCAGCAGCTGACGCACGACCTGGCGCGCGGCGAGTGGCGTCCGGGCGAGGCGCTGCCGTCCGAATCCCGCCTGGCCGAGCGCTTCCAGGTGTCCATCGGCACGCTGAGGAAGGCAATCGACGCACTGGTGGCCCAGCGCGCCGTGGTCCGGCGCCAGGGGCGCGGCACCTTCGTTGCGACACACAACGCAAGCCGGCTGATGTTCCATTTCTTCCACATCGTGCCGCGCGAGGGCACGCCGGAACTGCCGCTGACCAGGACGCTCGCCTTCGAGCGCAGCCGCGCGCTGGAGGCGGAAGCCCGCAAGCTCGGCATTGCGGCCGGCGACGCCGTGCTGCGCATCCGCAACCTGCTCCTGCTCGGCGGCCGGCCGGTGGTGCTCGACGACCTGGTGCTGCCGCAGGCGCGCTTTCCGGGGCTCACGCGGCGGCTGTTCACCGGGCGCGAGAGCACCATCTACCAGCTGTACCAGGCGCGCTACGGCATCCACGTGCTGCGCACCAGCGAACGCCTGCGCGCCACGCAGGCCGATGCCGACGCGGCAGCCCTGCTCGGCGTGAAGAGGGGCGCCTCGCTCCTCGAGATCAACCGCATCGCGCTCACCTACCATGACGCACCGGTGGAGTTGCGTCGCAGCCTCGTCGACACCGAGGCGCACGAGTACTTCTCCGACCTCGGACGCCCGGAGCAGCGCTGACATGGAACGGCGCGCGTTCCTCGCCGCGCTGTCCGCCCTCGGCCTCGGTGCAGCGACGCACCGCGCGCCGGTGCTCGCCAGGCCACGCTTGCCGCGCGATCCGTTCATGCTCGGCGTTGCGAGCGGTTACCCCTCGCCCGGCGGCATGGTGCTCTGGACCCGCCTGCTGCTCGACCCGGAGGCGCCCGACGGCGGGCTCGGCGCCGCAGCGGTGCCGGTGCGCTGGGAGGTCGCCGCCGACGAATCGATGCGCAAGATCGTTGCCTCCGGCAGCACAGAAGCCACGCCGGAGTGGGGGCACTCGGTGCACGTGCAGGCGAAGGGCCTCGAGCCGGACCGCTGGTACTGGTACCGCTTCATGGCGGGCGACGCGACGAGCGCGCCGGCACGCACCCGCACCAGCCCCGCCCATGACGCGCGCGTGGATCGGCTGCGCTTCGCCTTCGCCTCCTGCCAGCAGTACGAGCAGGGCTTCTTCGGCGCGCACCGCCACATTGCCGAGGATGCCCCGGACCTGGTCGCCTTCCTTGGCGACTACATCTACGAATCGTCCTGGGGCCGCAACCACGTGCGCAGGCACGAAACCGCCGAACCGTACACGCTGCCTGAGTACCGCGCGCGCTACGCCCGCTACAAGTCCGATGCCGACCTGCAGCGCGCGCATGCCGCCTGCCCCTGGATCGTCACCTGGGACGACCACGAGGTCGACAACGACTACGCCAACGACCGGCCCGAGGACGGCATGGACCGCGCGCGCTTCCTCGCCCGGCGTGCCGCGGCCTACCGCGCCTTCTACGAGCACATGCCGCTGCCCGAGCGCATGCGCCCGGACGGCGCCGGCCTGCGCCTGCATACCCGGCTCGGCTGGGGGCAGCTTGCGCGTTTCTTCATCCTCGACAACCGCCAGTACCGCAGCTGGCAGGCCTGCCCGCGAAAGGCCGGCGGCGGCAACGTCGTCGACCCGGCGGTCTGCACCGAGCTCGACGAGCCGAAGCGCACGATGCTCGGCACCGCGCAGGAGCGCTGGCTGGACCGCGCCTTCGCCGAATCGCGCGCCGGCTGGAACCTGGTCACGCAGCAGACGCTGATGGCGCAGCTCGACAGCCACCCGGGCGAGGGCCGGCGCGTCTGGACCGACGGCTGGAGCGGTTACCCGGCGGCGCGCCGGCGCCTGCTCGAATCCGCGCTCGCGCACCGGCTCGCCAACCCGGTGGTCATCGGCGGGGACGTGCACCACCATGCGGTGGCCGATCTGAAGCTCGACTTCGACGATCCGCACGCGGCGGTGGTGGCGAGCGAGATCTGCGGCACCTCGATCACTTCGCAGTCACGCGCGCAGAAGGCGCTCGATGCGGCGCGCGAGGAGAACCCACACCTGAAGCTGATGGACGGCCGGCATCGCGGCTACGTGCGCGTCGAGGTGCGCCCGCAGGGGCTGACCGCGGAACTGCGCGCGATGGCGGGCGTGCAATCCGCGCAGGCCGCCTGCTCGACGCTCGCCGCCTTCACGGTGGAGAACGGCCGCGCGGGGGCGCAGCGGACCGGCTGACGCCGTCCGTCCTCATTGGTAACCTATATGTTACTACACTGCCGGGAACGGCGCCCCCTCAGGGCGAGGGCATGGTCGGCGGGGCGGGATCGACGCCGCCCTGCGCGCGGGCATCGCGATAGCCGATCCATTCGTTGATCAGCAGCGCGCCGACGACGATCGTGCCGCCGACCATCGCCAGCAGCGTCGGCCGCTCGCCGACGCCGAGCCACACCCAGATCGGCGCGAGCACCGTTTCAATGAGCGACAACAGGCCGATCTCGCTGACCGTGAGGTAGCGCGTGGCGCGCGTCATCAGCAGGCAGCCGAGGCCGAGCTGGATGCAGCCCATCGGCGCGAGCACCAGCAGGTCCTGGACGCTCGCCTGCAGCGGCAGCGCCAGTGGCAAGGCCACGGCGAGCGACATCAGGCCGGCGATCAGCACCGCCGGCACCATGTCCACCGAGGCGTGCATGCGGCGCAGGACGACGATGTTCAGCGCGAATGCCGTCGGCACGCCGAGCGCGAGCAGGTTGCCGAGGCTCCTGCCGGCATCCAGCCCGCCGGCAAAGATCAGCAGGATGCCGGCAAGCGCGACCCCGATCGCGATCCAGGTGCGCAGCGGCACGCGCTCGCGCAGGAAGATCCAGCCAAAGAGCGCGGCGAAGAACGGCCCGGTGCTCATCAGCACGAAGGTGTTCGCCGCGGTGGTGCGCATCACCGACAGGATGAAGAAGAAGAACGTCGACCCGAGCAGCGCGCCGGCAATCAGGCCGGGCGCCCCCACGGCGAAGATGCGCGCGAAAACCGTGCTGCGGTACTGGATCGCCAGCACGCTGACGAGAAAGACCACCATGAACATCGAGCGCCAGAGCACGATCTCCCAGCTGTCGGTGAGCGTGACGTTGCGCACGAAGATGCCGCCGGTGCTCCAGCACAGCGCGGCGGCGATCATCAGCAGGACGCCCTTGCGGCGGTCGGCAGCGGAAACAGTCATGGGGAAACACGGGGGGAAACGCGGATTTTAGCCGAGCCTGCCCGGCGGCCCGTTCAGCGGCAGCGCAGGTTCGCGCCGGGCACCTCGATCGGCTTCGAGCAATCCTGCTCGTTCACGCGTCGCGCGGGGTCCATCGCGGGCGCCCGCCGCGATGAATCGAACAGGCCGTGGGCGGCCGGACCCGCGGCGCCCTCCGCATAGACCAGCAGGCCGAGCATGGCGAGGAACGCGAGGCCGGGCGTCGCCGAGCCGCTCGGATACTCGACCGTCACGCGAGCGCCGCCGTAGGACGTGCCGGTGACCGGCGTGCCGCCCGCCGCCGGACCGGTGTCGATCCGCGTATGCGAGGTGGCGCATCCGGACGCGAGGACTGCGGCGAGCAGGAAGGGCGATATTCGCATGGACCGACTCTACACCGCGCACGCGCGGCGCAGGCGGTCGCGCACCGCGTCCCAGGCCGGCCCCTCGGGCGGCGCCTCGACGAGGATCTGCGCGCAGCCGGCGCCGTCGAGCTCGCGCAGCGCGGCGTAGAGCCGCTGCGCGCAGGCCTCCGGCGTGCCGGGCAGGCGCAGCCAGAACTCGACGCGCGCATCCGGCGGCGAGAAGGCGAGCACGGCAAGTCGCGCGCCGGCGCGCGCGATCGCGGCCGGCAACGCGGCGCCCGCCACCATGCGCGCCGGCGTCGCCGGCGCGTAATGCCGCTCGAGCGCGCCCGACACCCGCGGCGCGGCGGCATCGGCCATCGCCACCGGCGCGCCGAGCGCGGCTTCGAGGTCTGTTGCACCGATGCCCCCCGGGCGCAACAGCACCGCGCCGCCGCGCGACAGGTCGACGATGGTCGATTCGATGCCGACCTC
>DATCYZ010000008.1:0-34666 GCA_036526195.1 Burkholderiales bacterium
CTCAGAAGCTCAGGACCACGTCCTGGGCTTCCATGATCTCGGCCATGCGCTCGTCGCTCACGATTTCCGCGGGGATGACAAGATCGTCTGCGGTCAGCCCGCGCGCCCGCATTGCCGTCTCCTCGACGTAGATCTTGTTCACGTCGTAATCATCGAGCGCGCGGTAGGTCGGCGAAAAGTTCTTCACTTCAAGCGCCTTGGTGTCCTGCCCCCTGGCCAGTTGGTAGACTCCGTCGCCAAGAAACGCCACGCTGACATCCTGGTCGAATGCGGCGCCGATCAGAACCACCTCGAGCGACTCGAGCGCGTAGATCGTCCCGTAAGGTGCCTTGCGATTCACGTACAGGAATCGCTTGACCACACCACCAGCGCCTTCTTCTTCTGCCATCGCCCGCCCCTTCAGTCTCCGAACACCACCAGCCGGTCCGCCTGGATGCCCGCCTCGATCAGCTGACCCAGGCCCGAAATGCGGAATCCCGGCGCAAGATTGTCCGCATCCTTGCCGTTGCGCTTGGCCTCGCTCTTGTCCATCAGCCCCCGCCGCTGCGCGGCGGCGATGCATACCACAAGGTCAAGCTTGTGCTCGGCCGCGAGTTCGCTCCAGCGTTTGACGATGTTCCGGTCGTCCTGCGGGGGCACCGTCAGGCGCGTGCCGTTGTTCACCCCGTCGTGATAGAAGAACACGCGATAGATCTCATGCCCTTTCGCGAGTGCTGCCCGCGTGAACTGAAAGGCGGTGTCCGAGGCCTGGTGCGTGTAAGGCCCCTCGTTGACCAGGATGCCGAGTTTCATGCCTGCCTCGCGTTCCCGACCGCGCTCAAAACCGGATGTGCGCCGAAGCGTTCAGGCTGTTGCGCGCCCCACGCCAGTTGTCGATGTGGAATTTGGTGAACGGCAGGCCGGTCATTTCGAAGAACCGCGGCCACCCGATCCGTTCCACCCAGTCACCCACGCGCTCCCAATCGCGCGCATCCTTCTTGTACGTGTACAGGATCTTCTTCACCACTTCCGCCACTTCCGGCCACCGCGGCGGGTTGTTCGGCAGGCCCGCGGCGACCAGTTTCTGGAACATCGGCTTGGAGCGGGCGTTCGAGTTCTTGCCGCCGACCCAGATCGCGAGCTTGGAGTGCTCCGGATCGTTGATCTGCATCGGCGGGCAGGGTGGATAGCAGGCCCCGCAGCAGATGCACTTCTTCTCGTCGACTTCGAGCGAGGGCTTGCCGTTCACCATCGCCGGACGGATCGCTGCGACCGGGCAGCGCGCCACGACCGAGGGCCGCTCGCAGACGTTCGCCACCAGATCGTGGTTGATCTTCGGCGGCTTGGTATGCTGCACGTTGATCGCGATGTCGCCCTGTCCGCCGCAGTTGATCTGGCAGCACGAAGTCGTGATGTGCACGCGGTTCGGCATTTCCTCCTTGATGAACTCCTCGTAGAGTTCGTCCATCAGCGACTTCACCACGCCAGAGGCGTCCGTACCCGGGATGTCGCAATGCAGCCAGCCCTGCGTGTGCGAGATCATGGTGACCGAATTGCCGGTGCCGCCGACCGGATAGCCCGCGTCGTTGAACGCCTGGATCAGCGGCCCGACCTTGTCCCAGCTCGAGACCATCACTTCGAGATTCGACCGGATGGTAAAGCGCACGTGGCCCTCGCCGTACGTGTCGACGATGTCGCACAGGAGATTGATCTCGTAGGGGCCGAGCTGACGCTGCGTGCCGACGCGCACGGTCCAGATCTCGTCGCCGGAGTACGCCACGTGGTGCAGGACGCCGGGCCGGGGCCGGTCATGGTACTTCCACTTGCCGAAATTCTTCACCATCAGCGGATGCATGAACTGGACGCCGTCCGGGCAACCGCTTTCGATCGGCGTACGCATCTTCTTCTTTTCCACCACTGCCTCTGCCTGTGACATCGCGTTCTCCTCCGTGCCGGCGCCGCGGGAAATCAGGCCGTCGCCGGCTGCTTGCGGTCGATCCACTTCTGCGCTTCCTGGTCCCAGTCGTCGAGCCGGACGTAGGAACTGGTGCGCGGGTGGGCGATCATGTTCGGGTCGACGTCGATGCCGATTCCCTCGAGGAAGTTGGCGAGCCCGATGCGCTCGATCATCTCGCCGCAACGCTCGTGCTCGAGGCCGTTCTCCGCCCAGAAGTCGATGACCGTGGCCGCCAGGTCGCGCAATTTCTCGAAGTCCTCGTCGGTGTCCATCTTCATGAACGGGATGATCACCGTCCCCATGGTGTCGCCGATCTTCAGGGTGCGCTTGCCACCGATCAGCAGGGTGATCCCCCTGTCGGTGCCGGGCTTGAGGGCCTTCGTCATGACATTGATGCAGTGCATGCAGCGCACGCAGCTGCGGTTGTCCACTTCCAGCGTGTCGTCATCGTTGAGCGACAGCGCCTTGGTCGGGCAGCGCGCAATCACGTTGTCGATGGTGTACTTGCGGCCATGTCCCTCGACGTAGGCCTTGACCTCCGCCTGGTCGACCTGCATGTCGTCGCGCCAGGTGCCGATCACGGCAAAGTCCGCGCGCTGGATCGAGTTCATGCAGTCGTTCGGGCAGCCCGAGACCTTGAACTTGAACTTGTACGGCAGTGCCGGCCGGTGCATGTCATCGATGAAATTGTTCACCAGCGTGCGGTGTATCCGGTGCTCGTTGGTGCACGACTGCTCGCAGCGTGCCGCGCCGACACAGGACATGGCCGTGCGCACGCAGGGCCCGGCGCCGCCGAGATCGAACCCGTACTCGTTGATTTCGTCGAAAAAATGCTGCGTGTTCTCGGAAGTCGAGCCGATGAACATGATGTTTCCGGTCTGCCCGTGAAAGGCGATCAGGCCGGAGCCCCACTTGCTCCACGAATCCGAGAGCTTGCGCAGCATTGCGGTCGTGTAATGGTTGCCCGCGGGCGGCTGCACGCGCAGCGTGTGGAACTCCTTGGACTCGGGGAACATCGAGGCGACTTCGGAGAAGCGCGGGATGATGCCGCCACCATAGCCGAACACGGAAACCGTCCCACCCTTCCAGTACCCGAGGCGTGTCTTGTAGGAGTGCTCGAGCTGCCCGAGCAGGTCGACCATCATGTTGTTGTCATGCGCGAGGCGCTTCAGGCCGGTGACGAAACTCGGCCACGGACCGGATTCGAGCTGGTCGAGCATGGGGGTCGGATGGAAAGGCTTGGTCGAGGTCCTTTCGCTGGGCACAAAGGTGCTGTGCCGCGCCGGGTTCTTCGGCGGTGTGCGGGCATCAGACATGACGTTCTCCCCCTCCGGACAGAGTAATGGTCTGTACCTGCAGTCTAACGAGACACTCCGGGATGCCCTTAGAAACCATTGGGGATATGTGGGCTTCCCCAGACCCCTCCCATTGGGGATAGGCGAGCCTGATCACAATAAGACACCGCCTTTGTTTTCAACAAGTTCAGTATCATAACGACGATAAAGGGGCCTGATCCGTGCATCGACACGACAGGGCCGCGAAATGTCGCAACGTGCGGCGATGCGGTACGTTGTGCTCCCGATCACGCGAACGCCTCTCCGCGCCTTGAACGTCTCCCAGCCAAGCGTTGCCGACCGCCCCGCCGCAGGCCCGACCCGAACACCGGCCGATCCGGACACATGGCTGCGCTGGCGGGAGCAGAAGCTTGCGCGCTATCCGCGCCGTGTCGAAGATCTGATCGTCGAGGTGCGCGATCCCCGGCAACTGCGCCCAAGCGAACTCGGGGAATTGCATCGCCTGTGCCATGTCGCGAACATGGCCGTATACGCAAGCCCCGCAGGCGCCCGCCCAGACAAGGACTTGCCGCGCCGCGTGGGTGAACAACTCGGCCTGCACCGGCTGCAGGCAAACCTGCTGGCGGACGAGGACGGCATCAGTACGCTGGAGACATCCGCGGACAAGGCGGCCCGCGGCTACATCCCCTATTCGACCCGGCGCATGCACTGGCACACCGACGGCTACTACAACGCACCGGCCAGCTCGATCCGCGCCTTCATCCTGCATTGCGTGCGGCCCGCCGAATCCGGCGGTGCGAACCGCCTGCTCGATCACGAGATGGCCTGGCTGCGCCTGCGGGATGCGGACCCGGCCTACGTGGATGTCCTCAGCGCGCCGGACGCGATGACGATTCCCGCGAACGTCGTCGATGGCGTGTCGATCCGTCCGGTTCGGTCCGGGCCGGTATTTTCCGGCACGGCGGGCGCCCTGCACATGCGCTACACGGCGCGCACGCGAAGCGTTGAATGGCGGGCGGATGCGGCGACGCGCGCCGCGGTGGCACAACTCAACGCGATCCTGGACTCGGACGCATCGGGCGTGTTCACGCTGCGACTGGCCGCGGGTCAGGGTCTGGTCTGCAACAACGTGCTGCACGACCGCAGCGCCTACACAGACGGCACGGCGGACCGTGGCGGTCGCCTCGTCTACCGCGCCCGATACACCGATCGCGTGGCCCCGCACGCCGATTACTGAGCGCGCCCCCCATGTCTCCGGAAAGCCGGCCGCCGATGAAGCACATTCCACTCAAGTACATACGCGAGGATCCGTCGGTTGGTGGCGCCGACAGCGGCGAGGACGCGAAGGAAGCCACCGGCGTTCTGGTGCGCCTGGTGGACGACCTTCGCGCCCAGCTTGCAGCACTTTCGCCGCGGGCCGCCCCGCTGCGTCGCGCCGACCTCGAATTGCAGCTCGGCCGCGCCCTTGTGCGGCTCGAGCACGGCGCCGATGCCTGGGCCGCCGCGCGCGGGGCATTCGACCTTTATCTCGCTGAACAGGCCTGGGAGGGCGCCGCACAGGCCTGCGACATCCTGTTCCTCGCCGGTCAGGACCAGTCGCTCGCCGCGCTCGGACAGGGCATCTGGCTGGCGGTCACCTACCCCGTCGATCCGGAACTCAGTGTCGCCCTGCTGCATCGCGTGGTGGAGGAAACGCCTCCGGACGCGGACGGTGCCGCTGTCGCCGCGGTCACCGCGTATTACCTTGCGGACCTGCGGGCCCGCGACCCGCAACGCGAGCACCTGCTGGTCTACGCAAGCCAGGTCCTGGCCACGGTGGCCCGCAGACACAGCAGTGTCTCGGGCCAGGACGCGTTCAACCGGTGGATCGCGGACCTCGAGCTCAATGATCCGGCCCGGTTCCTGCCACGCCTGCGCAACGTGGTCGACGTGCTCGTTCAGGAGGATTGGTGGTTCGACCGTGACGCCCTGCAGGCAGCGCTGCCCACGGACTGAGCGCGATGCCGGAGGTCGCAGCCAACAACGCAGACCCGGCAATGGCCGGGGAGATCGTGGACCTCATGTTTGCGATCTCCTGCCGCATGCTGCCCGTCGACCACGGCTGGGCGCTGTCCGAGGCGGTCGCGGCCGTCCTGCCCTGGTTCGCGGAGGAACCGGCTGCGGGCCTGCACCCGGTGCACGGCGCGGCGTCGGGCAGCGGCTGGAATCGTCCGGAGGGTGCGGGCGCCATGCTGCAGGTGTCCCGCCGCGCGCGACTGGGCCTGCGCTTGCCGCGACGCCGTCTCGAGGCGGCCGGCGCACTGCTTGGGTGCACCCTTCAACTGGAGGACTGCAGCCTGCAGGTGAATGCCGTTTCCGTCCGGCCGCTGTCAAGGATCACGACCCAGTACTCGCGTGAGGTCGTGCTGGGCGACGGCGACGATGAAGCAGGCTTTCTGGCCGCGGCCACCCTCGCGCTGTCGGGAATGGGCATCGTGCCGCGCACCGTGCTCTGCGGGCGCGTCACGCCGGTGCGAGCCGAGGGCCGGACGCTCAGGGCGCGCAGCCTGATGCTGGCCGGGATGACGCCGGCCCAGGCCATTGAACTGCAACGACAGGGGCTCGGTGCCGGGCGTCGAATCGGGTGCGGCCTGTTCGTGCCCCACAAGAGCATCGGCGACCTGAGCGCGAGACCGGATTGATCACGCAACGGGAGGTTGGGCCATGGCATATGAGGTCAACGGAAAGACGCTGGAAGCGACGGAGAACGGTTATCTCGAATCGCAGGACGAATGGGATCGGGACGTGGCCCAGGTCATCGCCGCCGCGGACGGCCTGACGCTGACACAGGATCACTGGGACGTGATCGACTACCTGCGCGATGCCTGGCTGAATCACAACGGCGAGCAGCCGAACAACCGCGCGATCCTCAAGGCAATGCAGGAGAAATGGTCCGACCGGAAGGTCGACAACAAGACCCTGTTCGACCTGTTCCCGGGAAACCCGTCCAAGCAGGCCGGGAAAATCGCCGGCCTTCCCGAGAGCCTGCGCAAGGGCGGTTACTGAATCCGCCTGTCGCGACCGGCTGGCTAGGCGTAGTGCCGGCGCTCGGCGCGGCGTCGGCCCGCGCGCTGGACGACGCCGCCACGGATGGCATAGGGCGGCAGGAGTTCGAACCGTCCATAGGCCGGATTCAGCGCCTGCAGGAAACGGCGCTCGCCCTCGAAAACGAGCTGGCGAAAGAACACGTCGCCCGCGTAGTCGACGATGACGAAGGCGCCGTCGCGCGGCACGTACCCCGGATCGACGATGACGATGCAGCCGTCCGGAAACTCCGGCGTCATGCTGTCGCCCATCACGCGGAGCGCATAGGGTTCAAGCGCGCTGCAACCGTCCAGTACCATGTCGTCGCCCGTCCCGCCTTCAGTCCCGCCCGGACCGGTCCTTGCCACGGTGCACCCGGATCACCTGTCCGTCGCGCACCGGCGCATCGGCGAAGGCCGGCCGTTCGGCAGGCTGCGGCCCGCGCGCCAGTCCGAGTTCGCGTTCCCGCGCGCTGATCAGCGACAGGCACTGACGCAGGTCCTCGATGGTCGCATCCGAAAGCGGGTGGGCCATGCCGTGCGGCGTTGCCGTGTCACGGACCACGCCGGCCAGCGTGTGCCTGACCGCCGCCAGGATGCGCGCCTCCATGGATGGTTCCACCGCCTTCATCGCATCGCTCTCACAGCTCCGACCACATTCGCATCAGATTCATGTACGCCGCATTCACTTGCGCTGTCTCGCCGGAATCGGGCGCCTTCTTCAGCAGTGCTTCGCGCGCCGCGTTGAGCCCGAACAGCAACTCGCGCTGCGCCGCATCGCGCACCAGGCTCTGCACCCAGGTGACGGCCACCAGGCGCTCGCCGCGCGTCACCGGCGCCACGTGGTGCAGGCTGCCCGCCGGATACAGCACGGCATCGCCCGCCTCGAGCTTCACCGACTGCACGCCGAACGCAGTGCGCACCGAAAGTTCCCCGCCATCGTACGCCTGCGGCGGAGTCAGGAACACCGTGACTGCCACGTCGGAGCGGTAGATCGCCGCGCCGACCCCCATGATCGGGTCATCGAGGTGCGGGCCATAGGCCATGCCCGTCTCGTAGCGCACGTAGGACGGGCTTGCGACATGCCGGGGCAGCGCCCCCGCCCGGTATGCCGGATGGCGCATCAGCGCTCCCATCACGACCCGGTTGAGCCGCTCGAGGTCTGCTTCCGGAACCTGGAGTTCCTGGTTGTGCTTGACCCGTCGCGCGGCAGCGCCTGCCGAAAGGCGCCCGTCGACAAGGCGGGCATCCCGCAGGAGCTCGCCAACCAGCTGAATCTCGTCGGGCATGAGAACCCCGGGAATGGCCAGCAGCATCTTCAGTCCGACCCCGCGAAGCTGATCCACGTGGTGGCAATGTACTTCACCCCGGCCTGCAGGGTGACGCCCCGGTGCACATGGGTCCAGAACGGCGGGAACAGGAGCAACTTCCCCTGTTCCGGGCGGATCATGGTCTCTTGCAGCGGAAACTCGGTCTCGCCACCCGGTCCGGGAACATCGTTCAGGTACCAGATCGCCACCAGCTGGCGCGCGCTGAACGCGCCGGGACCGGAATCGACATGCCAGTGGTAATACTCCCCGGGCAAGGTCCGCTGCAGGTTGTAGCCGATGTCCTTGAACGCGTTGGCGGCAAAGAACGGAAAGGCGCCGGCGAACTCATTGAAGGTCGCCACGAGCTGCTGCGCGAGCGCACGGTCGATGTCCCGCCAGTCCTCACGGCCACTGATGCGCAAGTCGGTGGAGCGCTTGACCTGCAGCGCCGTGCCGGCGGCTTCGCCGATCCGCCCGGCAGTATGCTGCGCCGGGTTCGCTTCGAAGCGCCGGATCGCCTCCCGGCACACGTCGGGCGCGAGCGCCTGCGCCATTTCGTAGATGAAGCTCAGGGGTCTGACCTCGCGGATCCGTCCGCCGGCGAGCGTCATGGTTCGGGGGTGTAGAGCAGTTCGGTGTTCTGCATCTCGCCCGTGGCATCGACATCGACGCCGGTCGCCCCGGGCATGCGCAGGACGATATACCCCGCCATCAGCATGGCGGTCGCCTGGTTTCCGGTCATGATGCTGGTGAGCAGCTTGTCGGCGACGATCTGGCAGCGCTGCAGCCGGTCTGGATGCGCGACAAAGCTGCGGCTCATCTGCCAGCCCTGGTCCATATCCCGGTCAAGCCGCTCGTGGAATTCGCCGGCCTCCTCGAGAAGGGCATCGGGAACATCCACTGCATAGATCTGGTCCGCGACCACCACCCTGAACCGCATGTCCGGCGCCCGCCTGTCCGGCCTCAGGCATCCGGCGCGACGCGCGCGCGCCACTTCGCGGCCTGCGCGGCGTCCTGCGACACTCCGATGCCCTTCTCGAACATCATGGCCAGCGTTTCGCACGAGCCCGCGAGCCCCTGTTCCGCCGCGCGCTGGAACCATCGCGCAGCCTCCGATGCGTCGGTTTTCGTGCACTCGCCCTGCAGGTACATGAACCCGAGCCCGTGCTCCGCGAGGGCGAAGCCCTGGTCGGCCGCGGCGCGCATCCACCGGACCGCGTTGGCGCAGTTCTTCGCCACGCCCAGTCCCACCTGGGACATGATCGCCACCCGGTACTGCGCCGCCGGGTCGCCGCGCTCCGCAATCGGCAGCAGCAACTGCATCGCACGCGCGAACTCCTTCGCCTCGAAGGCCGCGACCCCGCTCGACAGTTCCATGTCCAGTCCTGACATCTCAGGCTCCCCGGTCTATGATCCGGTCACCAGACCGGGCACCCGTCACCATGGCCATCATCAGCACCCCCCCCGCAGTGGCACTCATCAAGACGCGCTGGCGCAACAAGGGCGCCCGCACGCATGCCGAACGCGCCGGCGTCATCGGCACGAACATCTGGAAGGTCTCGCAAGGGGTCTTCAAGCACATGGAAAAAGAGGGCTTCCGGTTCGGATCGGATCGGATGGTGACGACAGTGCTCACCGAGTTCATCGCTTTCATGGTGCAGCTTGTCGATCGCGCGGTGTACGGCAAGGTGGACGAGGCAGACCGCGCGACCCTGATCGGTGAACTTGCAGGGCATCTTGCGACCACCATGGAGAACAATCTGCGCGACCTGCTTGGACCGGGAGAATACCGCAAGCCGTTCATCGACACGCTGAATGCCCGATCCGGCGAGTACGCCGGGTTCGACTGTCCCGGGGGCGTGCCGGACTACGCCTGCGTACGCTACTTTGCCACGATGGTGTCCGAGGCGATGGCGGACGGTGACAGCAAGTGGGTGGTGGAACAGATGATGGACATCGAGGCTCCGGAAATGGTGCGCCTTGCACACAAGCTGGTCGATCTGGCAGTGAGCGCGCCTGCGCGCTAGTGAATCGGGGCGGTCCGGGCGGGGCGTGCCGCCAGCAGCATTTCCAGCGCCCCCTCCCGCGCCGCGGGCGTCGTCGCAAGCACGGACTGTGCGACCTCCAGCCAGCGCGTCGCACCTTCGCGAACCAGCGTCTCCAGCGCCTCCAGCGTCCCGCTCTCCGCATACGCGGCGTAGGCTGCGAGCGCGTCGGGAAACAGTTCGCGCCGCAACCCATCGAAGGTGGCGAAGTAGAAATGGAGCGCAGGGTGATTCCGCCTCGCCAGCAGCACGGGCAGGGTCGACAGGCAATCGGCGATCAGGTCCCGCACGGCCCGCGCCACCAGTTCGCTTCGCGGGCGCGATAGCGCTGCAGTCATGTCGCGCCAGGCGGCGCCGAGTCGTTCGCCTGCCCTGGCCTCGCCGAGTTCGTGCAGGATCATGCTTTCCATTTCGCACTCGGCCATGCGTGCCAGGGCCGATTCCGGATTGGCGGCGAAGTCGTAGCCGTCCAGGGCGCGCGCCATGGCGCTCCCCCGCTTGCGCCATTTCCCGTCTTCGATCTTCTCCCAGAGGAAACGGCGGACGGACTCCAGCCGGATGAAGATCGTGCGCCCCTGCAGCATCGCGGGAGGCGCCGCCAGTTCGCGCGCGTACTCGCAGGACGACACGAGAATCGTGAACCCTTCCCGCGATTCCGCGCGCAGCAGCTTGCCCAGAAAGAACACGGGCTTGCGGAACTGCCCATAGCCGGCGCTGTACACCAGTCCCTGCGCGCCCAGTGCCGCGTTGACCGCTCCGCCATCAAGCGGATCGAGCGCGCCGCCGGGTATCGGCAGCGGCCTGAACGGTTCCGTTTCCAGTCCGCCCCACTGACGCTCGCGCGCCGCCAGCCACTCACCGACCGCGTCTTTTGGCAGCGCCCGGGAGAACGGCAGCTCGTTTTCCCAACGGTAGTATTCGCGCATCTTGAGCAGGAAGGTGCAAAGGCCATACTCCCCTGCGTGGCGCGCGTCCGAGACATCGCAGTTGTGCTGTACCGCGCTGACGAGTTCAGGAAGATTGCGCATCATTGGTTCCGACGGTATAAATCGAGTGTAGCACCGCACTGATCGCGCCCTGAACCCTCGAAATGCCCCGACCCGCCCGCCCGAAACCGCACGTCACGCTCGACATGAAGGGGGCCGCCTGCCCGGGCCCTTTGCTGGGCGCGCGACGCGTCCTGGATGAACTTCTGCCGGGCGAGGTCCTGCTGCTGATTTCGGACTGCGCCGGCACGCGGGACGATCTGCTGTCATGGACGCGTTATACCGGTGTGGAAATTCTGAGGACGGAGAAGCTGGCGAAGGGCGGGTCCGGCTATTACCTCCGGAAGGGCGATTCCCCGCGCGTGTCCCCCAACGCCCTGCTCGACATGCGCGGCGCGAGTTGCCCGGGACCGATCGTCGAGGCCAAGAAACTGCTGGATGGCATGCGCGCGGGCGAGGTGCTGCAACTGGTCAGCGACTGCCCCGGCATTCGCGCCGACGTGCGCAGCTGGGTGAAGGCCACGGGCCTGGAACTCGCGGACGCGCGCGAAAGCGCGCCCGGCGAATTCCGCTTCCAGATCCGCAAGCCCTGATCCGGTCGGACTGGCGCGGCGCCCGCTCAGGCGATCAGCTCGCGCAGCTTTGCTTCGATGAACTCGATCTGCTTGTGCTTCATGCCGTTCGCGGCCATCAGCCAGAGTATCGACACCGCGAAGATTCCGCCGCCGAACAGGGTGACATCGTCCGCCGTGGCGCTGCCGTAGAGCCGTTGCAGGAACCCGGTGCCCGCGATCACCAGGCCCATCAGCGGAAAGCCGATGAACTGGATGCGGGTGGCCATCTTCCAGGCCAGCGTGCCGCGCAGCACGCAGCCGCGGCCTTCGGGCTCGAGGCGCGCGCGGTACTCCACCACGTCGGAGGCGCCGGCGAGCAGCGCGCGACGCGACGCCACCAGGTCCATGCCGTCGAGCCGGCCGGTGAGGCGCTCGGCGGCGGAAAAGCGCGTCGCGGTGGCGAACAGGGCGTTCAGGCGGCGCGCCGCCTCCCCCGCATCCGCCGCGCCGCGCACTTCGAGCGGCCGCCGCCAGAAAATCCAGTTCTCGCTCACGCCGCGGGCCCGGCTTCGCCCGGCAGGACCTGGCCCGCGAGGCGCTCGATGGCCTCGCCACTCATGCGCTGGATCGTCCAGTCCTCGAGCGGCTGGGCGCCGATGGCGCGGTAGAAATCGATCGACGGCGTGTTCCAGTCCAGCACCGACCATTCGAAACGGCCGCAATCGCGCTCGCGGGCGAGGCGTGCAAGGTGCACCATCAGCGCCTTGCCGGCGCCGCGGCCACGCGCCTCCAGGCGCACGAAGAGATCTTCCAGGTACAGGCCGCGCTTGCCGACGAAGGTCGAGAAGTTGTGGAAGAACAGCGCGAAGCCGATGCACGCGCCGGCGTCCTCCGCCAGCAGCACCTCGGCCGCCGGTCGCGGTCCGAAGAGCTGCTCGCGCAGGGCTGCCGCGTCGGCCGTGACCGCGTGGGAGAGCTTCTCGTACTCGGCGAGGCGCAGGATCAGGTCGTGGATCACCGGCGCGTCCGCCGCCGTGGCGAAGCGGATGCGCAGCGCGGGCGCCGCGCTCACAAGGCGCGGGCCTGCTCGCGCAGGACGAACTTCTGGATCTTGCCGGTGGCGGTGACCGGCAACGGCCCGAAGACGACCTTTTTCGGCACCTTGAAACGCGCCAGATGCTTGCGGCACCAGTCGATGAACTCCGCCTCGTCGGCCGTTGCGCCCGCCTTCAACTGCACGAACGCGCAGGGAGTCTCGCCCCATTTGTCGTCCGGACGCGCCACCACCGCGGCGAGCGCCGTGGCCGGGTGCCGGTAGAGCGCGATCTCGACCTCCACCGAGGAGATGTTCTCCCCGCCCGAGATGATGATGTCCTTCTTGCGGTCCTTGATCTCGATGTAGTTCGTCGCATGCCATACCGCGAGGTCGCCGGTGTGCATCCAGCCGCCGGAGAACGCCTCGGCCGTGGCCTTCGGGTCCTTCAGGTAGCCGAGCATCACGGTGTTGGCGCGCACCAGCACCTCGCCCATCGTCCGGCCGTCCTGCGGCACTGGCTTGCAGGTCTTCGGGTCACCGACGATGTGGCCCTCGACGACCTGGTTGCGCACGCCCTGCCGCGCCATTTCCTGCGCCCGCGCCTCCATCGACAGGCCCTGCCAGGCCTCCTGCGGGGCGCACAGGGTCGAAGGGCCCTGCAGTTCCGTCATGCCGTAGATGTGCAGCACCTGGAAGCCCATTTCCTCCATGCCCTGGATCACCTTGGCGGGCGGGGGCGAGCCGCCGGTCTGGATGTGCACCGTTTGGGGAAACTTTCGCTTCTGCGCCTCGGGCGCACCGACCAGCATGCTGAGCACCGTCGGTGCACCGCACATGTGGGTGACGCCGTGCTCGACGATCATCGGGAAGATCAGCGCAGGATCCACGGCGCGCAGGCAGACATGGGTGCCCGCCATGGCGGTCACCGACCAGGGAAAGCACCAGCCGTTGCAATGAAACAGCGGCAGCGTCCACAGGTACACCGGATGCGCCGGCATCGGCCACGCCATGATGTTGCCGCAGGCCTCGAGGAAGGTGCCGCGGTGGTGGTAGACCACGCCCTTGGGCCGGCCAGTGGTGCCGGAGGTGTAGTTGAGCGCGATCGGGTCGGATTCGGCCGCCGGCAGCGACCAGGCGAAGTCCGGATCGCCTTTGGCGATGAAGGCCTCGTACTCGATGCTGCCGAGGCGCTCGCCGGGTCCGGTGTAGAGCGGATCGTCATTGTCGACCACGAGGATCTTCCGCTTGAGCGCCTTCAGCGCCGGGCCGCAAACGGCGGCAAACACCCGGTCGACGATGAACACCTTCGCCTCGCCATGCTCGAGGATGTAGCGCACCGTGTCCGTATCGAGCCGGGTGTTGATGGTGTTCAGAACCGCGCCCGCCATCGGCACGCCGTAGTGCACATCCAGCATCGCCGGCACGTTCGGCAGCATCACCGACACGACCTCGCCGCGCTTCACTCCGGCCTTCACCAGCGCGGAGGCCAGCCTGCGCGCACGCGCAAGCCACTCGGCATATGTGATGCGTCGATCGCCGTGGACGATGGCGACGCGATCGGGATGGATTTCCGCGGCGCGCGGCAGGAAGCCGATCGGCGAGAGTTCGGTCCTGTTGGCCGGACCGGTCTTCAGCGAAGACCACGGGCCTGCGGACGAGGCCGACGGCTTCACTGACGCTCGCCGCACCGCAACATTCTTCTTCGTCGCGCGCGGTTTCACCGCGACGCGTTTCGCATTCCTTGCCATCTCCCCCCCTTCTGCGCTTACACTGACGTGCAATTCTGAATCCACTGACGTGCAATTCTGAATCTACACCAGAAGCAATCTCCGAGGAGGGGTTCCATGAAAAATCTGCTACTCGCACTGTCCGCCGCCCTGTGCGGCGTTGCCTTCGCCGCCCCGGCGACGCTCGCGCAGGACAAGACCATCAATATCGCCGGCTTCGGCGCGAAGTCCGGCGTGGTGCGCTCCTTCGGCGTGAACAGCGAGGCCGCCATGCTGGCCGCCGCCGACGTGATCAACAAGGCGGGCGGCGTCAAACTCGCCGACGGCTCCAAGGCGAAGCTCGCCGTCGAGTTCTACGACGACCGCTGCAACGCCGAGGAAGGCATCTCGGTAGCGCGCCGCATCTACGGCACGAATGCCGTGGTCGCCGTCGGCCCGACCTGCTCGAACGTCGCCGAGCCGCTCTTCGGCGTGCTGCAGAAGAAGATCGACGACGCCAGCGACTCCGGCATGCAGATGCCGATCTTCACCGATGTCGCGATCAAGGTGGGGCTGGCCAAGATCTCGCAATGGGCGTTCCGCAACGTGCCCAACGAAATGACCATGTACAACTCGCTGTACTACTGGCTGAAGACCAAGTATCCGCAGGCGCAGACCATTTTCGGCGGCGTCGAGGAAGACTTCGCGCATTCGCGCGCCACCTGGTACCTCGTGCAGAAGACGCGCGCCGAGGCCGCGGGCTTCAAGGTCGCCGGCGAGGCGAAGTGGCTGCTGAACGACACTAATTTCGCCACCCAGGTGCGCGAGATGAAGAAGGCGAATGCCGACGTGGTGGCGATCTCCGCGCACCCCTTCACCACCTGCGGCGTGCTGAAGGAGATGGCGCGCCAGGGCGTGAAGCCCAAGGTGCTGGTCGGACTCACCAGTTCGTCGAGCCTGGAAACCCTGCAGGGCTGCGCCAAGCAGGCCGAGGGCATGATCATCCCGACCAGCTTCGCACCGGTGAACAAGGAAGCGCAGAACGCGGCGCAGGTCACGGCGAAGTTCAAGGGCGCGGCCGACCTGCATTCGATGGCGGCCTGGGAAAACATGTTCATCCTCAAGCAGGTGATGGACGCGGCCAAGCTCTCGGGCAAGCCCGGCGACCTGCAGGCCGACCGGCGCAAGGTGCGCGACGGGCTGGCAAGCCTGAAGACCACCAACGGGTTGCTCGGGGTCACCAAGCGCGACGAGGAAGGCGAGGCGGACAAGCCCTACCTCTTCGTGCACGCCAGCAAGGGCGAGTGGAAGGTTCTCCACAACCCGCTCTGAGCGCGTGACCCGCGCGCGCGGGTGAAGGACAGGGGGCCGACGCCCCCTTTCTTTTGCCCGCCCCGGGGCATTTGCCATGCTCGACCTGCTGCAATCCATCTCCGACGGCGTGCTGTACGGCGCGACCTATGCGCTGATCGGCATCGGCTTCACGCTGGTGTTCGGCGTGATGCACAAGATCAACATGTCCTACGCCGCGGCCTCGGTGGGCGGGGCCTACGCCGGGCTGCTGGTGGTGAAGGCCGTGGCCGCCAGCGCGCCGCCCTGGCTCATCTTCCTCGGCAGCGTGCTGGCCGGCGGCATGCTCGGCTGGGTGGTGTACGTCGCCTGCTTCCATTTCATCCCGCTCGCCAACCCGCTGGCGACGCTGATGTCGACCGTGGGCATGCTGTTGCTGATCGACGAGGTGATCGTCCACGGCACCGACGGCATGCCGCTCGGCTTTCCGGCGCTGTTCGACGACGTGATGATCCGCTTCGGCGAGTTCACGCTGCGCGGCGACCTGCTGCTGGTGTTCGGGATCTCGGTCCTCGGCATGGTGGGATTGTTGCTGCTCTTGTATCGAACCCGCCTTGGCCTCGCCACGCGCGCGGTCTCGCAGCAGCCGGTCGCGGCGCAGCTCTGCGGCATCCGCCTGGTGCGCGTGAACGCCCTGACCTTCGTCATCACCGGACTGCTGGGCGGGCTCGCCGGCGCCATGATCGGCGCCTCGGTCGGCACGCTCTCGCCCCTGCTGACGACGCCGCTCACCGTGAAGGGCCTGATCGTCACCGTGATCGGCGGCCTGGGCAGCATTCCCGGCGCCATCATCGCCGGGCTGCTGGTCGGCGGGCTGGAGAACGTCTTCCAGCTCTACCGCGGCGTCACCGAGCGCGACCTGTACGTCATGCTGCTGCTGTTCGTCTTCCTCGTCTTCCGCCCCGGCGGCCTGTTCGCTGCGAAGACCGGGAGAGACTGATGACCTCGACATCGACGCCAGTCGAAGCCACCCGGGGGGTACGGGGGGGCCGGGAAGGTTCCCTGGATCCAGGAAGGGGCCCGGCCCCCCTGTTCCTTTCCTGCCAGGAGGCGCGGGAGGCATAGCCTCCCGCTCCGATCATGGATTTTTACTTTGGCTTGGCACAGATCATCGGCGTGCACGCCCTGCTCGGCCTGTCCGCCTATGTCGTGCTGCTCACCGGGCAGGTCAGCCTTGCGCAGGCGGCGTTTTTCGCCATCGGCGCCTATGTCGCCGGCATGCTCACGGTGCTGACCGGCTGGCACGTGGTGCCCGCGGTGTTCGCCGGCGCGGTGATCGGCGCGGTGGTGGCCTGCGCGGTCGGCTTTCCGGCGCTGCGCGTCAAGGGCCTGATGCTGGTCATCGCCACGCTCGCCTTCGGCGAAGGGGTGCGCCTGTTCTTCTTCAACTTCGACTACCAGGTGTCCAAGGGCGAGGTGAAGCTCGGCCCGGTCGGCGGCGAGGGCTTCCGGCAGATCCGCTTCTTCCCGGAAAACGGCTGGAGCACCTTCGAGGTCATGCTGTTCGTCTGGGTGTTCGTGATCCTGGTCATGGCGCTGCTGTGGTGGTTCGACCGCTCGCGCTACGGCTCGGTGCTGCGCGCGGTGGGCGAGGACGAGATTGCCGCGCAGGCCGTCGGCATCAACCTGACCGCGGTCAAGGTGAGCGCCATGACGGTGGGCGGCGCGATCGCCGGGATCGGCGGCGGCCTGTACGCGCACTACACCACGCACATCGAGCATGCGAGCTTCAACATCCTGGTCGCCACCTTCGCGATTGCCTATCCCATCCTCGGCGGACTCGCGAGCGTCTTCGGCACGCTGATCGCGGTGGTGTTCGTGCAGGGCGTGCTGGTGGAAGGCCTGCGCTTCATGGGCGACTGGCGAAACCTGCTTTTCGGCGCGCTGATCATCCTGGCCATGAACGTCCGGCCGCGCGGCATGCTCGACGAGCGGGTGCTGGCGTGGCTGAAGTCGCTCTTCCACCGCAAGGGTTCGTCCGGTGCTTGAACTGCGCGGCCTGTCAAAGCACTTCGGCGGCGTGCGCGCCCTGGACGGGCTCGACCTGGACGTGCGCGAGGGCGAGATCTTCGGCCTGATCGGCCCCAACGGCTCGGGCAAGAGCACCACCGTGAACCTGATCACCGGCATGTACCCGTCGACCGCCGGGACGATTCGTTTCGGCGGGCTGGACATCGATCCCCTGCAGACGCACAAGCGGCTGCAGGCGGGCATCGCACGCACCTTCCAGAACATCCGCCTCTTCGGCCAGCTCACGGTCTGGCAGAACCTGTGGGTGGCGCAGAACTCGCCGGCCGACCGGGCGCGCTCGGGATTCCTCGCGCGCTGGATCGGCGGGCGCGCCGGCGTGCGCGCCGAGATCACCCAGTTGCTCGAATTCTCCGGTCTCGCGCACCGCGCCGACGAGCTGGCCGCCAACCTGGCCTTCGGCGAGCAGCGCAGGCTCGAGCTTGCGCGCGCGCTCGCGGCGAAGCCGAAGCTGATCCTGCTCGACGAGCCGGCCGCCGGCATGAACGCCGAGGAGATTGCCGATCTCGACGAGCGCATCCGGCAGGTGCGCGCGCGCGGCGTCACCGTGCTGCTGATCGAGCACCACATGGAGCTCGTCATGGCCGTGACCGACCGGATCGCGGTCCTCAACTTCGGCCAGAAGATCGCCGAGGGCACGCCGGCCGAGGTGCAGAATGACGATGCGGTGAAGAAGGCCTACCTCGGGGGCGGCGAATGAGCGCCCTGCTCGCGGTCGAGGACGTGGTCACCGCCTACGGCAAGATCGAGGCGCTGAAGGGTGTCAGCCTGGAGGTGGCCGAAGGCTCGATCACCTGCCTGCTCGGGCCCAACGGCGCAGGCAAGACCACCCTGATGTTCACGGTGGCGGGCATCCTCAGGCCAAAGCGCGGCGCGATCCGCTTCGCCGGCACCGAGATCGCCGGCCAGTCCCCGCATGCCATCGTCTCGCATGGCATCGCACTGGTGCCGGAAAACCGGCTGGTGTTCCCTTCGATGACGGTGCAGGAGAACCTGCAGGCGGGGGCCTACGCGCGCGACGACCGCGCCGGCATCGGCACGGACATCGAGAAGATGTTCACGCGCTTTCCGCGCCTGCGCGAACGCGCCGGCCAGCTTGCCGGCACGCTCTCCGGCGGCGAGCAGCAGATGCTGGCGGTCGCGCGCGCGCTGATGTCGCGCCCGAAGCTTCTGCTGATGGACGAACCCTCGCTCGGCCTGGCGCCGCTGGTGGTCGAGGAGATCTTCAGCATCGTGCGCGAACTGCACAAGGACGGCACCACCATCTTCCTCGTCGAGCAGAACGCGCACCTTGCGCTCAAGGTGGCGCACCACTTCTACCTCATCGAGCAGGGCAAGGTGACCTTCAGCGGCACCCCCGGCACGCTTGCCGAGGACGAAGTGATCCGGCGCGCCTACCTGGGCTCGAAGGCCTAGCGCGACGCGCGCCGCGGCCGGCCGCCGATGCTGGACGCCCTGCAGAACACGCTGGACGGTCTGTTCAACGGCACCGCGTACGCCCTCCTCGCCGTCGGCTTCACCCTGATCTTCGGCGTGCTGCGCCGTGCCAACCTGTCCTACGGCCCGGCCATCCTGTTCGGCGCCTACGCCGCGACCTGGCTCTCGCAACAGGGCCAGGTCTCGCTCCTGCTGCTGGGCGTCGTCACGGTGGCCGGCACGGTGCTGGCCGGCGCCTACGTCGAACGGCTGTGCTTTGCCCCGCACCGCCATGGCGCGCCGCTCGCCGCCATGGTGGCGAGCTTCGCACTGTGGATGCAGTTCGAGGAGGCCGCCACCCTGCTGCTGCCGAAGCACCTGTACGACTTCCCCGCGCTCTGGTCCGGTGCGTCGCTGTCGCTCGGCCCGCTGTTCCTGCGCGTCGAGACGCTGGTGCTGTTTGCCACCGCCGTGGCGATCCTTGGCGGCCTGTGGTGGCTGCTCCATCGCACGCGCTTCGGCACCGCCGTGCGCGCGCTCGTCGACCAGCCGGTGGCCGCCGAGCTCGCCGGCATCCCGGCGGCGCGCACCTTTGCGCTGGTGTTTGCGCTCGCCTCGGCGATCGGCGGCATCGCCGGCTTCCTCATCTCCGCCACCTTTCAGCAAGTCACGCCGATGCTCGGCATGTGGTCGACGCTGAAGGGCATGCTGGCCATGATGCTGGGGGGCCTCGGCTCGCTGCCGGGCGCGGTGGCAGGCGGCCTGCTTCTCGGCCTGGTGGAAGCGCACAGCCAGTGGTATCTCGGCCCGCAGGCGCGCGACCTGGTCGCCTACCTGCTGCTGTTCTTGCTCCTCGCGCTGCGACCCGAGGGGCTTGCCTGGTGGATGGGACGATGGACGCGCACGCGATCGGCGTCCTGACCAACATCGGGCTGTTCGCCTTCCTCGCCCTGTCGGCCTACCTGCTGCTGGTCGCGGGGGAGCTGTCCTTCGGCCAGCAGGCGTTTTTCGGCATCGGCGCCTATGCCGGCGGCATCGCCACCGCGCTGTACGGCTGGCCCCTGCCCCTCGCCCTGCTGGCCGCGATGGCGGCCGGCGGTCTTGCCCAGCTGCTGATCGCGCTGCCGACGCTGCGCCTCAAGGGCCTGTACTTCGCCATGGCCACGCTCGCCGCCGCGGAGATGGTCCGCATCGGCCTCGAACTGCTGCACTTCCGGCGCATGGTCGAGGGCGAAGCGGTCGGCCCCGACGGCACGCAGGGCTTTCGCGGCATCCGCTGGGTGTTCGAGCAGGGCATCGAACCCGGCGGCTACCTGCTGATCGTCTGGTCCTTGCTGGCAGTGGTGATGGCGGCGCTTGCCTGGGTGGAACGCTCGCGCCTCGGCGTGACCCTGCGCGGCGTGGGCGAAGACCCCGAACTCGCCGCGGCGCTCGGCATCCGCGTCGATCGCCTGAAGCTCGGCACCGCGACGGCGGCCGGCGCGCTGGCCGCCCTCGGCGGCGTGCTGTTCGCGCATGCCAACACCTACATCGAGCCGCGCAACTTCGACATCATGCTCGGCGTGCACAGCCTCGCCTACGCGCTGATCGGCGGGCTCGGCACGGTGGTCGGGCCGCTGCTCGGCGTGCTGCTGGACATCGGCGTGCTCGAAGGCAGCCGGATCTTCCACGGCTACCGCATGATCGTCTTCGGCGGCCTGGTGGCGCTGCTGCTCATCTGGCGGCCCCGGGGCCTGCTCGATGAGCGGGTGGTACATTGGCTCGGTCGACGCCTGAAGAAGCCCGGATGAGAGTTCTCGCTTTCCTGCTGCTCGGATGCCTCGCCTTGCCGGCCCTCGCGCAACGCCCCGAGGCCGCGCTCGAGTGCAGGCCGACGCCCACCGACTTCATCTTCGACTGCACCATCCACCTGAGCCGTGGCGGAAAGCCGCTCAGCGGCGTCGAGGTCACGGTCGGCGCCGACATGCCCTCGATGCCGATGGCGCACAACGTCAAGCCGGCGCAGGCGCGGCCCGGCGACCGGCCCGGGGACTACCGCGTGATGCTCGACCTGGAGATGCTCGGCGACTGGACCGTGAAGCTGCGCCTCGCCGGCCCGGTGCGCGACCTGCTGCGGGTCGACCTGAACTTCGACGAAAAGGGCACCCGGCCCGTGCGGCGCCGGCGCTGACGCCGAAACAGCCCATATAGTAACATATATGTTACTATATGGGCAAGACCGCGTCAGACGATGCGGCAGGCCTCCTCGAAGCCCAGGCGCGGGTTGCGCGGGAAGATCTTCGACGGGTCGCCGTGCCCGAGGTTGCAGAGGAAGTTCGACTTCCAGCGCCCGTCGGCGAAGAAGGCGGTATCCACCTTGGCGTTGTCGAAGCCGGACATCGGCCCGCAATCGAGGCCCAGCGCGCGCGCCGCCAGCATCAGGTAGGCGCCCTGCAACGAGCCGTTGCGCATCGCCGTGGTGGCGACGTGGGCCTTCTTCTCCTCCCCCTCGAAGAGCCCCTTGGCGTTCGGGTTGTTCGGGAAGGTGCGCGGCAGGTTCTCGTAGAAGTGCAGGTCGTTGGCGATGATCACCGTGGCCGGCGCCTTCATCACCTTGTCGAGGTTGCCCGGGCTCAGCGCGGGCGCGAGCTTGTCCTTGGCCGCCTTCGAGCGCACGAAGACGAAGCGCGCCGGCTGGGTGTTCATCGTGGTCGCGCCCCACTTGGCGAGGTCGTAGACCGCGCGCAGTTCGTCGTCGGAGACCGGCGTGTCGAGAAAACCGTTCTGCGTGCGGGCAGTGCGAAACAGGGTGTCGAGTGCCTTGTCGTCGAGCATGGAGCCTCCGGATTCGAGAGGGCCGGATGGTAGCATCGCCAGATGAAAATCGACCTTGCGAAGGTGCTGCGGCCGGGCGACGGCGTGATCTGGGGGCAGTCCACGGGCGAGCCGCAGGCGCTGGTGGAAGCCTTCGTCGAACAGCGCGCCGCCTATCGCGGCGCGACCGCCTTCCTCGGCATTTCCTACTCGGGCATCGTGCGCCCGGAGCACGCCGACGTGCTGCGGTTTTCCTCCTATGCCGGCACCGGCACCAACCGGGCCCTGACCGCGGCCGGGGTGCTCGAGATCCACCCGCATCCCTATTCCCGCTTCGGCGCGCTGATTCGCGCCGGCAGGCTGCGCGCCGACGTGGTCTTCGTGCAGGTGAGCCCGCCGAACGCCCGCGGCGAGCACAGCCTCGGCCTGTCGCACGAGTACCTGTTGCCCGCACTGGAGGGCGCGCGCGCCATCGTCGTCGAGATCAATGATCAGGTGCCCTGGGTACATGGCGAGCGCACCCTGAAGGCGGCGGACTTCGCGCTGTCGATCGAAACCTCGCGCGCGCCGATCGAGGCGCCGGCGGCGAAGGTCGGGGAAATCGAGCGGGCGATCGCCACGCACGCAGCTGCCTTCATCCCCGACGGCGCGACGCTCGAGTTCGGGCTCGGCGCGCTGCCCGACGCGGTGCTGGCGGCGCTCGCCGATCGCAAGGACCTCGGCGTGCATTCAGGCGCGCTCGGCGACAGCCTGATCGCGCTCATCGAGCGCGGCGTGGTCACCAATGCGAGGAAGCCGATCGACGCCGGTCGCGTGGTGGGCGGCGTCCTGATGGGCAGCCGGCGCCTGTTCGACTTCGCGCACGAGAATGCGGTATTCCACCTGCGCTCCTCCGACTACACCCATGCGGGCGCCACGCTCGGACGACTGCCGAAGTTCGTGGCCATCAACTCCGCCGTGGAAGTCGACCTCACCGGCCAGGTGAACGCGGAAGTCGCCAACGGCGCCTATGTCGGGGCCGTCGGCGGCGCGCTCGACTTCATCCGCGCGGCGAATGCCTCGGCCGGCGGCGTGTCGCTCATCTGCCTGCCCGCGGCCGTCGGCACGAAGGCCTCGCGCATCGTCGCCACGCTCTCGGGGCCGGTGGCCACGCCGCGCAGCGAGGCCGGCGTCTTCGTCACCGAGCACGGCGCCGCCGACCTGCGCGGCCTCACCCTGCGCGAGCGCGCGAAGCGCATGCTCGCGATCGCGGCGCCGGCGTTTCGCGAGCCGCTCGAGCGCGAGGCGCGCGCGCAGGGACTGCTCGGCTGAGCGGCATGCTGCGCAGCCTGCTGGCACAGGTGTTCAGGCGGCGTGCCCCCGCCAGCGCGCCGGCCCTGCGCGCCGCGCGCCAGGGGCGCGCGGACAGCGTCGTGTTCGTCGCCAACATGGAGGCCCCGGTCCGGGTCGGCCCGGACGCGCGGCTTCGGTCCGACGTGGCCAGCGTGCGCCTGCGCAGTTTCCTCGCCGCGTCGCGGCTCGCCACATCGCGTCCCGTGTACCTGTTGCCGCCCGACCTGCTCGCGGACGAACCGGACCACGAAGGCCTGGCTTCGGCCGCGACGGTAGTGGTGACGAAATTCTCGACCTCGGAACTCCTTGCCCATTCGCAACGCTTCGAGCGGATGCTGGCGTGGCTCGCCGGGGCGCGCGGGCGTGTCAGGCTGGTCGCGGACCTGACCGACAACTACGCGGCGCTCGGCGATGCCGAAGGCCGGCCCTTCCTCGAGCGCTACCAGCGGATGCTCGGCGAATGCTGCACCCTGACGGTGCCGTGTGCCGCGCTGCTCGAGGATCTCCGGCCGTACGCGCGGCACGGCATCCACCTCATCGAGGATCCGTACGAATCGCCCCGTGCGCTCGCGCCGCGCGCGGTCGCCGGCGCGCCCGTCGGCCTGTGCTGGTTCGGCCAGCTCGGCGCGCAGAACATCGATTCCGTCGCGCGTGGGCTGGCGCAGGCCGCGAGCGGCCTCGGCGGGCGCGCGGCGGAACTCAGGCTGGTCACGCATGCCTCGCGCCGCGACCTTGCGGACGAGGTGGCGCGACGCCTGGCGCAGGCGCACCCCGCGGTGGCGACGACCTTCATCCCATGGTCGCTGGAGGCGACCTGGCGTGCCATCGAGGCCAGCGACCTCGTGATCCTGCCCCAGGCCCACGACGATCGCTGGGGGCGGGTGAAATCGCATAATCGACTGGTCGAATCCATTCGCTGCGGACGGCTGGCGATCGCCTCACCCATCCCTTCCTACCTCGAGCTTGCCGACTACGCCTGCGTCGGCGAGGACCTGGGCCGGGGGGTCGAATGGGCGCTGGCCAATCCCGGGGCGGCGCTCGAGCGCCTGCGCGCGGGCCAGGAGCATGTGTCCGCGCGCTTTTCCCCGGGGCGGATCGCCGACGCCTGGGCGGCTTTGCTCGCCGGCGACGCCCCGCCAGCCTTTTCGCCCCCCGACTCCGGGACCCCGGTCCGCCTGAATCTCGGCTGTGGCGACAAGATCCTGCCGGGGTACGTCAATGTCGACGTCGCCGAGAGCCGCGCAGGGCGGCGCCCGGACGTGCTGTGCGACCTGCGCGCGCTCACGCCCTTCGACACCGCGAGCGTGGACGAGGTGCTTGCGGTCCACGTGGTCGAGCATTTCTGGCGCTGGGAAGTGGTGGGGGTGCTGCGCGAATGGGCGCGCGTGCTGAAACCGGGCGGAATGATGATCCTCGAGTGCCCGAACCTGCAGAGCGCCTGCGAGGCGCTGCTCAAGGACCCCGCCGGCGCGGCCGGCCCCGGACAGGAGGGCCAGCGCACGATGTGGGTGTTCTACGGCGATCCTGCCTGGAAGGACCCGCTCATGTGCCATCGCTGGAACTACACGCCCCAGAGCCTCGCCGCCGTGATGGCGGAGGCCGGCCTGGTCGAGATCCGGCAGGAACCGGCGCAGTTCAAGCTGCGCGAACCGCGCGACATGCGGGTGGTCGGCGTGGCGCCGCCTCGCTGAGCGCCCGCGGACGGGCGCCGACGCCGCCTCAGCGGAAATCCCGCAACGTCTTCACCGTCCAGAACGGCGCCGCGGCGAGCAGGATGCAGCACACCGAGACCGCGAAGCCGGTGCGGTAACCGTCGGTCAGGTCGTACAGCACCCCGCCGAGCAGCGAGCCGAGCGCGGCGCCGAGGGCGTTGGTCGAGTAGATGGTGCCGTAGATCGTGGCCACTCGCGGGCCGGCGAAGTACTTCGCGCAGACCGAGGAGATGACCGGGCCGCGCACCCCCATGCACAGGCCGAACACCACGACAAACACGCCGAGCAGCGGACCCGAGGGAATCCCGGCCAGCACCAGCAGGATCAGCATCCCGAGCCCGGTGCCGATGAAGCTCGCCGTGACCGCCTGCCGGACGCCGAAGCGATCGGACATGAAGCCGCTGCCCATGACGCTGGAGGCCGAGAGCATGCCGAGCACGCCGAAGGCGCTCGCCGCAACCAGCGGCGAGAAGCCGGCATCGATGAAGAACACCACCAACTGCACCAGGATGATGAACATGCCCACCGAGGTGAAAAAGAAGGCCTGCGCGAGCGCCCAGTACAGCGGCGAGCGCAGCGCGGAGCGCAGCGTCCAGCCGGACTGCGCCGCATCCGGCTTTGCGTCGCCGCGCAGCAGCGGATGGCCGGCCTCGAATCGCTTCCAGGGCAGGCCGAACACGATGAGCGGCAGGGCGAGCAGCAGCAGGCCGCCCAGCACCCGGTAGGCCATGCGCCAGTCGAGCTGGCCCACCAGCGCCTGCGTGATCGGCACGAACAACATCGCGCCGACCCCGAACCCGGCGTAGGCGATGCCGAGCGCGGTGGAGAGCCGCGTGCGGTACCAGCGCGAGAGCAGGCCCGAGCCGGGCACCATGCCGGTAAAGCTCACGCCGACGCCCACGGCGACCCCCACCAGCACGTAGAACTGCCACAGGCTGCCGAGACTGCCGGCGGCCATGAACGCCGAGCCGAGGATGGCGAGGCCGACGGCGTACACCCAGCGCGCACCGAGCCGGTCGAAGGCCATGCCGACGAAGGGCGCGCAGAAGCCGTTCACCAGCAGATAGAGAGAATAGACGCTGGTCAGCTGGGAGCGGCTCCAGCCGAACTCCTGCTCGAGCGGTCGCAGGAACACCGAATAGGTGTCGCCGATGCCGCGCCCGAGGAGGTTGAGGAGGAAGGCCGTGCCGAGCACCACCAGCGCGGTGCGGCGCAAGCCGCGATCCGCCTCCGCACTCAACGCGCCGGCGCCTTCTTCGCGGGGTCCTCGAGCCCGAACACCTGTCGCAGGTACGCGAGGTAGCCCTCGTCGGTGCTGACCGTCTTTCCGGGAGCGTCCGAGATCTTCGCCACCGGCTGGCCGTTGCACCGGATCATCTTGATGACGATGTTGATCGGGGTGACCCCGAGGTCATTGGTGAGGTTGGTGCCGATGCCGAAGGAGGTGCGGGTGCGGCCATGGAAGCGGCGCGCGATCTCGATGGCGAGCGGAAACGACAGTTGGTCGGAAAAGATCAGCGTCTTGGTGCGCGGGTCGACGCGGTTCTTCTCGTAGTGCGCGATCATGCGCTCCCCCCACGCGAACGGGTCGCCGGAATCGTGGCGCGCCCCGTCAAACAGCTTGCAGAAGTACATGTCGAAATCGCGCAGGAAGGCTTCCAGCCCGTAGGTGTCCGACAGCGCGATGCCGAGGTCGCCGCGGTACTCCTTCGCCCACATGTCCATGGCGTAGATCTGCGAATCGCGCAGGCGCGGCCCGAGCGCCTGGCAGGCCTGCATGTACTCGTGGCCGAGGGTGCCGAGCGGCGTGAGGCCGTTGCGCATGGCGAACCAGACATTCGAGGTGCCGGCGAAGTACTGCGGCACCTCGCGCTTGAGCGTTTGCAGCACCTCTTCCTGCCAGTCGCGCGCGTAGCGGCGCCGGGTGCCGAAATCGGAAATGCCGAACTCGAGCGCGGATTCCACGGTGCGCACCAGCTCGATCTTGGCGGCGAGGCGACGCCGGCCCTCGGCCCGATCGGCCGGCTTTCCATGGTGGCGGAAATACACCTCCGACACGATCGCCAGCACCGGGATCTCGTAGAGGATGGTGTGCAGCCAGGGTCCGCTGATCGGGATCTCGATTTCGCCCGGCGCCTGCCCGCGCTCGACGCGGATGTATTTCTCGTTGAAGTGGAACAGGCCGAGGAAGTCGACGAAATCCGACTTCATGAAGCGCAGGCGCCGCAGGTACTCGAGCTCCGGCTCGCTGAAGCGCAGCGCACAGAGCTGCCCGACTTCGTCCCGGATCTCGTCGAGGTAGGGCGTCAGGTCGACACCGGGGGTGCGGCAGCGGAACCGGTACTCGACCTGCGCCCCGGGGAAATGGTGCAGGACGACCTGCATCATCGTGAACTTGTAGAGGTCGGTATCGAGCAGGGACTGGACGATCATCGTGGCGCGCCCGACTGGGAGAGCAGCGCATCTGCGCTGGGTGCCCGCGCCATTGTACAGTGACGCCCATGTGCGGCCGGTTTGCATTGCATAGCGACCCTCGCGTCATCGCGCTGCAGTTCGCGCTGGAGCGGTTGCCGGCGCTGCCCCCGGCACGCTACAACATCGCGCCGACGGCGAGCGTGCTGGTGGTGCGCGCCGGCGCCGCAACGCCGCGCGAGGGCGCCCTGGTGCGCTGGGGCCTGGTGCCGCGCTGGGCGAAGGATGCGAAGATGGGCGCGCGCATGAACAACGCGCGCGCCGAAACCGTCGCGGAAAAGCCCTCGTTTCGCGAGGCGTACCGGCGCCGCCGCTGCCTGGTTGCCGCCGACGGCTTCTACGAATGGCAGCCGGTGGACGGCCGCAAGCTGCCCTGGTACGTGACCCCGGCAAACGAACCGCTGTTCGCCTTCGCGGGGCTGTGGGAATCGTGGAACGGTCCCGACGGGCCGCTCGAGACCTGCTGCATCGTCACCACGGAGGCGAACGCGGCCATGGCGCCGATCCACGAGCGCATGCCGGTGATGGTGTTTCCGCAGGACTACGCCCGCTGGCTCGATTGCGCGGGCGGACAGGACGTCTCCGACCTGCTGGCGCCCTGCGCGCCGCAGGCGATCCGGACGCGGCGGGTCAGCACCGCGGTCAATCGCGCCGCCAACGACGTTCCCGAACTGATCGAACCGCTCGCCGACTGAAGCGCACGCCTTCAGCGCGCCTGCAGCGCGCGCCAGACGCGCTCGGGCGTGGCGGGCATGTCAAGGTCCTGCACGCCGCGCGCGCGCAGCGCGTCGAGCACCGCGTTCATCACCGCAGGCATCGCGCCGCTGCAGCCGGACTCCCCGACGCCCTTCGCCCCCAGCGGATTGGTCCCGGTCGGCACGGGGTGCGCCTGTACCGCGAAGCCTTCCGGCAGGTCGTCCGCGCGCGGCATGGCATAGTCCATGAAGCTTGCCGTGAGCAACTGGCCGGTTTCGTCGTACACCGCCTGTTCGCACAGGACCTGTCCCGCGCCCTGCATGACGCCGCCGTGCACCTGTCCTTCCACCAGCACCGGCTCGAGCAGCGTGCCGATGTCGTCGACCGCGGTGTAGCGCGCGAGCCGGGTTTCGCCCGTCTCGGGATCGATCTCGACCTCCGCGACATGGCAGCCGTTCGGGTAGGTCACGCCGAACTTGCCGCCCGCATCGCAATCGAGCGGATGGCTGCCGGCGCCGGCCAGCCGCGCGGCAAGCCGCTCGAGCGTGACCGTCATGCCGTTGGCCGAGAAGGTTCCGGCCGAGAAGCGCAATTCGTGCTCATGCGCGCCCAGCGCCTCGGCGGCGTGCGGTCGTGCCTTCTCGACCAGCGCCGCGGCAAGCAGCTTGAACGCACTGCCCTGCCCGAGGGCGGTGCGCGAGCCGCCGGTGCCATTGCCGACGATCTTCGCGTCGGGATCGCTCGCGCGGTAGCGCACGCGTGCCGCGGGAAACCCGGATTCGCGCGCGAACAGGTTGACGAAGGTGGTCTCGTGCCCCTGTCCCGAGGCCTGCGCCACGCAGTACAGCGTGGGCACGCCTTCGGCGTCGAAGCGCACCAGCACTTGGTCCTGCGGCGCGGCACCACCGCCGCTCGCCTCGAGGTAGCTCGCCAGGCCGATGCCGCGCAGGCGCCCGGCGGCCGCGCTCGCCGCGCGGCGCGCGGCAAACCCCGCCCAGTCGGCGGCCTTCAGGCCATGGTCGAGGACCGCCTCGAAGTGGCCGCAGTCGTACACCGTGCCGTTCGCCGTGGTGTACGGCATCTCCGCCGGCGTGATGAAATTCCTGCGGCGCGTCGCGATCGGGTCCAGGCCGTGCTCGGCGCAGGCGTGCTCGATGAGCCGCTCGATGGCGAACGCGATGTCGGGTCGTCCTGCGCCGCGGTACGCGGACACCGGCATGGTGTTGGTGTAGACCAGGCGCGAGCGCATCGCCAGCGCGGGCACGCGATACACCCCGCCCATGGTGACCGCGAGGTTGTTGCTGCCGACGAACGCGCCCCAGGCCGAGGCGTAGGCGCCGAGGTCGGCAACATCGTCCCAGCGCAGCGCGAGGATGCGGCCCTCGGCATCGAGGCCGATCTCCCCGCTCAGCGTGAGCGCGCGTCCATGGAAGTCCGAGAGGAAGGAATCGGTGCGCGGCCCGGTCCACTTGACCGGGCGGCCAAGCCGCTTCGCGGCCAGCATGCAGCAGAACAGCTCCGGGTAGGGGGTGCTGCGCGTGCCGAAGCTGCCGCCGACGTCTTCGGCCACGAAATGCAGCCGCTCGCCGGGGACGCCGGCCACCGGCGCCACGCGCGCGCGCAGGTTGCCGATCCCCTGCGAGGGCGTGCAGATCACGTAGCGGTCCTCGCCCGGTTCGTGGCGCACCACGCAGGCACGCGGCTCGATCGGGTTGCTCACCAGTCGCTGGCTGCGCAGCGTGAGGCGGCTGCGATGGTGCGCGCGGGCGAGCGCCGCCTCCACCGCGGCCGCGTCGCCGCGGGCGAATTCCATCGCCAGGTTGCCGGGGATGGCGTCGTGCACCAGCGGCGCGCCGGCCGCCAGCGCCGCATCCGCCTGCGACACCGGGTCGCGTTCGCGGTACGTCACGCCGACCGCCTCCGCGGCATCCTGCGCGCGGGCCGGCGTGTCGGCCACCACGAACGCCACGGGTTCGCCGACGAAACGCACGCGCCCCTCGGCCAATACCGGGTAGTCCGGCTTGCGCATCGGCTTGCCGTCGGTGCCCTCGAACGGCACCCCGCCCTGTATCGTGCCCCAGCCTTCGGCGGCGAAGTCCGCCGCCAGCAGCACCGCGCGCACGCCCGGCATCGCCAGCGCCGCGGCCGCATCGACCGACACGAGGTCGGCGTGCGCGTGCGGCGAGCGCAGCACGGCGGCGTACAACTGATCCGGAAAGTTCCAGTCCGAGGTGAAGCGGCCGCGACCGGTCAGCAGCCTGTCGTCTTCTCTGCGCATGAGGATTCAGCGGGCCCGGGAAAACAGTCATGGTAACGCGCAGCCGGGCCGCCGGACGCGAAACAGGGCCCTATGGTAACGCGTGTGTTACCGTTTGATCGGACGACGCCCTCCCCCGCAAGCCGGCGCCAGGGAGCACGTTGCACCCTCCCGATTACTGGATATAATCACACAGGTGTAAATAAGGACAGTCCCCTGCCCATGGAAGCCCTCACCGAGCGCCAGGCCGAGATCCTCCGGCTGATTCGCGAACTCACCGAGTCGACCGGCTATCCGCCCACGCGGGCGGAGATCGCGCGCTCCATGGGGTTCCGCTCGGTGAATGCCGCCGAACAGCACCTGCGGGCGCTCGAGCGCAAGGGCGTGCTGCAGATCTCCTCCGGCGCTTCGCGCGGCATCCGTGTGCGCGCCCGCTCGGCCACGGCGCGCATGGGACGAATGAACGAATTGCCGATCGTCGGGCGCGTTTCCGCCGGCAGCCCGATGCTGGCCGAGGAACACCTGCAGGGGCGCGCGCAGATCGACCCGAACCTGTTTGCGCCGCGCGCGGACTACCTGCTGCGCGTGCGCGGCATGTCGATGCGCGACGCCGGCATTCTCGAGGGCGACCTGCTGGCGGTGCACCGCACGAGCGAGGCTCGCACCGGCCAGGTGGTGGTGGCGCGCATCGACAGCGACGTGACCGTGAAGCGCTTTCGCAAGCGCGGCACGCTGGTCCAGTTGCTGCCGGAGAACCCCGAGTTCGAACCGATCGAGATCGACCTGCGCCGCGAGTCGCTGGTCATCGAAGGCATTGCGGTCGGCGTCCTGCGAAACGGCAAAAGTCTGTGATGTCCCGGCGCGGCCCACGGGCCGCGCGGCACGCTTTCCCTTAGAATCCGGCAGGTACGCCGCCTGCCATGAACGCCGACACGCCAGCTTCCGCTTTGGATACGACGCCCTCCCCGCCGGCGGCGACCCCGGACGTCGACCGGGCAGATCCGAAAGCGGTCCTCGCGGACCGCGTCGAACAGCTCTACGGCCAGATGTGGCTCGGCGTGGTGGCCACCTTCGCCATCGGCACGATCGCCACCTACGAGTTGTGGGACCGGCGCATGCAGGATCTGGTGTCGTTCTGGTGGGGGCTGGTCGCCCTGCTGACGATCACCAGCGCTGCGCTCATCCTGGCCTACCAGCGCAGTCCGACGCGCGCCGCCGACGCCGCGCAATGGCTGCGCTGGCTGGCGATTGCCGCCCTGGCCAATGGTGCAAACTGGGGCTTCGCGGGCTCGGTCTTCTTTCCCTCGCATACGGACGAGCAGCAAATCTTCCTCGCCTTCCTGCTCTCGGGCATGGCGGCGGGCGGGATATCGATCTACGCCGGGTCCTGGCGGATTTTCGCGATGTACGCGGCCGGCATCCTTGCGCCGTTTACCTACGTGCTCGCCACCTTCGGCAACCGGCTCTTCATCGAGGTCGCCCTCATGGTGCCGGTGTTCTACGCGGTCACCGTGGCGATCGCCTACCGGCTCGAGATGGTGTTCCACGCCGGCTACCAGCTGCGGCACGCCTATGGCCGCCTGACCGCGGACTACAGTCTCCTGAACGCCCGCCTGGAGCGGCAACTGGTCGAGCTCGACGACGCCCGCCGGCAGGTCGAAGCCTCGGGACGCAAGCTGGCCTTGTTCGCCGAAAGCGCGCCGATCCCGATTTTCGAGTTCGACCCGATGGGGCGCGTGGTCACCGTCAACCGCGAGGCGGAGAACCTGTTCGGCCATGTCTCCAAGGAAGTGGTCGGGCGCGACGGCACGGCGTTCCTCTTTCCGAGCGAACTCACCGCCTCGGTCACCGATCGCTGGCGCAGCTTCATCCGCGACGCCAAACCGGTCATGGGTCTGCGCTTTCACAACGTGCGGCGCGACGGCAGCGAGATCGTCTGCGAATGGAGCCTCACACCGCTGGTCGGCAACGACGGCAAGGTGATCTCCGTCATCATTCAGGGCAACGACATCACGCAGCAACTCGAGGTGGAACGCATGAAGAAGGAGTTCATGTCGACGCTCAGCCATGAGTTGCGCACCCCGCTCACCTCCATCATCGGTTCGCTGCAGCTGGTGAACTCGGGAGTGCTCGGCGACGTGACGAGCGACGTCACGGACCTCACGACGATCGCGGAACGCAATGGCGAGCGCCTGCTCGACATGATCAACGACATCCTCGATATCGAAAAGATCGAATCCGGGAAGTTCACCATGGTCCCGGAGGTCGTGTCGATCGACGCCCTGGTGCGCGAGGGAATCGCCCTGAACCAGGCGTTCGCCGAGCGCCACAATACGCACCTCGAGACCACGGGCGAGATTCTTCCCGTGAAGGTGCATGTCGACCGCAAGCGACTGCTGCAGGTGCTCACCAACCTGCTGTCGAATGCCGCCAAATTCTCCCCCGAAGGCAAGCCCGTCGAGGTAGCGGTGAAAGCGGCCGATGGCCGGGTCCGCGTCGAGGTGCACGACCGCGGACCGGGCATTCCGGAGAGCTTCCGCAGCCGCATCTTCAGCCGCTTCTCCCAGGCGGACTCGACCACCGCGCGCCAGAAGGGCGGCACCGGCCTGGGCCTCGCCATCTGCAAGCACATGATCGAAATGATGCAGGGCGAGATCGGTTTCGACGAGCGCCCTGGCGGCGGCACGACGTTCTGGTTCCAGCTTCCCCGACACACAGACTGACCGGATAGAGGATCTCCCGATGACCACCAGGCCCCTGCAGAAGATCCTCTACGTCGAGGACGACGAAGACATCCAGCGCATCGTGCGCCTGTCGCTCGAGCGCATCGGCAAGTTCACCGTCGAGGTAGAAAGCGACCCGCTGGCGGCCATCGAGCACATGCGCGCCTACCAGCCCGACCTGGTGATGCTCGACTGGATGATGCCTGGCATGGACGGACCGACGCTCTTCCGGAAGATGAAGGAATCCCCCGACACGAACGCCTATCCGGTGGTGTTCATCACCGCCAAGGCCTCGTCCCGCGAACTGGACGAGTTGACCGCGCTTGGCGCCGTCGGCACGATTTCCAAGCCCTTCTCGCCGAAGGACTTGCCGGGACAGTTGCGCGCGGTCTGGGAAAAGATCCCGGACTGAGCGTTCAGCCGCTCAGGCGAACAGTCGTCTCGGCGCCGAAGGCGCCCGTGCCCTGGTAGAACTTGCGCGACAGGAACCCGATGACTTCATCGGTGTTGCGAAAGCGCGCGTCGCGGTCCTTTTCGATCAGCTTGTCCATCAGCGGCTGGAAGCGCTCGAGCGCATCCGGCAGGAGCGGCGGCGGCGTGTGCAGGTGATGCAGGGCGACCTCGACCGCGGTCTCGCCCTCGAACAGGTGACGCCCGGTCAGCATCTGGTAGAGCAGGACGCCGGCGCTGTACACGTCGGTGCGCAGGTCGAGCGCCCGCCCCTGCACCTGTTCCGGGCTCATGTAACGCGGCGTCCCCAGGACTTCCCCATGGTTCGTGCGGTCGATGGCGTCGATGTGCTTCGCGATGCCGAAATCGACGATCGCCAGGCTGCCGTCGGCGCGGAACATCAGGTTCTGCGGCTTGAGGTCGCGGTGCAGCACGCCGCGCTCGTGAATGTCGCCAAGGGCGAACATCAGTTCGCGGAAGATCTTCAGCGCCTCTTCGGGCACGATGGGCTTGCCGTTCAGGCGCTTGCTCAGGTCGCCGCCGTCGAAGAATTCCATGACGAGGTAAGCGAGGTCATCGGACAGTCCGTGCCCGTAAATGCGCGCGACGTGCCGGGAACGGATGCGTTCCACCAGCTCGTACTCTTCCATGAAGCGCGCCAGCGCCGTCGCGTCGCCGGAGATCTCATCGCGCAGGATCTTGACCACCAGCGGCTCGTCGTCGCCCTCGCGCGAGGCAAGGTAGACGCGGGACATGCCGCCTTCGCCGATCAGGCGCAGGACGGTGATGCCGGGAATGTTGATGCGGGCGCCGAGGTTCTGGCCTTCGACCCGCGCCGCCACTTCGGGTCGCGGCGTCTGGCCGAGCCGCGCGTGCGTGAGTTCGCGCACCGAGGTCACCAGGCGCTCACGCGTCAACTCCTGCTTGCGCTGGTAGTCGTCCGCGCCCGCCTTCATCGCGCGCACCGCGATCACCTCGCTGCCCGCGCCGGTGAGGAAGATCACGGGCGGGCAGTCCGGCCGGCGCTTGAAGCGCGCAAGCCAGTCGAGTCCGTCGCCCTTGCCGAGCATGTAATCGAGAACCACGAGGTCGAACGTCCCGAGGGGAAAATCCGCCTCGGGCATGGCGCGTTTCATCGGATCGAAGAGCTCGACGTCCGCCTTGGGCCACTCCTGCAGCAGGTAGTGCGCGAGCAGGTTTCGCAGGTCCTCGTCGTCGTCGATGATGAGGATGCGCATCACGCCTCCTGCAAGGCCACCGGCAGCGCATACACGGAAATCGCCGCCTGCTTGCCGCGCAGCGTGACCTCGCCGCGCGCCTCGACCTCGTCCAGGGCTGTCCTGCCCTCGCGCAGGGCCTCATGCACGCGCCCGCAGAACAGGATCTCGTTCGGCGGCGCCATCTGCATCAGCCGCGCGGCCGTGTTCACCGGGTCGCCGATGATCGTGTAGTTGGTGTAGTGGGGAGACCCGACGTTGGCGAGGATCGCCTCCCCCATGCACATGCC
>DATCYZ010000009.1:0-8479 GCA_036526195.1 Burkholderiales bacterium
CTCGAGGACGACGAGTACCCGTTCTGAGCGAACGCATCGGGAAGCAGGTCGCCGCGACCGCAAAGCTCTACCGCTGACGCCAGCCGCGCCTGCTCTGTTTGTAGGCCCAGTCGATCAGGCTTGCGTCCCGTGCCGCCGGTGCGCACAGCCGGTCGGGGTCGGGCACCTGGCCCACACGGCCAAGGTCCAAGCGGTCCGCGTCCCAGCACACCTGTACCGTCACTTCCGCCTCCTGAAGCCCGTCGGAGTGATGCGTGCAGGCATAGTTGAGCGCGTCGCGCTCCGCTCGGGACAGCACCTGCAGGTCTTCGGCCAGTTCGGTGATCGACTCCGCCGCGCGCATTCCGGCCCCGCAGGCGGGGTGCCTTGATGTGCGCCAAGGTCGTGCCGCGGCGCGCGCTGCACCCTGCCTCCTATGAACCCGGAATCACCGATCACCCTGCGCGAGGACGGCCCGGTGGCCGTTGTCACGCTCGCGCGCCCCCCGGTCAATGCGGTGGACGAGGCCTGGCTTGCCTGCCTCGACGGCCTGCTTGGCGGCCTCGAGGGCGCGACGCCCGCGCGCGTGCTGCTGCTGCGCTCCTCGGCGCGTGTCTTCTGCGCGGGCGCCGACCTTGCATTGATGCGCAGCCGTTTCGACACCACCGAAGGGCAGGCTCGGATGGTCCGCTTCGTGCGCGCGATGCAGCGCGTCTACCTGCGCCTCGAAGCGCTGCCGCTGGTGACGATTGCGGAGATCGGCGGTGCGGCGCTCGGCGGTGGGCTGGAACTCGCCCTGTGCTGCGACCTGCGGATCGCCGCGACCGAGGCGACGCTCGGCTTGCCCGAGGCGCGCCTCGGCCTGATCCCCGGCGCCGGCGGCACCCAGCGCCTGACACGCATTGCGGGCGAAGCGACGGCAAAACGCCTGATTCTCGGCGCGGAGGTGGTCGGCGGCGCCGAGGCGGCCGCGCTCGGAATCGTGCAATGGTCGGTGCCCGGCGCGGCGCTGGAGGCGCGCGCACGCGCGCTGGCCGAGGCGATAGCCGGGATGCCCGCAGGCGCCCTCGCGGCCTGCAAGCGCGGCGTGCAGGCCGCTGCGACGGGCGACCCCTCGGGCTATGCGATGGAAGTGCAGGCCACGGCGAAACTGCTCGCCGACGCCGAGACCCGGGACCGGGTCCGGCGCTTTCTCGAGCGCAGGCGCTGAGCCCGCCCGGGCGCCCGCCGGCGCTCAAGCCGCGCCGGATCCGGCCGATAAGACTAGGCCCGCGCGGGCCGCTCAGGTCGCGTCACTCAGGTCGCGTCAATTTCGGCGAGGTCCTGGCCTTCGGCGATCGTCTCGCCCTCGGCGACCAGGAAGCGCGCGATGCGCCCTGCGGCGGGCGCCGCCACCGGGATTTCCATCTTCATCGATTCGAGGATCATGATCTCCTCGTCCGCTGCGACGACCGCGCCGGCCCGCGCCGTGATCTTCCACACCGTGCCTGCCACGTCCGCCTTCACCCTGGTCGCCATGCCGATCCTCCCCTGAGGGCGCGGTGATACGCGAGGCGTGCCGCGGGGCGCCGCTTCAGGGTGTATAGTAACATATACGTTACCAAAAAGGCCTGGCCGGCCCCGACTCGAACCTGTTGCACGCGCAGCGGCCAATTTGGGGACAATGGGGCTCCTGCCGGACTCGCGAACCGTGTCGATCGAAACGCCCGAACGTCCCCTGCCAGGCCCTGCGCGCGTCGCCGCCGATTTCGGCGCGACGCAGGCGACCAACGCGCTGGTGGCCTTCATCTTCGCCGCCTCAGGCCCGATCGCGATCATCCTCGCGGTCGGTTCGCGCGGCGGCATGTCGGAGACCGACATCTCCTCGTGGATCTTCGGCTCGTTCTTCCTCAACGGCCTGATCAGCCTGCTGATGTGCTGGCTGTACCGCCAGCCGCTGGTGTTCTTCTGGACGATTCCCGGCATGGTGCTGGTGGGGCCGGCGCTCGGCCATTTGTCGTTTCCGGAAATCGTCGGCGCCTTTCACGCCGCCGGCCTGCTGATGCTGCTGCTCGGCCTCTCGGGCTGGGTGCGGCGCGCGATGCAGGCGGTGCCGATGCCGATCGTCATGGCCATGGTGGCGGCGGTGTTCCTGCGCTTCGGGCTGGACCTGGTTTATGCGCTGCGCGACGACTTCATGCTCGCCGCGCCGATGGTGGCGGCGTTCTTCCTGCTCTCGGCCGTGCCGCGCGTGGCGCGCGGACTGCCGCCGCTGGTGGGCGCGATGCTGGTGGGCGCGGCAGTGATCGCGCTGACGGGCAGCTTCACGCCGGGCGCCGGCCCGATCTTCGGCATCGTGCAGCCGACGCTGTACGCGCCGGTGTTCTCGTGGCGGGCGATGATCGAACTGGTGGTGCCGCTCGCCATCACGGTGCTGGTGGTGCAGAACGGGCAGGGCTTCGCAGTGCTGAGCGCGGCGGGCCACAAGCCGCCGATCAATGCCATCACCGTGGCCTGCGGGCTCGGGTCGTTCTTTTCGGCGCTGGTCGGCGCGGTCTCCACCTGCCTCACCGGGCCGGTGAACGCGATCATCTCCGCCTCCGGCGAGCGCTCGCGCCACTACACCTCCGGGCTTGCCGTCGCCCTGATGGCGCTGCCCTTCGGCCTGCTCTCGCCGACCTTCACCCGCCTGCTGCTCGCCACGCCGAAGGCCTTCATCGCCACGCTGGCGGGCCTTGCCATGCTGCGCGTGCTGCAATCGGCGTTCACGATCTCGTTCCGCGACCGCTTCACGCTCGGGGCGCTGGTCACCTTCATCGTCACCGCGGCGGACGTGCCGATCTTCAACATCGGCGCGCCGTTCTGGGGACTGTTGATCGGCTTCGCGGCGTCATGGCTGCTCGAGCGCGGGGATTTCGAGAAGGCCGCGCCCTGAGCGGGCACGCTGCGTGCCCCGCGGAGAATCGATGGTTTACCCGACGTCAACCCGGGACCTGACCAGAGAACGCTCATGACCGCACGCAAACTCAAGATCGTGGGCTGGGGCTACGAAGGCGAGGAGATCTCCGCCGACGAGCATCGGATGATCACCGAACGATTCACGGCGCGGTTTCCGGGCGAATTCGAGATCCGCAAGGCGCCCGCGGAGGACGCAATCGAACTGCACGGCCCGCGGCTGGACGTTCCGGCGTCGCTCAAGGCCTTCAGTTCGACCGACAAGCGCGACCGCCTCGTGCACACCTACGGCAAGTCCTTTCCCGACTACGCGCGTGCCTTCGAGCGGGATTTCGCCAATGCGCCGGACATCGTCGCGTTCGCGCGCTCGGAAGTTGACATCGAGGCGGTGTACGAGCACGCCGCAGGGGCCAATATCGCGGTGATTCCCTTTGGCGGCGGCACCTCGGTGTGCGGGGGCGTCGAGCCGGCGGTCGGCGGTCGTTACAACGGCACGCTCAGCCTCGACCTGACCGGGCTGGACAAGATCGTCGAAGTCGACAAGACCAGCCGCGCCGCGCGCATCCAGGGCGGCATCCGGGTGCCGGAGATGGAGGCGCAGTTGAAGGCCCATGGGCTGACCCTGCGTCATTTTCCGCAGAGCATGGAACTCGCCACCCTGGGCGGCATGATCGCCACCCGCTCTGGCGGGCATTTCGCCACGCTCTACACCCACATTGACGACTTCGTGGAAAGCCTGCGCATGGTGACGCCCGCCGGCACCATGGAAAGCCGTCGCCTGCCCGGTTCAGGCGCCGGTCCCAGCCCGGATCGTCTGATGATCGGTTCCGAAGGCGCGCTCGGCATCATCACCGAGGCGTGGATGCGCTTGCAGGCGCGGCCGCGCTTTCGCGCCGGCACCGCGGTGCTGTTCGATGACGTCTACCGGGCGGCCGAAGCGGTGCGGGTGATCTGCCAGGCCGCGCTCTATCCCGCCAACGTGCGGCTGCTCGATGCGCGCGAGGCGTACAACAACGGGTTCGGCGACGGACGGCAGTCGGTGGTGGTGCTCGCGTTCGAGAACGACGACCATCCGCTGGAGGCCTGGATCGACCGGGCGCTTGCGATCTGCCGCGATTTCGGCGGCGCCTATGACGACGGCAGCGCGAAGGGGGAGGGCGGACATCGCGCCGGCGCCGCCGGCGCATGGCGCAATGCCTTCATCCGCATGCCCTACTTCAAGAAGACCCTGGTCGAGATGGGGATCATCACCGACACCTTCGAAACCGCCATCACCTGGGAGCGCTTCCCGGGCTTCTACCAGGCGGTGCTGGCCGCGACCGAGGCCGCCTGCAAGGAGGCGACCGGACAGGCGGGCAGCGTGTCGTGTCGCTTCACGCACTGTTATCCGGACGGCCCGGCCCCTTACTTTTCGTTCCAGGCCAAGGGGCGCCACGGTGCGCTTGCCGAGCAATGGCTGCAGATCAAGAGCAAGGCCTTCGATACCGTGATGAAGCTGGGTGGCACGGTGACGCATCACCATGCGGTCGGCCGCGATCACATGCCCTGGTATCAGCGTCAGCGCCCGGATCTCTTCGCAGCGGCGCTCGCCGGCGTCAAGGATCGGCTCGATCCCCGGGCCATCCTCAATCCGGGCGTGTTGCTGCCGGCCTGAGCGTCGCGGTCAGCCGAGCCCCTGCGCGCGCATTGCGCGGCGCCAGGCGAGGGCGACGGCGTCGAACTTCAGGTGCAGCTCTTCGTGGGGGTCGAACGGCGCCACCACCGGGCGCTGCGATTCGACGATGCGCCGGTCCTGTTCGAAGATGGTAGCTTCGAAATCCTGCATCACCGAGGCGCTCTGGTCGTGGTGGTAGTTGCGCGCCACGAGGCAGTAGCCGACGGCCTGCGCCTCGGCCACCGGCTGCACGGTGAACAGGTACACCATGCCGTCGGCACCGCCCCAGTCGATGTGCTCGATGAGCGTGTACGGCAGGTGGATCGCGTAGCGCGTGCGGCGCAGTTCGGCCTTGCGGTCCTCGGCGGCGAACACCGGCAGCTTCTCGGTGTTCTGCTGGTCCGGGCGGCCGTAGGCGTAGCGCAGCACCGGGCCGTCGGTCTCGACCGCGTAGGGCGCGACCACGGGTTTCGACGGATCGCCGAGCAGGCCCGGGTGCACCCAGGGAAAGTGGCCGAAGTCGGTGAAGTTCTCCAGCATGCGCGAGGCGTTTGCGTTCCAGGCAAAGGGGCCGGTGGGCACCACGCGCCAGGCCGGATCGGAGAACTCGGGAATCTCCGGAATTTCCCAGCGCGGGGCTTCCAGCGCCACCCAGGCGAGGCCGTGACGTTCGACGCAGCGGAACGCCTCGACGCAGGCCTTCGGCGGCACCCGCATCGGGTCCTCGAGTTGCGGGATGTGTACGCAGCGCCCGCCGCTCTCGAAGCGCCAGCCGTGGTACGGGCAGACCAGTTCGCCGTTCTCGATGCGCCCGAGCGAGAGCGCGGTGCCGCGATGCACGCAGCGGTCGCGCAAGGCGCGCAGCGCGCCGGTGCCGTCGCGCCACAGCACCAGTGCCTCGCCGAGCAGGGTCGTGGCCACGGGGTCCGCACCGACCGTATCGGCGTAGGCCACCGGATGCCAGCAGGCGCGCAGCGCGGCGCTCACAGTGGCCCGAGGAAGGCGGCGTGCCGCTCGAGGCAGTCGAGGCCCCAGGGCGTGGGCGCCTGCGCGGGCGCGCGGTCGTGCACCTCGCCAAGCCCGAGCCGGCGCGCCATCAGGCGCTTGCCGTAGCAGAGGAACTGGTCCATCGACTGCATCAGGAAGACGAGCAGGGGCAGGGCGACGGCATACTCGCGCAAGGCGTGCGCGCGCGCCGCGTCGTCACCGCCGAGGCCGTGCCAGATGCGCGCAAGGACGTCGCAGCACTCCGCGCCGGGAATCATGCCGGCGCAGCCCGCGGCGCGGTTGTCGGGCAGTTCCAGCCCGCCGCGTCCGTTGAGCACGGTGAGCGCGCCGCCGGTCTGCTCGACCGTGCGGCGGATCAGCATCGCCGAACCCTCGCCCTTGAGGATGCGGAAGTTCGGGTGCCGCTTCGCCAGCGCAGCGATCGATTCCACGCCGAGGCCGATGCCGATGTACTCGGGCGCGTTCTGGATGCCGGCGGGAATCGAGGCGGCGTCGAGCACGCGGCCGAAGAAGGCCGTCAGGTCCGGTTCGCTGATGCCGGGGGTGCGCGGCGGCTGCAGCACCACGCTCGCCGCGCCGGCGCGTTCGGCCTCGCGCACGAACGCGATCTGTTCCTCGGGCGTGTTGCCGAACACCGTCACCGAAAGCGGCACGCGATCGCGCGCGGCCTGCGCCGCGGCGCCGAGCAGCGCAATGCGTTCGTCCGCCGATAGCTTGACGACCTCGGTCGCCAGCCCGAGCACCGCGAGGCCATCGACCCCGGCCCCGACGCAGGCGCGCGCCTGGCGTTCGAAGGCGCCGAGGTCGAGCGCGCCGTCGGCGCGGAAGAACGCGTAGAGCATCGGCACGATGCCGCCGGGCAGCGACGGCGCGGCGCGCGTCATGGCAGCACGGCGACGGCTTCGATCTCGACGGTGAGCCGCGGGTCGACCAGCGCCGCGACCCCGACAAGCGTCGAGGCCGGCCGGTGCTCGCCGAAGTAGCGCACCCGCTCCGGGTTGATCGCGCCGCGCTCGGCGATGTCGGTAAGGTAGAGGTTCACCTTCACCACGTGCTGCGGGCCGGCGCCGGCGGCGCGCAGGCAGGCATCGACATTCGCCAGCGCAACGCGGAACTGCTCGACGGTGGACGCCGGGATGTCGCCGGCGGCGTCGATGCCGACCGCGCCCGAGACCCAGACCTGGTTGCCGGCACGCACCACGTGGCAGTAGTGGCTGAAGGGCGTGGCCTGCCCGGGCACCATCATGCGATCGATCGTCATGGTCTTCAGCCCCTTCGCTCATGTGCGGATACAGGTCGGCGCAGCATAGCGAGCGTCCCTGCCCCGGGCAATCATGTTTCGCTTGCGTCGCGGCCTGCGCGGCACGCGGCGGATAGAATCTCGGCCTTCGCCGATGATCGACACGCGTAAACCGCTGGATGCCCGGGCCCTGATGTTGATGGTGCTGCTCACCGCGCTCTGGGGCTTCCAGCAGGTGGCGATCAAGCTGGCCGCGGCCGAGGTGTCGCTGCTGATGCAGGCGGGCATCCGCTCGCTCGTTGCCATGGTGCTGGTGCTCGCCTGGGCGCGCGCGCGCGGCGTGCCGCTGTTCGCGCGCGACGGAACCTTTTGGCCGGGGCTGGCCGCCGGACTGCTCTTTGGCGCCGAGTTCGTCTTCATCTACGGTGGCCTTGCCCACACCAGCGCCTCGCGCATGGTGGTGTTCATCTACCTCGCGCCGCCGCTGACCGCGCTCGGCCTGCATTTCCTGGTGCCAGGCGAGCGCCTGCGCGCGGTGCAGTGGGCGGGAGTGGTGCTGGCCTTCGGCGGGCTGGTGCTGGCGTTTCGCGACGGCTTCACCGCGACCGGCGGCGCCACGGCCCTGGGCGACCTCTGCGGGGTGGCGGGGGCCGCGCTCTGGGCCGCGACCACGGTGCTGATCCGCGCCACCGGGCTTGCGCGCATCACCGCGACCAAGACGCTCTTCTATCAACTCTCGGTGTCCGCCGTCGTGTTGCTCGCGGGCTCCTTCGCGCTGGGCGAGCCCGGCGTGATCACGCTCGGGCCGGTGGCGATCGCCAGCCTCGCCTACCAGTCGGTGATCGTCGCCTTCGCGAGCTACCTCACCTGGTTCTGGCTGCTGCGCCATTACCTCGCCGGGCGGCTCGCGGTGTTTTCCTTCCTCGCGCCGATGTTCGGCGTGCTCTTCGGCGTGCTGATCCTGGACGAACCGCTGCGCGCTTCGTTCGCCGGCGCGGCGCTGCTGGTGGGGGCGGGCATCGTGCTGGTCAATCTCCGGCACGGGTAAACTCGGCGCATGGACAAGCCCGCCTCGCAACCGGTCGACGCCGACCAGTTCCGCCTCGGCATGCGCACGCTGGCCGCCGCGGTCACCATCATCACCAGCAGCAGCGCGGGGCACCGCCACGGCATGACCGCAACCGCCGTGTGCTCGGTGAGCGCCGAGCCGCCGACCCTGCTGGTGTGCCTCAACAAGGCCACGGCGACTCACGGGGCCGTGGCGAAGTCGGGCGCCTTCTGCGTCAATCTGCTGCGCGCCGAGGACTGGGAACTGTCCACCGCCTTCAGCGGCGCGCAATCGGGCGAGTCGCGTTTCAAGTCGCGCGAATGGACGCGCCTCACCACCGGTTCGCCGGTGCTGATCGAGGCGCTGGCCTCGTTCGATTGCCGGGTGGTGAAGACGATGGTGCAGGGCACCCACAGCGTGGTGTTCGGCCGCGTCGAGCAGGTGCTGTTCGGCAAGAAAGGCAAGCCGCTGCTCTATGCCGACGGCCACTACGCCAAACTCGCCTCGCTGACGCATGGCGAACCGCTGCCCGTGGGGCTGGACTACTGGGGCGTCTAGGCGCCTGCCTGAACCGTCTCCGGGGACAGAATCGGGTTTTAAACAGGTCGCCGTTTCT
>DATCYZ010000010.1:0-2915 GCA_036526195.1 Burkholderiales bacterium
CGAACAGCGTGAAGCCAACGTCGACCGCGGTGTCGGTGCGGTCCTCGTACTCGACCTCGGCCTCGGCGAGCGCGGAGCCGCAGTCGAAGCACCAGTTCACCGGCTTCAGCCCGCGATAGACGTAACCCCGCTCGAGCAGCGCGCCAAGGACGCGGATTTCGTCGGCCTCGTTGCGCGGGCCCATGGTCAGGTAGGGGTTGTCCCAGTCGCCGAGGATGCCAAGGCGCAGGAAGTCCTTCTTCTGGCGCTCGATCTGCTCGGCGGCGAAGGCGCGGCACAGGCGCTGCGTTTCCTCGACCGCGAGGTGCTTGCCGTGCTTCTTCTCGATCTGCACCTCGATCGGCATGCCGTGGCAGTCCCAGCCGGGCACGTAGGGCGCGTCGAACCCGGCCAGCGTCTTCGACTTGACGATGACGTCCTTCAGGATCTTGTTGACCGCATGGCCGATGTGGATGTCGCCGTTCGCGTAGGGCGGGCCGTCGTGCAGGATGAAGCGCGGGCGGCCGCGGGCCACCGTCCGCAGCCTCTTGTAGACGCCCTTCTCCGCCCAGCGCGCGACCCACTCGGGCTCGCGCCGGGCGAGGTCGCCGCGCATCGGAAACGGCGTGTCGGGGAGGTTCAGGGTCTTGCGCAGGTCAGTCATGGTGTTTGGCGAAGTAGTCCAGGGCACGGCGCGCATCGCGCGCGATGGCCGCGCGCAGCGCATCGAGGTCGGCGTACTTCTCCTCGTCGCGCAGCTTGTCGCGGAACCGCACGCGCAGGTGCCGGCCGTACAGTTCATCGTCGAAGTCGAACAGGTGCACTTCCAGCAGCGGTTCGGCAAGCGCATTCACGGTCGGTCGGCGCCCGTAGCTCGCCACCCCGGGCAGCCAGGCCTGCGGCGACGCGGGCCGCGCCCCCTGCACCTCGACCACGTAGATGCCGCCGAGCGGCGGCCGGTGCGGCAGCCGCAGGTTGGCGGTCGGAAAACCGAGCTCGCGGCCGAGCCGCGCGCCGCGCACCACGCGCCCGGAAACGCCGTAGGGGCGGCCGAGCAGCGCCTCGGCGCGCGCGAAATCGCCGCGCTCGAGCGCCTCGCGCACCGAGGAACTCGAGGCCCGCCGGCCCGCGACCTGCACGTCCGGCATCGCCTCGAGCCCGAACCCGCGCAGCCGCGACGCCGCCTCGAGCGCGGCATAGTCGCCGGCGCGCTTCGCGCCGTAGCGGAAATCCTGCCCGACCAGCAGCCAGGCCATCTCCAGCCCCTTCAACAGCACCTCGTCGAGGAAGCGCGCGGGACTCAGCGCGGCAAAGCGCGCATCGAAGCGCGCCACGTGCACCCAGTCGAGGCCGGCGGCCGCGAACTGCTCGAACTTCTCGCGCATGCGCGACAGGCGCGCGGGCGCCCGCGCCGGCGCGAAGAACTCGCGTGGATGCGGCTCGAAGGTGAGGAGCCCTGCGGCAAGGCCGGTGCGGCGCGCTTCGGCCACCACCCGCGAGAGCATGGCCTGATGGCCAAGGTGCACCCCGTCGAAGTTGCCGATCGTCATCGCGCCCCGTCCCCGGCCGGGCCGCGGCATGCCGTGCGTGACCACCATGGAATACGGCTAAAAGGCTGAATTATAGTGGCTTTGCTGCGCCGCAGGACAGCCGCGGGTCGGTGCCGCGCGCGCCGTTCGTCCGCCGCAGGCGCTGCGCCTCAGTTCAGGCGCGCGCACCGGCTGCGCAGTTCGATCATCCGGGCGCGGATCTCGGCGAGGTCGGCGGCGTCCGGCTCGAGGTCCAGGTAGTCGGTGAGGTCCTGCAGGGCCGGTCGCCAGCACTCCAGGCGCTGGTAGACCAGGCCGCGGTCGCGCAGGTCGCTGCGCGAGCGCGGGCTGAGCACCAGCATCCGGTTCAGGACGTCGAGCAGGCGCGCCGGGTCGTCGGCCTGCCGGTAAATCCCCTTCAGGTTGCGCAGCACGCGGGCGAGGATCTGCCGGTTCGAGGCGGGTTCGATGAACTGGTCGAGCGGCAGGTCCTCCACCGGCACCCCGCCGGTGGCCTCGGGCGGGATCACCCGCGCGATGCGCGCGCGCAACTCGTCCACCGACTGCGGCGCGCCGCCGGCGAACGGGTCCAGCATCAGCACCCCGCCGCGCACGCGCAGGCGCACCAGGAAATGCCCGGGGAACGACACGCCCTCGAGCGGCAGGCCGATGCGCCGGCCGATCTCCATGTAGACGATCGACAGGCTGATCGGGATGCCGGTCTTGCGGTCCATCACCTCGTTCAGGTAGCTGTTGCGCGGATCGTAGTAGGCCTCCACGTTTCCGGTGAAGCCGAGCTCCTCGTACAGGAACGCGTTCAAGGCGATGACCTTTTCCTCGCCCGCGTGCGCCTGCGGCAGGCGGGCGCGCAGGCGTTGCGCGAGGCGCTCAAGCTCGGCGAGATACGCCGGCACGTCCAGCCCCGGATAGGCGTCCTCGGCGATCAGCAGGCAGGCGTGCGCAAGGTCGATGCGCGCATCCTCGCGCGCGAGCAGTTCGGCGAAGGGCTCGAGCGGCGCGCTCATGGCGTTTCCGGGTCGGTGCGCTCCCGCAGGAATGCCGCCGGGCGCAGGCCCGCGGCAAGCAGCGCCACGGCATACACCGCCATGCCGCCCAGCACCAGCGCACTGAGCGTGCCCACCCTGGCCTGCCAGTCCGCCGCAAGCCACCAGCCGGAGGCCGGCATGGTCCAAGCGAGCGCCGCGCACATCACCGTGGTTGCGAACGCGACGCGGGCGAGGAACAGCAGCCAGCCCGGCAGGGGCGCGAAGGCCCCGTCGCGGCGCAGCGCCCGGTACAGCAGCGCCGCGTTGATGCAGGCGCCCAGGCCGATGGCGAGCGCGAGCCCGGTGTGCTTGAGCGGCCCGACGAACGCGAGGTTCATGGCCTGCGTCGCAATGAGGGTCA
>DATCYZ010000011.1:0-12273 GCA_036526195.1 Burkholderiales bacterium
GCCGCGGCCGCGCCGCGCCATGACGCCGGGGCGGAAGTTCTCCAGCACCACGTCGGCGGACAGGCACAGCCGCCTCGCTGCGGCGAGATCGTCCGCGTTCTTCAGGTCGAGCACCACCGAGCGCTTGTTGCGATTGATCGAGGCGAAGTTTTCCGAGAAGCCGTCGGTCAGCGGCGGCCAGCCGCGCATGCCATCGCCTTCGGGCGATTCCACCTTGATCACGTCGGCGCCCTGGTCGGCGAGCAGCAGGCCTGCGAACGGGCCCGCGGCGATCTGACAGAATTCGATTACCCTGATGCCTTCGAGTGGCGTCATGACAAGAACAAGGACCTGAAGGGACCTTCATTATGCAGTCCGGACCGATGCCGCGCTGGCTCGGCGTCACGCTGCTGCTCGCGATCGCCTTCACCTTCGGCTCCAACCACGTCGCGGCGCGCATCGCCTTCGACCACGGCACCAGCGTCACCAGCGCGGTGGTGGCGCGCTCGATCTTCACCGCGCTCGTCGTCCTCGTGCTGATGCGCGTGCAGGGCGTGTCGATGGCGCTCGCCGGGCCACAGCGGGCACGCGCCATGCTGATCGGCGTGCTGATCGCGATGCAGAGCTATTGCCTCTATTCGGCGGTGGCGAGCCTGAAGGTGGCGCTCGCGCTGCTCGCCTTCAACACCTTTCCGATGCTGCTCACGCTGCTCACCTGGGCAGCGGGCGGCGAGCGGCCCGCGCCGCGCGCCATGGTGGCGATGCCGCTCGCGCTCGCGGGCCTTGCGCTGACGCTGGATGTCTTCGGCAACACCGCCGGGCTCGCCGGGCGCTGGGCCGAGATCGGCACCGGCGTGCTCTGGGCCTTCGGCGCGGCGATCAGCTTCGCCGGCGCGCTCTTTCTCACCGGGCATTGGCTGAAGGACGTCGACGGGCGCATGCGGACCTTCCTCTCGATGAGCGTCACCGCGGTGCTGCTCCTCTGCGTCGGCCTCGCCGCCGGCGACTTTGCCTGGCCGAACGCGACGGCAGGCTGGGTCGGCCTGGCGCTGTTGTGCGCGCTCTACTGCATCGCCTTCACCGGGCTGTTCATCGTGCTGCCGAAGGTCGGCGCGGCGAGCAACGCCGTGGCGCTCAACTTCGAGCCGATCGCGGTGCTCGGCCTGGCCTGGATCATCCTCGACCAGTCGGTGGCGCCGGGCCAGATCCTCGGCGCCTTTGTGGTGGTCGGCGCAATCATCCTGCTCAACACCGGCAAGCGCTGATGGCGCGCGCCTTCCATGGCTGGGCCATGGTGGCGGCGTGCTTCACCATGGCGCTGTTCGCCTGGGGCATCGGCTTCTACGGCATGGGGGTGTTCTTCGTGATGCTGCGCGACGCGCGCGGCCTTGCGCCGGCGTCGCTGTCGATGGCGATCACCGGCTACTTCCTGCTCGGCGCGTTCGTGGTGGGAGGGCTGGGGTTCACATGGGAGCGCTTCGGCGCGCGGGTGGTGGTGGCCACCGGCGCCAGCGCGTTCGCGGCCGGGCTGGTGCTGCTCGCCGGGGCGACGGGCCTCGCGCAGGTGGCGATCGCGTACGCGCTGCTCGCGCTCGGCTGGGGCACCACGAGTTCGGCGGCGATCAACATGGCGCTCGCGCCGTGGTTCGAGCGTCGCCGGGGCCTCGCGCTCAGCCTCGCGCTCACCGGGGCGAGCGGCAGCGGCGTGGTGTTCCCGCCGCTCATGGTGTGGGCGTTCGAGCGCCTCGGCTTCGGCAACGGGCTGTTGGCGCTCGCCGCGCTGACGCTCGCGGTGCTGCTGCCGATCGTTCTATTCGTGCTGGTGAGCGCGCCGGCCGTTCTCGGCCAGTTTGCCGACGGGGCCGGGGCGCCGCCGGTGCCGAAGACAGCGCCACCCGCGCCTGCGCCGTGGTCCACGCGCGCCGCGCTGCGCCTGCCTGCCTTCTGGGCGATCACGGTCTCGTTCTCGCTTGGCCTCATGGTGCAGGTGGGCTTCCTGACGCACCAGATCGCGATCATCGAGCCGCTGCTCACGCGCAGCGGGGCGGCGCTCGGGGTGAGCCTCGCCGGGATTATGGCGATGATCGGACGCCTTCTGACCGGCCTGCTGCTCGACCGGTATTCGCGTCGTGGCATCGCAAGCGCGAACTTCCTGCTGCTCGGCGCTGCGCTGCTGATGGTGGCGCTGGCGCGGGACCCCTGGCTGGTCTACCTCGCCTGCGCGTTCTACGGCCTCGGGCTGGGCAACCTCGTCTCGCTCCCGGGGTTGCTCTTGCAGGAGGCGTTCCCGGCGGCGCATTTCACGCGCGTCACCGGACTGGTGGTGGGGATCTCGCAGCTGGTGTATTCGGCGGGGCCGGCGCTGTTCGGCGCGGCGCGGGCGGCAAGCGGCAGCTATGACCCGGCACTGGTCGCGGGCGCGATCCTGTTCGGGCTCAGCGCCGTGGCGATCCTGCGTGGGCGCTGAGGGCGTGCGCCGCGCGCGTCCCGGTGCCGCTCAGGAAATCTCGCGCCGGACGATCGCCGCACCGGCGGCCAGCGCGCGCAATTTGCCGAAAGCGATCTCGCGCGGCATGTACTTCATGCCGCAGTCCGGCGCCGGGATCAGGTTCTCCGGCGCGAGGAACTTCAGTCCGGCGCGGATGCGCGCCGCCACGGTCTCCGGGGTCTCGATCGCGTTGTCGCCGAGGTCGAGCACGCCGAGCATGATCTTCTTGCCCGCAAGATCCTTCAGCACGCCGAGGTCGAGCTTCGGCTGCGCGGCCTCGATCGAGATCTGTGTGGCGATACTGTCGGCCAGGCCGGGCAGGAAGGAGTACCCCGTCGGCTTGCTCGCGCCAGGCACCACGGCGGCATAGCCGAAGCACAGGTGCACCACGGTGGTGACGGTGATGCCCTCCAGCGCCCGGTTGATTGCCTTCACGGCATACCGCGCCGCCGCCTCCGGGTCGTTGCGCAGCCAGGGTTCGTCGAGCTGGATGACGTCCGCGCCCGCGGCCTGCAGATCGCGCGCCTCGGCGTTCACCGCCGCGGCGAAGTCCATGGCCATCTCTTCGTCGTCGCGGTAGTGCTCGTTCTTCGCCTGCTGCCCCATGGTGAACGGGCCGGGCAGGGTGATCTTGGACGGCAGCGCCGTGTTCGCGCGCAGGAATTCCAGGTCGCGCACCTCGATCGGGCGCGTGCGCCGCAGCTTGCCGACGACCCGCGGCACCGGCGTCATCGCGCCGGAGCGTGTCTTGACCTGGCCGGGCTTGTCGAGGTCGATGCCCTCGAGCGCGGTGGCGAAGCGGTTCGAGTAGCTTTCGCGACGGATCTCGCCGTCGGTAATGATGTCGATGCCCGCGCGTTCCATGTCGCGGATCGCGAGCACGGTGGCGTCGTCTTGCGCCTGCTCGAGGAATTCGCCGGGGATGCGCCAGATCTCGGTCATGCGCGTGCGCGGCACCACCTTCGAGAGCATCTTGCGATCGACCAGCCAGTCCGGCTGCGGATAGCTGCCGACCACGGTCGTCGGCAGGAGGTGCGTGGGCAGGGCCATGGGAATTCCTTGGGGGGTCCTCAGGGAGGGTTCAGGCGGCGGCCGACACGGGCACGCCCGCGCCACCGTCCTGACGGGCCGCCTTGGGCGATCGGCCGGCGGATTGCCAGACCACCATCCGGCGCTCGATCGACCGCGCCATCATGTAATACGCGACCGAAAGGATCAGGATCAGGAGCAGCGCAGCGAATACCCGCGGGCTGTCGAGGATGGTGCGGTTAAGCGTCACGAGGTAGCCGATGCCGGCGGCCGCCGTCAGCATCTCCGAGACCACCACGCCGATGATGGCCAGCGCGCCGCCCAGTCGCAGGCCGGCGAACACCGTCGGCAGCGAAGCCGGGATGATGACGCGCGTGATCTGCTGCGTCAGCGTCGCGCCCATGCTGCGTGCGGCCAGCAGGAACTGCGGGTCGATGGTGCGAATGCCTGCCGCGGTCGAGAGCATCACCGGAAAAAAGGCGTAGATCCCCGCAAAGGCGATCTTGGACTCCGGGCCGACGCCGAACCAGGCCGTGAACACCGGGTAGAGGATGACGAGCGGTACGGCATACAGGCTGGAGAACACCGGCAGCAACAGGTCGCGCAGGCGCGCCAGGCCCCCCACCAGCGCGCCGGCCGCGATGCCGCCGCCGCAGGCGATCACCATCGACAGCACGATCTCGTACAGCGTCACCAACATGGCGGCGCTGTAGATGCGCCAGTCCTGCACCATCACCTTGAGCGTGCTCGAGAGGGCCGGCAGGAAGAGCTCGGGCAGCAACCCGGTCTTCGGCACCAGTTCCCACGCCAGCAGGAGCGCAACGAGCATGCCCCAGCGCACGTTGCCCGGCGCGGGCAGCCGGCGGCTCATGCGGACTTCCGGATCTGTTGCCAGATCCGGTCGCGCATCTGGCCGAAGACGTCGGTGGCCATCATCTCGAAGGTGCGGGGGCGCGGCAGCGTGACCTCGATGCGGTCGATGATGCGCCCGGGGCGGGCCGACATCACCAGCACCTCGTCCGCGAGGTAGACCGCTTCGGTCAGGCTGTGGGTGATGAAGACCACCGTCTTCGAGGTCATCGACCAGATCCGCAGCAGCTCATGGCCCATGGTCATGCGCGTCTGCTCGTCGAGCGCCGCGAAGGGCTCGTCCATCAACAGCACCGGCGGGTCCTGCACGAGGCCACGGGCGATCGACACCCGTTGCTTCATGCCGCCCGAGAGCTCGTGCGGGTAACGCTCGCCGAAGCCGTCGAGGCCGACCAGGCGCAGCATCGACAGCGCACGCGCGCGGCGCTCCTCGCGCGGGGCGCCCCGCAGGCTCAGCGGGAACTCGATGTTGTCGAGCGCGGTCAGCCACGGGTAGAGGCTCGCCTCCTGGAAGATCACGCCCACCCGCTTCGGATCCGGGTCGTGGATCGACCGGCCCAGGCAGAGGATGCTGCCCTCGCTCTGGGCGCGCAATCCCGCGAGCATCATCAGCAGCGAGGTCTTGCCGCAGCCGCTCGGACCGACGATGACGACGAACCTGCCGGCGTCGACCCGGATCGAGATGTCCTGCAGCGCCGGTACCGCGCCCTGCGCGCCGGCATAGACATGGCTCAGTTGCGCCACCTCGATGGCGGCCTCCTGCGCGGCCGGGGCCGGCATCCCCGCAGTGGCGTTCAGCTGCGCCATGTGCTCAACCTCGACTCGACGTGGCGCACCACTTCGTTGAACAGAATCGCCACGGCCGACATCAGGATGACGCCGGCGAACAGTTGTGGCATCTGGAAGTTCTCGCCCCAGCCGGCAATCATGTGACCGATGCCGGTGCGCGAGGCGTACATCTCGGCGATCATCACCGCGGTGAAGTTGAAGATCATGGAGATGCGAAGCGCCTCGAGCAGCAGGGGCATCATGCTCGGCACGTAGACGCGCATCAGGATCTGGGCGCGCGTGGCGCCGTAGGAACGCGCCACCTCGATGTAATCCTGCTTCACCGACTCGACCGCCGTCGCCGCGCTGATCATCACCACGAACGTCGTGGTGAACGCCGCGTAGGCGACCTTCTGCGCGAAGGTGATGCCGAAGACGAGGATGAACATCGGCAGGAAGATCGACTTCGGGATGCTGAAGACATAGAACAGCACCGGCTTGAAAATGTCGCCGAGATACTCGTTCTCGGCGATCAGCACGCCGAGCGCCGCGCCCAGCGGCACCGCGATCAGGAAGGCCACCAGGACTTCGGCCGCGGTCACGCCGATCGCCTCGTGAACCTGTGGGCGCTGCAGCAACTCGCCCAGCGTGCCGAGGACGTTGCTCAAGGGCGGCAACAGCAGGGGATTGACGAGCTGCAGGCGTGGCAGCGCCTCCCAAGCCGTGACGACGAGCGCGAGCAGCAGCAGGCGCAGGACGATGATCTGCACGCGGCCCATGCTTGTCAGCGCGCCGGTCCGCAGTGGCCGGCGCGTGTCCCTGCCGGTCGGGACGTCACTAGGCTGTCGGAACCGGACGGAAGTTGGTGACGTAGATGTCGTTCACCGGCGCGAGGCTGGTCATGCCGATCAGCCTGGCCATGTCCAGCGCGCGCTCCATCCATTCCTTCCTGAATTCCCCGGTGGCGGACAGCTTGACGATGTTGCCGTCGAGTTCGGCTTCCGCGATCGGGTTGTCGAGTTCGCTGATCTCGGCGATGAGCTTCACCGCCGCGGCACGGTTGGCGGGTTTTCCGAGGAAGCCGACGCCCCCGTAGAGGGCATTCAGCGCCTTCTGCAGCACCTGCGGGCGCTCGGCGATGATCTTGTCGGTGGCGATCCAGCTGCCGGTCGAGTGCTCGGGCACCAGTTCGCCGAAATCCGCGATCGAGCGCGCCTGCTTCTCGCGGATCATCTTGTAGGTGAGCGGCGAGTAGAGCACGGTGGCGTCGATGTTGCCGGTGAGCAGGTTTGGCACCAGCCCGCCGCCGCCGAGCGGCACACGCGTGAACTCGATCTTCTGGTTCGCCATGGTCCAGCGCGCGAGGATGTCCGTGCCCGAGCCGGCGGAGGTGATGCCCACCTTCTTGCCTGCGAGATCGGCGAGCTTGCGGATCGGGGAGTCGGGCTTCACGACCAGGTGCCAGCCGTAGTAGGCGAGGGCGCCGTTGGCCACGCACTTGACCTTGACGCCCTTCATCAGCCCGCCGGCGACGCTGGAGGAGGAGTTGTAGACGAGGTCGGCGGCCCCGGCGGCAAGCGCCTCGAAGCCTTCTGCACCGCTGCGGTAGATGGTCAGTTCCGACTTGATGCCTTCCTTGTCGAACAACTTCTGCCGGATCGCGGTTTCGGCGATCACGGTCGGGAAGTAAGTCTTGGTCGGCACGCCGATGCGGATGGTCTGGCCTGCCTGGCCGAAGACGAGGCCGGGCAGCAGCAGCGCCGAAGCGCCGCCCGCGACGATGGCACGACGGGACAGGTCCGGATTGCGGTGACGTGATGAGTCGTTCATGGTGCGCTCCTCCTGTCCGCAGATTGGAGGGCGGTGTCTAGAAAGTCAAGCGCCGCGCGTCGCGTTCGCGGGGCGCGCCGGCCGTTGTTTCGCTGGGTCCTTCGATGCGCGTGGTGCGTTGGGAACGTGCCCACCGCGCAATGGATCACCCGCGCCCGATCCGCTTCCTTCCGCGGTTGATCTCGCGCAGCATCTCGATGCCCTCGGCCGCGACCGCGTCGCCGACCATCGCCTCGCCCTCGGCGTCCAGGTCCTCGAGGTCGAGCCAGGCGGCGTACACGTGCCGCGTGCGTTCGGTGATGATGCCGGCCGAAAGCAGGGTCTTCACCAGCACGCGGAAGATGTTGGTCGGCAGGGTCAGGCTGCGTCGCCGGTCGGCTTCGCTGAAGATCTCGCGGCAGGCGCCGCGCACCCATTCCCAGTCCAGGCCGAACTGGCCGTAGATCACCTGCTTCTGGCGGATGTTGTTCAGGTTGAAGAGCAGGGTCTCGAAGCACTTCGCCGCCCAGTCCTCCACCCGAGCGTGCTCCTCGGCGGTGAGTTTCGGGACCGTGCGCCCGGCCCAGATGCGGCCGAACTTGTGGTGGAAGGCTTCATCCGTCATCACCAGCTGCACCAGCCGCTTCAGCAGCGGGTCGCGCGTCGCGGCGTGGGTGCCGGCAAAGGCGCCCATGGCGAGGCCTTCGACCAGCATCTGCATGCCGACCAGCTTCTTGTACACCTCGGGCGCGGCGACGAGTTCCGCCAGCAGGGCGCCGAGCGCCTCGCCCACCGGGTAGGGCGTGCCCCAGCGCTTGCCGATGTAGAGCGAGAAGGCCGCAACATGGCGCGCTTCCTCGCGCGCCTGGTTGGCGGCGTACTCCTGCGCGCCCGGGTCGAGCAGGATGTCGCACAGGCTGGCCGAGAGCGAGAGCGCGCCCTGTTCGCCGTGCAGGATGCCCGAGAGGTTCCAGCGGGTGATCTCATTGGCGAGGCGGATTTGCTGGCCCTCGTCGAGCCGGTCGGCGACCGCGCTTTGCAGCTCGATCACCTGCTCGCGCGGCATCAGGGTGTCGCCCGCCATGTCGAAGGGCGCGTCGAAATCGAGGTAGCGTTTGTCGAAGGGGTCCCAGAAATGGTCGTGGGTCGCCGAGATGATGCCGTCGAAGGCGTCCGACCTGCGGGCGTAGCGGCCGACCTCGATCATGGCCGCGAAGTCGTCGGCGGCGACGGTGTCGTAGGCGGGATCGCGGGTGATGTGGTCCGGCATGGCGGCCTCAGTGCGGAGAGGACGCCAGTGTACCCCGGCGATTAGTCCTTCAGCGTCTTCGCCACGGCCTCGCAGGCCGCGATGCTGCCAAGGTGCGATGCGCGCATGCGCGCGACCAGCGCCGACACCGCGGCATCGCCGAGCCGCGGCGCCGCCGCCTCGAACTCGCGCACCGCCCAGCGCAGGCCGCGCACGAGGAATTCCAGCCGCGCCTTGCGGCCCTGCACGGCGAGCGCCTTGTCGAGGAACTCGCCGTTGGCATGGCTGTAGGCGACGCCGAGGCGCTTCAGTTCGCCGCCGATCGTGGCGCAGTTGTGCGCCTCCTCGGCCTGCACGCGGCGCAGCACGGTCCAGGCCTCGCTGCGGCGCTCGTGTTCGCCGAGGAACTCGAGCAGGGCGCGCGCGCCGGCGCGTTCCGCCTCGAGCATGGCATTGAGCCAGTCGGCGAGTTCCTCCGGGGCGAACGGCGCGGGGGTCGTGGCCACGGCGTTCAGTGCAGCTTCACGTATTCGTACTCGACCGGGAGGTTGTTGATGCCCCGGTCGGGCGGCGCGATCCAGGCGGCCATCTTGCCTGGCTCGGCGACGCGCTTCATGAGCGAGGCGACGAAGGCGCGGTCCTTTTTCGACGGCACCCACTCGGTCAGCCGCTTGTCGAATTCCTCGCGCGGCAGCAGCTTTCCGGTCGGGTCCACCGGGATGTCGACCCAGGAGCCGATCGAACGGCGGAAGCGCGAGGAGGGCAGGGCGAGGCGGAATTCATGCCCGGCGCGCTCGATCAGGCGGTTCCAGCGCTTCATGCCGATCTCGCAGTCCTTGAGGTAGGACTCGCGCATCACCTCGTTGATCGCGTTCAGCATCGGCACGTCCTGCGTGCCTTCGGGCGTGTCGAGCTTGAGCGTCGCCTCGCGCAGCGTGTGGTCCTCGTAGCTCGCCTCGTCCGGCCGCCCTTTCAGGCCGTGCGCAAAGCTCGAGGCGGCGTTCGAGCTGATCTCCGAGCCAAACAGGTCCAGCGCCGAGGAGCACCAGAAGTTGATGTACTTCTGCAAAAGGCCCAGGTCGATGGCGCCGTGCGCGCGGATCTTCTCCGGGTCGTCGGTGCCGAGTTCCTTCATCACTTCCAGCGTGCGCCGGATGACCCGGCCGATGCCGGTCTCGCCGACGAACATGTGGTGCGCCTCTTCGGTGAGCATGAAGCGGCAGGTGCGCGAGAGAGGGTCGAAGGCGGATTCCGCCAGGCTCTTCAGCTGGTACTTGCCGTCGCGGTCGGTGAAGTAGGTGAAGCAGAAGAACGACAGCCAGTCGGAGATCGGCTCGTTGAAGGTGGACAGGATCCGCGGCTTGTCGGCGTCGCCCGAGTGGCGCTGCAGCAGTTCCTCCGCCTCCTCGCGGCCGTCGCGGCCGAAGTGGGCGTGCAGCAGGTAGACCATGGCCCACAGGTGGCGGCCTTCCTCGACGTTCACCTGGAACAGGTTGCGAAGGTCATACAGCGACGGGCAGGTGTGGCCGAGCAAACGCTGCTGCTCGACCGAGGCCGGCTCGGTGTCGCCCTGCGTGACGATCAGGCGGCGAAGCGTGGAGCGGTACTCGCCCGGCACCTGTTGCCAGACCGGCTGCCCCATGGCGTCGCCGAAGCCGATGGTGCGGTCGGCCACCGGGTCGGCGAGGAAGATGCCCCAGCGGTAGTCCGGCATCTTCACCGCGCCGTACTGCGCCCAGCCGTCGGCGTCCACCGAGACCGCGGTGCGCAGGTAGACGTCCGCGTTCTGGAAATCGCTCGGCCCCATGCCGCGCCACCAGTCGAGGAAGTGCGGCTGCCAGTGCTCGAGCGCGCGCTGCAGGGCGCGCTCGCCGGAGAGGTTCACGTTGTTCGGAATCTTCTCGGAATAGTTGATGGCCATGAAATGCTCCAGTGAGTTCCAGAAATCCTGTTGGTTCCCGGGGTTGCGGGGGATCGGGAAGGCCGCGCCGTCAGGCGGAAGGGGCCCGATCCCCTGCGTCTAGATTCTTTCCCAGTTGAAGTTCGGTTTCGCGCCGGTGCCGTACAGCTTGAGGGCACCCTGTTCGCCGACCGCGTTCGGCCGGTTGAAGATCCAGTTCTGCCACGCGGTGAGGCGGCCGAAGATGCGGGTCGCCATGGTTTCGCGGCCGGAGAAGCGCAGGCTCGCCTCCATGCCGGTGAGCGCGTCGGGGGAGAGGCTGACGCGTTCCTCGATGGCGATGCGCACCTCGTCGTCCCAGTCGAGGTCGTCAGGCGCCATGGTGACGAGGCCGTGGGCGAGCGCCTGTGCCGGGTCGAGTTCGGTGCCCACCACTTTCTTCAGCGCATTGACCGGGGCGTTCTTCTCGCAGAAGCGCGCCTGCAGGCGGGTGACCTCGCTCGCCATCGGCAGCGCGCCGAAGTTCATGGCCGAAAGCGCGATGCGTGGCGCCTCCTGCGGCGCGTCCGGCAGCGCCAGCATGAAGCTGCGATCGGCGGCAAGCGCAAGTTCCATCAACGTGCCGGCAAAGCAGCTGTCGCGCTCGATGACGGCGAACAGCGACCGACTCGAGACGTCGAGCCGCGAAAGCGTGCGGCGCAGGAGGCCCACGGTCTCGCGCACGAACCAGTGACTGGCATGCGCCTCGAGCAGGCGGTCGGACTCGAGCACCGATTGCACCGTGCCCTGCGTGTGCACGAGCCACAGGCCGAGCTCGGGCTCGTTGGTGCGCAGCATCAGAATGGCGTCGTCGAGGTCGCGCGCCATGGCGAGCGGCCACCAGCGCGCGCCCTCGGCCAGCATCGCCTCGGGCGTCTGCGGCAGCGGCGCGTCGGGGCCCCTGACCGTGAGTTTCGCAGTGCGGCCGGCACGGTCGACGATCACGTCCACGGTGCGGTAGTGATAGCCGGTGTCGTCGACCGTGCGCTCGATCGGCGTCAGCGCGACGCCCGGGCCGTCGCCCGAGCGCGTCGAGCGCTTCGCCAGCGCAAGCGCGCGTTTCCTGGTGCGCGCCTCGAAGGTCTTCGGCGAGGCGATGGCATCCACCAGCCCCCATTCCTTCGCGCGGTCGGCGCGCACGCCCTCGGCGGTGGTGCAGAAGATGTCGGCGAGGTCGCGGCGCACCTTGCGCTTGTCGACCACGCGGGTCAGGCCGCCCGTGCCGGGCAGCACGCCGAGCAGCGGCACCTCCGGCAGGCTGACGGTGCTCGAGCGGTCGTCCACCATGAGGATCTCGTCGCAGGCGAGCGCCATCTCGTAGCCGCCGCCCGCGGTGGTGCCGTTCAGTGCGGCGAGCGTCTTCAGGCCCGAGTGGCGGCTGGAATCCTCGAGGCCGTTCCGCGTCTCGTTGGTGAACTTGCAGAAGTTCACCTTCCAGCCATGGCTGCTGGTGCCGAGCATGTAGATGTTCGCGCCGGAGCAGAACATGCGCGCCTTGCCGCTGGTGATCACCACGCAGCGCACGCCGGGGTGCTCGAAGCGGATGCGGTTCATGGCGTCGTTCAGCTCGATGTCGACGCCGAGGTCGTAGGAGTTCAGCTTCAGCTTGTAGCCGGGCGCGAGGCCCTTGTCCTCGGCGACATCCAGGGTCAGCGTGGCGAGCGGACCGTCGACGGCGAGCTTCCAGTGGTTGTATCGCCCGGGGTGCGTGTCGTAGCTGACGCGCAGTCGCTCCGGGGCAGTGGTCTCGGGGGCGTTCATCGGCGTTCCTCCTTGTTCGTTTCAGTGGCGGCGAGCCGGCGCAGCGCCTCGAAGCTTTCGCGCTCCGGCTGGCCGGCGGTGTCCAGGGTGGCGTCCGCGAGCGCGTACTGCGCGCTGCGCGCATCCAGCAGGCGGCCGATCTCGGCGAGCGCCTCGGCGCGGCCGCGGAAGGGGCGCAGGTCCCCTTGCGCCACCACGCGCGTCATGTGTTCCTCGGGCGAGGCCTTCAGCCAGATGCAGCGGCAGCGCTCGCGCAACTGCTGCCAGGCTTCCGGGTCGGTGACCAGGCTGCCGCCCGCGGCGATCACCGCGCGGTCGTGGCTGCGCAGCACGCGGTCCAGCGCGCGCTGCTCGAAGCGGCGGTACCCTTCCTGCCCGTAG
>DATCYZ010000012.1:0-12816 GCA_036526195.1 Burkholderiales bacterium
CGAGCGTGGGCTACTCGATGTGGTTCAACAAGTTTGCGCTGCTCGGAAAGTTTCCCAGGTTCAGCGCCTGGCTCGACGCGAGCGTCAACCGCCCGGCGGCGAAGGAGGCGCGCAAGCTGCGCGAATAGGCGCGCTCGAGCATTCAACCGCGGCCGCGACGTCGGCTTCGTTCGCTGCGCCGCCTTTGGGCGGCATCGGCTACTCGTTCAATCCCTTCCCAGGATACGGATGCGTCTTGATCCAGTGCCGCGCGATGTCCACGCGTCGCGTAATCCAGACGCCCTCGTGCTTCATGAGATGGTCGAGCAGGCGCTCCAGAGCCGCGGCGCGCGCCGGATGACCGATCATGCGCATGTGCAGCCCGACTGACATCATCTTCGGTTGCCTGGCGCCTTCACGGTACAGCATATCGAACGCATCCCTCACGAACGCGAACCACTGGTCCGAGTTGCTGAGCCAGGCGGCGAACTTGCCGTCGTTGTGGGTAAGCGAGTAGGGCACGACGAGGTGCGGCTTGCCCTTGACCGTCCGCCAATACGGCAGCTCGTCATTGTAGGTATCGGAGTCGTACAGAAAGCCGCCCTCCTCGACCACGAGCTCGCGCGTGTTCACGCTCGGGCCGTACCGGCAGTACCAGCCGAGCGGTCGCTCGCCGAGGGTCTGCTCGAAGGATCGAACGGCCTTGCGGATGTGCTCCCGTTCTTCCTCCCGCGAAAGCTCGAAGTGCTTGATCCAGCGCCAGCCGTGGCTGCACACATCGAAGCCGGATTTCTTGATCGCGTCCGCCGCCAGCCGATTGCGCTCGAGCGCGAGTGCGCAACCGAAGACGGTCGCCGGCAGCCGGCGCTCCTCAAACAACCGCATCACGCGCCAGAATCCCACGCGGCTGCCATACTCGAACATGCCCTCCGCGGCGAGATCGCGCCCTTTCACGCCCTGCCCTATGTTGTGCGTTTCGGTCAGCCCGTTCTCGCTATAGCCTTCCCCGTCCTGCACCGAAGGCTCCGATCCTTCCTCGTAGTTCATCACCAAGTTGACCGCGAGCCGCGCACCGTCGGGCCACCGCGGATCGGGCGGGTTCGGGCCGTAACCGACCAGGTCGCGATCGTATCTTCCGCTCATCGAACTTTCGGGCACGAATCTCCTCCTCGCTGTGTCGATCGCTCAGGCGGGAACCTGGACCGTGAACGGCGCTGCGAGCTGCCGAAACTCCTCATCGCTGCTGGTGCCGTCGCGCCACATGAAGATCGCGAAGCACGCGGGGCGATCGAGCGCCGTGAATCCATGATGCCACGTTCCCATGTGATACGTCACGCCTTGCCCGGGGCCCGCCACGAATGCGAGCGCGCGAGACGGGTCTGGCCCGCCGTCAGCCCCGTACGGGGCGACCACGACGAGCCATCGCGAAACATCCAGTGGCATGAAGCTCTGCGAGGAGAACTCGTGGCGCTCCAGCACCGTCGCCCGCAGCGGGAGCGCCGCCAGCGGCCGGGCGTGCGTGACCGCCAAGCTCGGCCGAGCGCCGGCGCGGCCGTTCTTTAATCCCTTCTCGAAGTAGATGCGCCCGGGCTCCGTCGGCGGAGCCAGCACGTCACCGAACGGTGCGAAAGCTTCGGCGGTGAGCGGCTGCGCGATGATCTGCATGGTTCCTCCTGCTGGTTTCGATAATTCCAGGGGCTGCGGAAGATTAAACCCGGCCTCGATCGCCGCGTTCAGCGGGCGAACACGCGGCGCAGCGCCGCCACCACCGCGGCATCGTCCTCTGGCGGCAACGCCTGCAGGTCGACAATCAGGGTGCCCCGCGCCGCGAGCCGCTCTGACAGGTGCACCGGCGGGTCGCCCTCCTGCAGGCGCCGGCTCAGCGCCAGCGCGTCGGACCCGGCGACGGCTGCATCGATCTGCAGGTGCAGGTGCGGCACGCGGCCGGCCTCTCGCGCCGGCAGCACGCGGGTGCGCAGACTCTTCGGGGCGCCGAGCTGCGCCTCGATGCGCCTCAGTCTTTCCTCCAGTACGCCGTTGGCGGCCTCGTCGTCGGCCGCGGCAAAGTGCTCGAGCGCGGTGAGCAGGCCGACGATCTCCTCCTTGCCGACCTTGAAGCCACGACCAAGGCCGTGATGCGGTACGCCCTTGAGCGCCGCGCGGTCGATCAGTCCGGGCGGTGCCCAGGTGGCCGGCGACACGTCCATGTCGAGCTGCTGCACCAGAGCCGCGCCGACCAGCTCGCGACGCCCTGCCAGGATGCCCGATGCCTGCGGCCCACCGATCGCCTTGCCGCCGGAGAACGCCACCAGGTCGGCGCCCAGCTCGAAGAAACGGCGCAGGTTGCGCTTCGGCGGCAGCTGCGCCGCCCCATCCACGATCACCGGCAAGCCGTGCAGCTTGCATACCGACACCACCAGCGCGAGCTCGTCGACATGTTCCGGATCGCCGGAGAACGCGAAGGCGGCGCTGAGCGGCGTGATCGCTGCCTCGATCTCCCAGGCCTCGAGACCGCGCACGCCGGCGCCGGTGCCGCGGTCGTTGTGCCCGATGTCGACCAGCCTTGCGCCGGCGGCGCTCAGCGCGTGCGCGTAGCCGGTACGATGCGTGCGCGGGATCAGGATCTCGTGCGGGAACGCCTCGGCGTGCGGCAGCGCCGCCATGCGCGCGATGTCCCAGCGCGTCATGCTGGCCGCGGCGGCCAGCGTCAACGCCGCGGCCGCACCGCAGGTCACCATCCCCGCCTCGGCGCCGGTGACGCGCTCGATGGTGCGGCTGGCGGCGGCCTGCAACTCGGCCATGTCGACCGAATGCCGCGCGGCGGCCGCCATCGCCGCGCTCACTCCGGGTGCCATCAGTTTCCCGCCCAGGCGCGTCAGGGTGCCCGCGGCGTTGAGTCGGCGCCGCACGCCGAGCGCCGCATAGATGTCGCCGTTCCCCATAGTTGAACCTCTCTCCCGGGAATCGCTCTCGATTGCTAAGATTGCCCCTCCCGAGAGCTTACGACGATTCCGACCCGTGTATGAATGACAACTCCGTGCAGGGCTCTGCTGCAAGTGCGCCCGAGGTCCGCGATCCGATCGTCTTCGAGCTGTTCAAGAACGCCATCTTCTCGATCGCCGACGAAATGGCGCTGACGATCTTCCGCACCACCTATTCGGGCGTGCTCAAGGACAACATGGATTATTCGACCGGCTTCGCCGATGCCGATGGCAAGCTGGTGGCACAAGGCCTGACGCTCCCCGGACACCTCGGATCGGTGCCCACGGCGATGCTCTCCATCATGCGGCACTTCCGCGACGACATGCATCCGGGCGACGTGTTCATCATGAACGACCCGTTCGACGGCGGCATGCACCTGCCCGACATCTTCGTGTTCAAGCCGCTGTATCACGAAGGCGAGCGCATTGCCTTCGCCTGCACGGTGTGCCACCACGGCGATGTCGGCGGGCGGGTGGCGGGCTCCAACGCCTCCGACTCGACCGAAATCTACGCCGAGGGGCTGCGCATCCCGCCGCTCAAGCTCTACGTGAAGGGCGAGCCCAACCACACCCTGCTGTCGATCATCGAGAAGAACGTGCGTCTGCCGGTGCAGTTGTTCGGCGACCTGCGGGCGCAGCTCGCCGCGTGCCACATCGCCGAGAAGCAGTTCGCCGAGCTGGTGGCGCGTTACGGGCCGCAGCAGACGCGCTACTACATGAACGAGACCGTCGACTACGCCGAGCGCCTGACGCGCGCCGCGCTGGAGACGCTGCCCGACGGCGAGTGGAGCTTCGAGGACTGGATCGACGACGACGGCATCGACTACGGCAAGCCCATCCGGCTGTTCGTCACCCTGCGCAAACGCGGCGGGCACATGGTGGTCGACTGGACCGGCACCGCGCCGCAAGTAAAGGGCGCGATCAACAACACCCTGTCGTTCACCAAGGCGGCGTCCTATACCGGCGTGCGATCGGTGCTGCCGCAGGGCATCCCGAACAACGAAGGCGTGTTTCGCGCCATCGAGGTGATCTGCCCGCCGGGCACGGTCGGCAACGGCGTGCTGCCCGCGGCGTGCGCGGCGCGCGGCCTGACCGGTTTTCGCATGACCGACTGCATGTTTGGCGCGCTCGCCATGATGCTGCCGGAGCGGGTCAAGGCCGCGGGCGACGGCGGCAACACCGGCATCTCGATCGGCGGCTACTATGCCGATCGCAAGCCCTTCGTGTACGTGGATTTCACCTGCGGCGCCTGGGGCGCGCGCCCCTGGGCCGACGGCCTGGACGGCAATTCGCACATGTTCGCCAACATGGCCTCGCACTCGATCGAAGTCACCGAGCTGGAGCACCCGATCCAGCTGCTCGCCTACGAGTTCGTGGCCGACAAGGCCGGCGCCGGAAAGTACCGCGGCGGCGTGCCGTTCCGGCGCGACTACCGCTTCCTCGAAACCGAAGGCATCCTGCAGGTGCGCTCCGACCGTCGCGATCATCGGCCCTTCGGCCTGTACGGCGGCAGCCCGGGCGCGCCGTCCGAAAACTACTTCAACCCCGACGCCGAGAACCGCGCGCTGCCGGGCAAATTCACCATGACCGTCAGCAAAGGCGACGTGCTGCGCCACGTGCTGGCCGGCGCCGGCGGCTGGGGCGATCCGCTCGAGCGTGACCCGGGCGCGGTGTTGCGCGACGTGCGCAACGAGCTGCTGTCCCCGGCCAAGGCGCGCGCCGATTACGGCGTGGTCGTCGACACCCAGCGCTGGGCGATCGACGCTGTCGCGTCCGAGCGCGAACGCGCCCGCATTCGCGCCGCGAGAGGCTGGCGCGAGGCGCCCGCAGTGCAGCGCCACGATCCGTTGCCCGCCGCGCGGTCGAAAGCCTAGGCCCCGGATCGCCTGCGCCCGGCGCACCGCCTGCCCCGGGTCTCCACTCACTCACCACGCAAGGGCATGAGCGCAATCATCACCTACCGCGCCGGCGTCGACATCGGCGGCACTTTTACCGACATCGTGCTGCTCGGCGCGGACGGCACCCTCCATACCAAGAAGATCTCCTCGAGCGTGGAGAACTACGCGCGCGCCATCGTCGAAGGACTTGGCGAGGTGTTCGCCGAGGCCGGGCTGCGGGGCAATCTGGTCGAGGAGATCCGCCACGGCACCACGGTCGCCTCGAATGCGATCCTCGAGCACAAGGGCGCGCGCGTCGGGCTGATCACCACGCGCGGCTTTCGCGACGTGCTCGAGATCCGCACGCTGCGCATGCCGCGGCTCTACGACATCGGCTGGAGCAAGCCCGCGCCGCTGGTGGAGCGCTACCTGCGAAAAGTGGTCGACGAGCGCATCGACGCGCGCGGCAGGATCGAGCGCGCGCTCGACGCCGGCGAGGCCGAAAGGGTGGTCGACGCACTGCTCGCCGAGAAAGTCGAGGCGATCGCGGTGTGCCTGCTGCACTCCTTCACCAACCCCGTGCACGAGCAGCGGATCGCCGAGATCATCCGGCGCAAGGCGCCCGGCCTGCCGACCAGCATCTCCAGCGAGGTGCTGCCCGAGATCAAGGAATACGAGCGCACCTCGACCACCGTCGTCAACGCCTACGTCATCCCGATCGTGGCGCGCTACCTGCGCGCGCTGCGCAAGGGTCTCGACGAGGCGGGCATCGAGGCCGGCCTGCTGCTGATGCAATCCAACGGCGGGCTGACCACCGACGCGGCCGCCGCCGAGCGGCCGATGAACATCATCGAATCGGGTCCCGCCGGCGGCGTGGTCGGCGCGCAGGCGCTGGCGCGCGCCGGCCGCGTGGGCAAATTGATTACCTTCGATATGGGCGGCACCACGGCCAAGACCTCGATGGTCGAGGACGGCGAGGTGCTGCGCACCGCCGAGTATTCGGTGGGCGCGGGCATCATGATCGGCTCGCGTCTGCTTACCGGCGCCGGCTATACGCTCAAGGTCCCGGCCATCGATCTGGCCGAAGTGGGCGCCGGCGGCGGCTCGCACGTCTGGATCGACCGCGGCGGCGCGCTGCAGATCGGCCCGGAGAGCGCCGGCGCTCTGCCCGGCCCGGTGTGCTACGACAAGGGCGGCACGGTGCCCACCGTGACCGATGCCAACGTGCTGCTGGGCTACATCAATCCGACGCACCTGGTGGGCGGTGCGCTGAAGCTGAATGCCGACCGCGCGCGGCTCGTGTTCCAGCGCGAGATCGCCGACGCGCTCGGCATGAGCATCGAGCAGGCGGCCTTTGGCGCGCACCAGATCGCCGCCTCCAACATGATCCGCGCCATCAAGGCCGTCTCGACCGAGCGCGGGCGCGACCCGCGCGAGTTCGCGCTGTTCGCCTTCGGCGGCAACGGGCCGCTGTTCGCCTGCGGCATGGCGGCGGCGCTGGGCATGAAGCGCATCGTCGTGCCGCCCTCGGCGGGCCTGTTCTCATCCTTCGGCCTGCTGTACGCCGACGTCGAGCACCACTACTCGCGCACCCTGCGGCGGCTGCTGCGCAGTGCCGAGCTCGACGAGGTGCAGCGCGCCTGGAACGCGCTCGCCGAGCAGGCCCTGGCGCAGCTCGCCGCCGAGGGCTTCAGCGGCGCCAGGGCGCGGCTGCGCCGCTCGGCCGCGCTGCACTATCACGGCCAGAGCTTCGATCTGACCGTGCCGGTGCCCGATGGCCCGCTCGACGCGGCCATGGCAGCGTACCTCGAAGAGGCTTTCGGCCAGGAGCACGAGAAGACCTACGGCCATCGCGCGAGCGCCGACGAGCCGGTCGAGCTGGTGTCGATCCAGGTGGTCGGCCTGGGCGTGCGCGAGGACGCCGGCGTGCCGCAGCGCGTGCGTCCGAGCCGTGCCGAGCCCGCGGCCGCGGCACCGCGTTCGGCCTATTTCGGCAGCGAGCTCGGCTGGGTGAAATCGCCGATCCTGCGGCGCTCGGACCTGTCCGCGCCGCGCCCCGGCCCGCTGATCATCGAGGAGTACGACGCCACCTGCGTGATTCCGCCCGGCGCGCGCGCCAGCCTCGACGCGGGCGGCAATATCATCATCGAGCTCGGCGCGTAACGACCCGCGCGGCCGGCCGGCGCGCCCGTCAGCCCCGCACCAGCCCCGGGATCCACAGCGCGAGCGCCGGCCAGAACCACAGCGCGGCAATCATCAGCAGCATGGTCAGCACGAACGGTGCCGCGCCGACGATCACGTCGTCGATGCGACCGCGCGAGCGCAGCCCCTGCACCACGTACAGGTTGATGCCGACCGGCGGCGTGATCATCGCCGTCTCCAACAGGATCACGATCAGCACGCCGAACCACACCGGGTCGAACCCCGCCTTGATCATGATCGGCGCAACGATCGGTACCGTGGCCACCATCATCGACAGCGTCTCCATGAACATGCCCAGCACCAAGTAGAACACCACTACCGCCACGAAAAGCTGCGCCGGCGTCAGCCCGAGCTGCGTGACGTAGCGGTTCACCTGCGTGGTGAGCCCGATCGAAGTGATGACGAAGTTGAGGAAGTAGGCTGCGATCAGGATCGCCATGATCATCGCGCTGGTGCGCATCGTGCCCTCGAAGGCCTGCCCCAGCATGCGCAGCGTCAGCTTGCGGCGCAAGGCGGCCACGGCGAGCGCGGCGATCACCCCGAGCGCCGCAGATTCGGTAGCGGTGGCCCAACCGGCATAGATCGAGCCGATCACCGCGAGGAAGATCACCAGCGGCGGCAGCAGATCGGGCAGCGCGCGAATGCGCTGTGTCCAGGTGGCGCCGGTGCGTCGGCCGCCGAGCTGCGGCCAGATCAGGCAGATGACCAGGATTGTTAGGCTAAACAGGGTGGCGAGGACCAGCCCCGGGATGATGCCGGCGAGGTACAGCTGGGGAATCGAGGAGTCGGTCAGCACCCCGTACACGATCATGTTGATCGACGGCGGAATGAGGATGCCGAGCGTGCCGCCCGCGGCAATGGTGCCGAGGAACAAGCGCTCGGAATAGCCGTGCTTGCGGATCTCGCCCATCGCCACGGTGCCGATGGTGGCGGCGGTGGCGACACTCGAACCGGACGTCGAGGCGAACATGGCGCAGGCGGCGATGTTGGAGTGCATCAGCCCGCCCGGCAGCCACGGCACCCACAGCACCAGCGCGTTGTACATGCGCTCGGCAATGCCCGAGCGCAGCAGAATTTCGCCGAGCAGCACGAAGAACGGGATCGCCACCAGCAGGAAGTTGTTCGACGTGGCCCACGACATCTCGCCGATGGCGAGGGTCAACGGCAGCTTCGAGTAGATCTCCGAGAGCGCCAGGCCGAGCACGCCGAGCCCCGCCGCCACCGGCACCGCCAGCGCCAGGACCACCAGCAGTATGCCGACCGCGGTCCAGATCATCGTAGGCCCGACTCGAGCGAGCGGCGCGCCTCGACGTCACGCACTTCCTCGGCGACGTCCTCCTGCGTTGAGCGCGTGCTGACCGCGCGCGTTGCCTCGCCGCTGCGGCCACGCAGCACCAGGCGGAGCGCGTGCGCGAACAGCAGCGCGCCGATGATCACGAACAGCGCGAGGCCGAGGATCCAGATTGCCTGCGGGATCACGGTCGGAATCTGCAGCGCCGATTGGCTGCGCGAGCCGGCGTGCCACGACTGCAGCACCACGTTCCAGCCGTGGCGCGCGATCAGGCCGAAGTAGCCGATGAACAGCGCCAAGCCGAGGAAGTCGAGCAGCAGCCGCAGGCGCAGCGGCAGCAGCCCGTACAAGGAATCGATGCGGATGTGCGCCCGCGCGAGCAGCGCGGCAGCCAGCGACCATGCCGTGGCGATCGCCAGCGCATAGCCCGCCAGCTCGTCGGCGCCGCCGATCGAGGTGCTGAAGAACTTGCGCAGCACGACGTCGATACCGATCAGGAACGCGGCGAGCAGGATCAGCGCGCCGCCGAACCAGGTACACCAGCGCGTCGCCCGGTGGGCACCCCGCATCAAGGCTTCCATGGTCTCCTCCCCCCGACGCCCGGATCGCGCGGCCCCGGCGCGCCGCGCGGGGGCAAGCGACCCGCAGCGCCGCCGCGCTCATGCGGCAGCGCGCGGCGCGGCTCGAACTACAGGATCAGTTCAGCGCGATGGACAGGCCAAGCGCCTTGCCCACTGTGGCGTTCCATTCCTTGGCGCATTCGACGCCGCAGCGCTTCGCCCAACCGGGGAGCACCGCGTTTTCCACGAGCTTCTTGTGCTCCACGGCCTCCGAGGGCTTCACCGGCACGATCGTGAGATTGGCCATCTTGCCCAGGGTGCAGGGCTGCCTGCTGGTGTTGCAGTTGTCCGCCTCGTCGGTGGCCTGCTTCAGCGTGCGCCACATCTTGTCCTCGTACTGCTTGAACTGCGCCAGCATGAACGCCTGCGTGGGCGCGTCGATGCGCTTCCAGGTGTTGAGGTTGACCGCCAGCACGTTGATGCTCCAGCCGAGCGACATCGGGTAGAGCGACTTGGCGACTTCGGGCCAGCCGGCAGTATTGCCCGACAGGCTGCCGGTCACCGCGCAATCGACCACGCCGTTGTTGAGCGCCGGCACGACCTCGGCGAAGGCCATGCTGACCGCGGTCGCCGGCACGCCGGCCAGGAAATCGCGCATCGTGTTGTTGAACACGCGGATCTTCTTGCCCTTCAGGTCGGCCAGGCCGCCGATCATGCCGCGGCACCAGAACACCTGCGGCGGGTTGCCGCCGAAGGCGAGCAGCTTGGCGTTCCAGTTCTTCTGCATCTGGCGGTCGATCACCTCGCGGTACGCCTCGCACGCGGCGCGCGCGCGATCGGTGCTGAGCGTCAGCCCGGCCAGGTCGCAGCCTTCGAAGCGCGGATCGTCGCCCGCCATCTTCGAGATGTCCATGCCGGCGAAGTCCATCACTCCGAGCCGCAGCAGGCGCAGCATCGTCTTGTCGTCGATGCCCATCTGGTCGAGCGGCGTGATGTCCGTGGTGATCGCGCCATTCGACGCCTTGGGCATCGTCTCGCGCCAGAACGGCACCTCGTCGACCATCGAGGCGACGGTCGGCCCGTTCAGGCCGATCGCCTTGAAGTGCAGCTTTTGCAGGTCCTGCGCCACTGCGCCGAACGAAACCGCGGTACCCAGAAAAACGCCGCTCAGCAGACGATGCAACATGGTGCGCTCCTGTGACGAGAGAGAGGGGGGATGACCGGATCGCTGAGGGCAAAATAGCCCAGCCAAGGCCCTTCCGCAAGGGACGCGTGACAGGGATCGCGCGCGCGAAGGTATAGTGGCCGCTCGCCTATGTCCCAGAATGCTCCGCCCCGTCCGGCCTCGCGGCAGTCGCTGCGGGCGACCCTTGTGCTGACCGAGACCCTGCCGCAGGCGGGCATGCGCAAGCTCGCCGAACGCCCCGAGGTGCGCCTGCTCGTGCTGCCGGAGCCCTCGGATGCCGAGCTCGCGCTCGCGCTGCCGCAAGCCGACGGCGTAATCATGGTGATGGAGCAGCCCGCGCTGCCGGCTGCGCTGATCGAGCGCGCGGCGCGACTGCGAGTTGCGTGCCGCATGGGCGCCGGCTATGACAACATCGACGTGCAGGCGCTGACGCGGCGCCGCATTCCGCTCGCCACGACGGGCGCGGCCAACGCGCGCACGGTCGCCGAGCACGCCCTCTATCTCATGCTCGCGCTCGCCAAGCGCGGTCCCGCGCTCGAGCGCGCGGTGAAGGGCGGCGCCTGGCCGCGCGGCTTCGGGGCCATCGAGCTTGCCGGCCGCAGCGCTGTGGTGGTCGGCTACGGCCGCATCGGCCGCGAGGTCGCGCGCCTCGCGGCGGCCTTCGAAATGCGGATCGTGGTGGTCGATCCGCACGTGCCGAGCGACGCGGTGACGCGCGACGGCTTCGTGCACGCCGCTTCGCTTGCCGATGGCCTGCGCGAGGCGGACTTCGTGGTGCTCGCCTGCGCCCTCGGCCCCGCGACGCGCGGCCTGATCGACGCCGCGGCCTTAGCGCGCATGAAGCCGGGCACCTTCATCGTCAACGTCGCGCGCGGGCCGGTCATCGACGAAGCCGCGCTCGTCCGCGCGCTGGCGGAAGGTCGCATCGCAGGTGCGGGCCTCGACGTGCTCGAGCGCGAGCCCCCGCGCGCCGGGCATCCGCTGCTCTCGCGCGACGACGTCGTGCTGACTCCGCACACCGCCGCCTACATCGACACGGCATTCGAGCGCACGGCGCTCGCGTGTGCAACCAATGCGCTCGCCGGTCTCGATGGCAGGCTCGGTCCGGCGACGGTGGTGAACCCCGAGGTGCTGGCGGCCCAAGAAGTAACGGGAGCGCAACGATGAACAGGGCGAAACCCGTGCTCGGCAGCATCGAGGAGGATTTCCGGGCGCGTACGCCGGGCTCGGCGCGGCTGTTCGCGCGAGCCTGCGCGGCGATCCCCGCCGGCCTGACGCACGACTCGCGCGCCACGCTGCCCTACCCGGTCTGCGCGGCCCGCGCGCAGGGTCCGCGCAAATGGGACGTCGACGGCAACGAGTACGTCGATTACTTCGGCGGCCATGGCGCGCTGCTGCTCGGCCACTCGCACCCGGCGGTGGTCGAAGCGGTGCAGCGCCAGATGCCGCTCGGCACGCACTGGGGCGCCTCGCACGCCTTGGAGGTGCAGTGGGCCGAACTGGTCCAGCGTCTGATTCCGTCCGCCGAGCGCGTGCGCTTCACCGCCTCCGGCACCGAGGCCTCGCAGCTCGCGCTGCGCCTGGCGCGCGCATTCACCGGCAAGCCGAAGATCGTGCGCTTCGTGGGCCACTTCCACGGCTGGCACGACCAGGTGGTTGCGGGCGCGATGTCGCATTTCGACGGCTCGACGCCCGCCGGCATCGCACCGGCGGCGCTCGAGCAGTCGATCGTCCTGCCTGCCGACGACCTTTCCGGGCTGGCGGATACGCTCGGCACGCGCGACGACATCGCGGCGGTAATCATCGAGCCCTCGGGCGCCTCCTGGGGCCAGGTGCCGCTGCCGGCGGGGCTGCTCGCCACTCTGCGCGGGCTCACCCGGCAGCGCGGCATCGTCCTGATCTTCGACGAGGTGATCACGGGATTTCGCTGGTCGCGCGGCGGCGCGCAGGCGCGCTACGACATCACCCCCGACCTGAGCGTACTCGCCAAGATCCTGGCCGGGGGACTGCCCGGCGGCGCGGTGGCCGGTGCGCGCGCCATCATGGAGCAGCTCGATGCCGCGGCCGCGAAGTCGGCCGGGCGCGAGAAGATCGGCCATCAGGGCACCTTCAACGCCAACCCGCTTTGCGCGGCTGCCGCGGTCGCGGCTCTCGGCCTGGTCGAGGCGAGCGACGCCTGCGCGCGCGCCGAGGCGAGCGCCGAGGCGCTGCGCCAGGGCCTGCGTAAGCTCCTGGTCGAGGAAGGCGTGCCCTGGGGCGTGTACGGCGAGTCCTCGGTATTCATCATATTCCCCAACCCGAAGGGCCTGCCTATCGACCCCGCGAGCTTCGATCCGGTGGCGCTCGGCTTCGAGGGCATCAAGGGCGCACGAGATCCGCACCTGATCAACCGGCTGCGCCTTGCGCTGCTCACCGAGGGCGTCGACATCATGGGCGGTCCCGGCGGCATGGTCTCGGCGACGCATGGGCCGCAGGAGGTGGCGCAGACACTTCAGGCCTTCCGCTCGGCGCTGCGCCGCCTCAAGGCGCAGGGCGACATCCGCGGGCTGTAGCTTCGCGTCAGCCCGCCCACACCGGCGGGTGCCGCCGCGTCCATGGACGCGCGGCCTCGATCTGCGCCGCCAGGCGGAACAGCGTCGCCTCGTCGCCGAAACGCCCGATGTACTGGTTGCCGACGGGCAATCCCTCCGCGGTCCAATACGTCGGCACCGCCATGGCGGGTTGTCCGGTCGCATTCGCG
>DATCYZ010000013.1:0-3551 GCA_036526195.1 Burkholderiales bacterium
GCGTCGAAGGACTTGTCCTTGTAGTCGCCGTAGTCGGTACCGGGGCGGCCAGGAAAGCCCTCGACGTACTGGACGCGTGTATAGCGGAACGACCCTTCGAGCCACGGCATCGCCGTGAGGCTCGACCAGATCGCGTGGTAGGGCCTGAGGAACGAATAGCCGGTGCGCCAGGTGCCGTCCGGGGCGAGGCGCGCATCGGGCATGCTGACGAGGCCGGTCTGGCCGGTGGCGGAGGGTAACGCTGGCGGTTCAGTCGCCTGGGCCGGCTGCCCGGGAATCAGAAGCAAAAGCAAAAAAAGCCGCCGCATACCCAAAATCTAACGCCCAAAAAATAAAAGGCCCCGCGCGGGGGCCTCGCCAGGCTCGCCTCGGCTCACGGGTGCGACGTGGTGCTGTGCGACGAGACGCTGTCGCTTGCCAGGGCGCCGACGAGCAGCGCGGCCCACGCGCCCCAAAGGGCCGACTTGCCGATGCTGGCTGCCGACGGGGACGCCGCGGTGCTCGCGGGGGCCACAGCGCCCGCGGCGCCGGAAGCCGCAGCTTGCGTCGCTGGCGCCTTGGCAATGCCGGCTGCCGGCGGGGACACTGCACTGCCCGCGGCGCTCGCTGTGCTCGAAGCCGTTGCCTGCACCGCGGGCGCCCTCATGGGCGCCGCGGCAAGGCTGTAGAAAGGATTGCTTGCGGCGGACGGCAGCGCGGCGACGAAGACGGGTTGCGCCACGGCCGAGCCCGAGGCAACCCTGGCCGCCGAGTTCGCGCCGAAAACGACCGTGCCGCCGCCGTTGGTCACCGCGACGGCCCCCTGCAGCACCTTGAGGTAGGCCGGGTTTACCAGGGCGACCATGAAATCGGTGCCGCGCGGGCTCAGCGTGGCCTGCGGGATCTGCAGCGCCACGACGCCGGGACTTCTCGAGCCGGCCGCGCCGCTGGCCAGGCGCACCGATCCGCGCAGGAGCTGGAAGCTCGCACGGTCGGCCTGAGGCTCACGCGGGACGTAGTTGAAGGCTGCGATCCTGAACGTGGTGTTTTCGCCCAGCAAGACCCGCTGCCGATCGGAGAAGTGCAGGTCGGCCTGCGCGCCGGGCCCGGTGGTGATGGTGGTACCGGGCGAGACGCGCTGGCCCTGCGCAACGGGGCCGCGATCGCTGCGCACGTTGCCATTCAGGTACACGACCTCGGCGTCCGCCTGCACCTGCTGGGTGGCGGTGACGAGCCCGGCTGCGGCGAGAACGAAGAGCGTGCGGCGCATTAGGGGCAGAAAAGGCGTCCCCATCTTTTCAGTACGCGGGCAGGCCTCGCCCGGGGTGGGTGCCCGGTCCAGACCTCAATGGTGCGTCGTCGTCTCGCCGCCTTCGTTCACGGCCGTAGCGATGACCGCCGCGGCAACGCCGATGGTCACCCATGCGCCTACGCCCGCGGCCGGGGCCGCCGGGGCGCCCGTGGCCGCGCCCGCGGCGGCGCTGCTCGCCGCTGCAGGCGTGACCGCCGCCGCCACCTGGGCTGCGGCGAGGTTGGCAAAGGCGCTGCCGGCTGCCGCGGGCAGGGCGGACGGGGAAGTCGGCACCGCCAGCGACGAGGCGCTCGCGATCGAGCCGATCGAGCCCTGGGCGAAGACGACCGTGCCGCCGCCGTTGGTCGCGCTCACCGCGCCGGAGATGACGTTGACGTAGGCCGGGTTCACCAGGGCGACCATGAAGTCGGTGCCGCGGATCTTGATGGTGGCCTGCGGGAAGCGCACCTGCACCACGGCGGGGTTGCGCGCGCCGACCACGCCGGTGATGAACCGCAGCGCACCGCGCAGGATGTCGAACACAGCGCGGTCGCCGCGCGGCTCGGCGGCGCGGTAGCGGAAGTCGGCAATCCTGAAGGTGGTGTTTTCGTTCAGCACAATCTGCTGCTGGTCGTCCAGCTTCAGGATCGCCTGCGCGCCGATGCCCGTGGTGATGGTCGAGCCGGAGACGATCTTCTGCTGCGGCAGTGCGGGGTTGTTGCCGACGCGCACGTCACCCTTCATGTCGATGATGGTGCCTGCGGCGAAGGCCTGCGCGCTCGCGAGGAGCGCCGCGGCCGCGAAGACGCTGAGGATGCTGCGGACCTGGGTCATGCGTGCCTCCCTGCTTTCTTCGTTTGCCGGGCCCCGGCCCGGCTGGTTAGCCTCATTCTACAGAGTTCGGCCCGGGTCCTCGGTAAGTCCCTGCGCGCCCGCTTTCCTGGCCCTGCCGCCGAGGAATTGCCCCAGCGGCAGCCCGAACCGGGCGATGCGCAGGTAGACCCACAGGTAAATCAGCACGAACCCCGCGGCGTAGGCCTGCAGGATCCTGGTCTCGTCCCAGAACAGGACCGCCGGCACGACGGTGAGCATGTTGAGGGCGAGGAGGCACAGGGTGGTCACGGCGCCCCGCGCCATCGGGCGGGCACGCAGCTTCACGACGCGGCGGTAGACCAGGGTGTGCAGATGAAGGCCGTCGGGGTCGACGGTCGAGCGGCCGCGGACCCGGCGGCGGTACATCGAGTAGACCGTCTCCCACACCGGGTACCAAAGCGCGAGCAGCGCGAACCAGGGCGAGACTTCGGAGTTGCGGTGCACGAGGAGCACGGCGAGCGTGGCGACGGCGAAGCCGAGGAAGTAGGCACCGCCGTCGCCGGCGAAGATCACGCCCCTGGGGAAGTTCCACACCAGAAAGCCGAGGGCCGCACCCATCACGACGAGCGCGGCGCACAGGACGCGCTCGTCGCCGGTTTGCCACGCCACCACGGCGATCGCGGCGAGGATCACGGTGGCGATGGAGCCCGACAGCCCGTTCACGCCGTCGATGATGTTGGTCGCGTGCGCGAAGCCGCCGATGGCGAAGAGCGTGAAGCCGAAGGCGAAGACCTGGTAGTCGAACAGGTAATCGTCGTACGGCAGGTCGAGGTCGGTGATGCGCGCGTCGACCAGGAAGTAGGCCGTGGCGGCGGCGCCGAAGGAGAAGAGGAGCCGGCTGTAGGGCGTGACTTTCCTCGTCAGGTCCTCGAGGAGGCCGCCTGCGAAAGCGGGGAGGGCGGCAAGGAGGAAAAGCAGCATCCAGTTCGCTTCCGTCCGATCGAGCATCGCCGCGCCGACGATAGCCCCCGCCACGATGCCGAAGCCGCCGATGCGCGGGACCGGGGTGCGGTGGACCTTGTGCAGGCCGGGGATCGTGTCGTCCATCGAGAGCTTCTCGTGGGCGCGGCGCGAGGCGAGCAACCCCCAGCAGACGGCGAAGGAGGTTAGAAGAGCGGCAAGCGCGGCGGAGAGCATGGGTCCAGGGGGCGCCAACCAAGCTATGGGACCATACTACTGCCCGAAGGGGAATCCCACGGCTGCGCGGGGACGGGAGTGACAATTGTTTACGGCCGCACCCGTGGCGAGGAGGAGCCCGGCGATGAAACGATGGCGGATCGCCCTGGCGCTGGCGGCGGGGCTGCTGATGCGCACCGAGGCGCAGGCCTCGGTCAACCTGCCGCTGCATCATTGGGCCTACGAGGACATCGAGCGGCTCACCGCGCTCGGGGCCATCGACCGCGCGATG
>DATCYZ010000014.1:0-2261 GCA_036526195.1 Burkholderiales bacterium
CACCACCGGCGTTGCGGATGACCAGTGGCGCGAAGCATCGTTTCCGGAATGCTCTCGTCGAGCACCGGCAGGAAATGCGCGCGCAGCGCGTCGCGTTGCGCGCGCAGCGCCGCCCCGCGCGCCGCCTCCTCGGGGCGATCAGCGAGCCACGCCTCGAGCGCCCGGGTGGCGTCGGCGTCGAGCTGCCCGTCGATCCAGGCCTGCAACTGCGCGTCGGTGATGGGGGGCTGCGTCATGGCGTCTACTTGATGACCTGCAAACGTCCGGAGACCGTCGAACCTTCCATGCCCGCACGAACTTTTTCACGTGCGCGCGACAGGCGCGACATCACCGTGCCGATCGGGATGCCGAGCAGATCTGCGACGTCCTGGTAGCTCATGTCCTCCAGCGTCACCAGCAGCAGCACCTCGCGCTGGCCGACCGGCAGCAACAACAGGGCGCGCTCCAGGTCGCGTCCGCGAACGCCCGCGTCGGCGGCATCGGCCGCCGGCAGATCGAGAATCTCGTCGTCGAGCGTCGACAGTTCGCGCCGCGCGCGCAACTGGTTGACGTTGACGTTGTGCATGATCGTGAACAGCCAGGCGCGCAGGTCCGAGCCGGGCTTCCACAGGTGGAATTTCACCAGCGCGCGTTCAAGCGTGTCCTGCACGAGGTCGTCGGCCGCCACGCGATCGCCGACCAGCGCGCGTGCATAGCGCCGCAGGCGCGGAATGTAGGCGATGATCTGCGCCCGATTGCTCACGCCCGGTTCACGCCAGCTCGTTCCATCGCCGCATCATAGCCCCGGCACACCGGGGTGCGGTGGGGTGCGGCAGGCGCCGGCACCCCGCCGACCGCGGGTTACTTCTTGACCCGGAAATCGTCGTGGCAGGCCTTGCACGCCTTGCCAGCACCGCCGAACGCCGCCTTGACTGCGTCCTTGTCGGCACCCGCCTGTGCGACGGTGTTGAGTTTCGCGATCGCGTCCTGCATGTCCTTCATGCGCGATTTGAAGGTGTCGTGGTCGCTCCAGACCTCGGGCTTGGCATCGCTCTTCACATCCTTGGTGCTCGCCTGGAAGCCTTCGATCGGCATCATCGACAGCGTCGCCAAATAACCGGCGTTGCGCTTCACCACGTTGGCGTCATACGGCATCTTGTCCTGCACCATCGCGCCGATCGGGCCGAAGTACCAGCCGATCAGGTTCATGCCCGCCTGGCGTTGATCAACCAGTCGCTCGGGTTTCGCCTGCGCGAGGGCGCCCGCCGACAGCGTCACCCCCAGCGCGGCAGCGGTGCACAGCATTGCGATTCTTTTCATTCGATTCTCCTCAGACCACGGGTTTGACAATCACATAAACGGCGGCAGCCGCCACCGCGACCAGCGCCAGCGCACGCCAGGAACTCGCGGTGCGCGCCGCCGCAACTTCGCGCGCGAGGTCCGCCGGCAGCAGCTTGTCGCCGGTGAACATCGCGCCAATCAGGTTCTCCTTGAGCACGCGCCAGTGGAACAGCACCGCGGCGACATGCGCCGCGACCAGCGCAAGGATGAAGTTCAGGTTCCAGTAGTGGATCGTGGTCAGACGATCCGACAGATCCTTGCTGATGTGCCGGGCCAGCGGGCCTTCGGTCGCGATGTCGTCGTTGGCGAACAGCCCGGTGCCCGCCTGCACGAGCAGCGCCGCGAGCAGGACCACCACCATCCAGCCGCCGAGCGGATTGTGCGAGGCGTGCGCCACCGGCTCACGGCGCACCAGGCGCCGCAGGAATTCCACCGCGCGCGCAGGGCCCGCCAGAAAACTCGAAAAGCGCGCCGTGGTACTGCCGGCGAACCCCCACAGGATGCGGAACAGCACCAGCGCGAGGATGGTGTAGCCGGCGTACCCGTGCCACTGCATCCAGTTGCCGCCGGTCTTGCCGCTGAACAACTGGAAGGCGAGCAGCGCGACCAGCGTCCAGTGGAACAGGCGCACCGGCAGATCCCAGACGCGGGCGGACACCTGCGCGGCGCCGTGCGGCTGGTTCGAAGAATCCGGAGTCCCCATCGTTCAGCCAACAGGCGCGCGCGTCGGTTTATTCCACCACTCCGGGACCGCGCGCCCCGGCCGCCCAACGAAAAAAGGGATGGACACAGCGGTCCACCCCTTTTCGTCCGGCCCGGGCGCGCCGGTCGTCAGCGCAGACCGGCGACGTACTCGGCGAGCGCCTTGATCTCGCGATCGGTCAGGCGCTTGGCGACGCCGCGCATCATGCCATTCGGGTCGTTTGCGCGCTGCCCGGCGC
>DATCYZ010000015.1:0-5907 GCA_036526195.1 Burkholderiales bacterium
GCGGCGCACCAGGGTGCCGAGTTCGGCGCGACCGATGTCGAGGCTGGCAAAGGCGATGTTGTCCCGGCGCAGGGCCACGACATAGGTGGCGCCATCGTCGACGAGGTAGCTGAGCAGGGCTTCCTCGGGTGCGAGCAGCGCCTGGACGGTGCCGATGCTCAGCGGCGCGGGACTGAAATGCTCCAGCCAGCGCGGCAGGTGGCGCGCAATCACGGCTTCCTGCGCCGCGATCTCGCGATCCACACCGGCGAGTTCGTCGCGCAGGCGCTGCGCATCGCCGCCGGCGAGCCGCAGCGACGCGGCCACCAGGGCGCGGTCCAGTTCATGCCAGCGCGCCAGCAGTTCCTTGCGTGCGCGCACCGCGCCGCCGAGGGCCTCGTCGCTGCCGGCCATGCGCTCGGCGGCGCGCTGGGGCGCCGCCGTGGCACGGCGGTTGCGCGCCTGCTGCATGAGCTCGAAGGCGGTCTGCGCGTTCGCTCCGCGCGCGCCACTGGCTGCGAGCAGGCCGAGGTGCATGGCGAGGCTCGAACGATGCGTCTGCACCGCCGGGCGCGGGGCAGTGGCGACGCTGGCGGGCGCAACGGCGGCGACGGCCGCGGGCGGTGCCGGTGAGGCTGCGGCCGGCGCCGCGGGAACCGAACGAGTCGCGGCGGGTGTGGCGGCCGCTGCCGCGGCGATCGTCACGGGCGCGGCCGGCGCCGGCGCGGTCACCGCGGGCGTCGGGGCGATGATGATGTCGCGCGTCGGCCCCGGGGGGCGCGCGGGCGCGGCCGGGGCAGCGGGCGCCGCAGGGGCGGCAGGCGTCGAGGATTCCACCACGATCGGTGCCGGGCGCGGCGACTCGACGATCGTCGCAGGCGTGATCGGCGCCGGTGCGGCAGGGGCCGTCGTCGCGGCCGGCGCCGGCGCCGGTGCAGGGGCCGGCGCAACCTGCACGGGTGCCGGCGTCACCGGTGCCGGTGCGGCAAGCGTCGCCGCGGCCGGCGGGGGGGCGGTCGGCCTGGGCTTTGCCACTTCGATCACGGCGGCCGAGGCCGCAGGCGGCGAGGGCGCAGGCGCCGCCCGTGAAGCGGCCACCGTGGACGGGGCGACAACGCGCGGCGCCGGCGCGGGGGTCGCGCGCAGCGCGAGTTCGGTGGCCGCAAGCGCATCCCGGCTGAGCGTGGTGTCGCGATGCGCCGCCCCCAGCGCCTTTTGGCGCAGTTCGAGCGCGCGCCGGTACAGGGGCACTGCGTCGGCGTCCCGCCCCATCGAGCGGTACAGGGCGCCGAGGTTGTGCAGGTTTGTCGCCACGCGCGGGTGTTCGGGCCCGAGGACCTTCTGGAAGATGAGCAGCGCGCGCGTCAGCGGCGCCTCGACTTCCGACAACCGGCCCTGGCTGTGGAACAGCAGGGCCAGGCTGTTCAGGCTCATCGCCACGTCGGCATGCTCGGGACCGTGGGTCTGCTCGTCGATCTGGATCGCGCGCCGGATCAGGCGCTCCGCGTCGATGTAGCGCCGCTGCACGCGGTACATCTCGGTCAGCCACGCCAGGCTGGTGGCCACCCGCGCGTTGTTCGCGCCGAAGGCCTCGGCGCGCAGCAGCGCGGTTTCGAAGTGGCGCGTGGCTTCCTCGTAGCCGCCGCGGCGGTACGCCGCCGTGCCGGCCTCGAGCGCCGCGGTCCAGGCCGCTTCGTCCTGCGCCCGGGCGCCGCCCACGAGGGCGCAGGAGAGGAGGAGGGCGGTCAGGATGCGTTTCATGGCGATATTCTAGTGGCCGGCACGTGTTGTCGCCGGATCGCCGGCCCGGGCGGCGTTCAGAACGGGAAGAAGCGCGGAATGACGACGGCGTAGCCGGCGAGCATCAGCAGCATCAGCGGCACGCCGACGCGCACGAAATCCATGAACCGGTAGCCGCCCGCATGCATCACCAGCAGGTTGGTCTGGTAGGCCATGGGCGTGGCGAAACTCAGGTTCACCCCGGCGATGATCGCCACCACGAAGGGTTCTGGCGCGAGGCTGAGCTGCTTGGCGATGCCGATCGCGATCGGCGTGCCGATGATGCCGGCCGCGTTGTTGGACAGGATGTTGGTCATCCCCGCCATCAGCAGCATCAGGCCGGCGAGCATCATCGTCGGCGACAGGCCGGCGCTTGCAACGACGAACAGCCGCGCCACGTAGTCCGCACCGCCGGTGGTGATCAGGGCGGTGCCAAGCGCCAGGCTGGTGACGATGATCATCACCACCTGCACGCTCAGGCCCTTGACCGCCTGCTGCCAGTTCAGGCAGCCGGTGACCAGCATCAGCACGATGCCGCCGAGCGCCGCGACGCCGATCGGAATCAGGCCGGCGGCCGCGGCGACGACCACGCCGGCCATGATGCCGAGCGCGAGCGGCGCGCGCTTGGTGTCGGGCAGATCGACGACCGAATCGAGCACCAGGAAGCGGGGGTCGGATTTCAACCGGCCGATGTCCGTGACTTCGCCCTGCATCAGCAGCACGTCGCCGGTGCGCAGCATGACGTCGCCGAGTTCGTTGCGGCGCACCTCGTGCTGCATCTGCCCGCGATGGATGGCGAGCACGAACATGCCGTACTCGTCCGCGACGCGCGCCAGCTTGACGGTGGAATTGTTCAGCGGCGAGTCCTCGGTCACCACCACCTCGATGAGGCGCTGCTGCGGCGGCGCCTTCGCGGCGACGGGCTTCTCCTCTTCCTTCGCTTCCTTCGCGACCTCGGCCTCCTTCGCGGTGCCGTCCTCGGCGCGCTCCTCGGCCGCAGCCGCGGCGGCGACGCGCCGCGCGACCTTCTTCTCCGCCTTGCGCAGCGTCTCGGCATCCGCGTCGGCATGCGTTGGCACCGTCGAGGGCTTCGACGGCGGGGGCTTGGCCGCCTGGTCGGGTTCCGCGACGGCGGGCGCCTCGTTGCTCTCCTTCTTGCGCGCCTCCTTCGCCGCCTCCTCGGGATCGAGCTCAAGGTCGTGCATGGCGGCGCCGAACAGGCTTTCGAGCTCCTTCAGGCGATCCGGCGTGTCGACCACGTGCAGCCGGTCGCCCGCCACCAGCGTGAGGGTCGGCAGGCGCGACAGGGTCACGCCCTTGCCGCGGCGCACGTCCATCAGGCGCAGGTGACCGCCGGCGATCTTGCGCGCCTCCGCGAGCGTCTTGCCGGCGATCTTGCTGTCTTCCTCCACGTACAGGACCGCGCTGTAGACGCGCTCGGTGCGATCGCTGATCGGCGAGGCGCGCTTGGGCAGCAGGCGCGGCGCCACCAGCCAGAGGAAGACGATGCCGCCCAGCCCGACGATGGCCAGCGGCAGCGCGAAGTCGAACATGGCGAAGGGCCGCACGCCGAGGTCGCGCGCCACCGACACCACCAGCAGGTTGGTCGAGGTGCCGATGGTGGTGATCGAACCGCCGATGATGGTGGCGAGGCCGAACGGCATCAGCACGCCGGAGGGCGAGGACTTCGCGCCGAGCATCACGCCGACCAGGATCGGCAGCAGGATCACGACGATCGGTGTGTTGTTGATTACCGCGCTCAGCGCCGCGGCGAGCACCAGCGTGAAGAACAGCGAGATCGCCGGCGCGATCTTCCACATGCGCGCGAGCACGCGGGCCACCGGCTGCAGCGCGCCCGTGGTCTCGATGCCCTTGCCGAGCATCATCAGCGCGCAGACCGCGATCAGCGCCTCGTGGCCGAACCCGGCGAACAGGTCGCGGGTGGACACCTCGCCGCCGGGCCCGGAATAGGGATAGAGCTGGAAGCCCAGAACCAGCACCACCAGCACCAGCAGGCTCGAGGTCTCGAGCGGCACGCGCTCCTGCGCGAACAGGACCAGCGCCCCGAGTGTGAGGACCATGACGGCGATGGCGTGCGGGTCGGGCAGCTCGGGCATGAACGGAGGTCCGCGGTGGCGCGGCGCGCAAGCGGCGCAGCGGGGAAGCGCCGGCGATTATCCCAGATCGGATCCGGACCATGCGCCGGGATGTTCCGACCGGCGCGGCGGCGGGCGCTGCGGCCTAGCTTCGCAGGCGCGTGGCGTCCGTGGCCCGCACGCCGGTCGAGTAGTTGAGCAGGCCAGTGTCGCCCTTCGGCGGGTGCGCCTCGAGCGCCGCCTCGAGCGGCTCGATGCCCCAGCCGGGCGCGTCGCCGAGCACCAGGTGCCCGTCCTCGAACACCGGCACGCCGGTGAACAGCTCGGCATCCCAGGGCAGGCGGTCGATGTCGGTTTCCATGATGCGCAGGTTCGGCACCGCGGCACAGAAATGCGCGTTCATCATGGTGCACAGGTGGCCGTAGAAATTGTGCGGCGCGACGTTCATCTCGTGCGCCTCGGCCGCCGCCGCGATCTTCATCGACTGCCAGACGCCGTTCCAGGGGGTGTCGACGATCGCCACGTCCATCGCCTGCGCCCGGAAGTAGGGCAGGAATTCCTGCAGCCCGAGCAGGGTCTCGCAGGAGGCCACCGGGTGCGGCGAATGGTTGCGGAGGTAGCCCAGCGCCTCCGGGCTGAAGCTGTCGATCTCCACCCAGAACATTTCGAAGTCCTTGATCGCGCGCAGGATCTTCAGGAAGCCTTCGGTCTTCGCGTTGAAGTTGAGGTCCAGCAGCAGCTCCACCTCCGGCCCGGCGCCGTCGCGCAGCGCCTCGAGGTGCATGCGCAGGTTGCGGAGCAGGGTCTTGTCGACGTTCAGCTCGGGGTAGAACGGCGAACCGAATCCCGGGCGCCAGCCGCGCGGCCGGCCGTCCTCGCCGTAGAGAAAAATGTTGGTCTTCATCGCGCCGAAGCCCTTCTCGCGCACCTCGCGGCCGAGCGCCTTGACGCCGTCGAGGTGGGTGATCTCGGGCTTGTAGAAGCTGCCGTGGTTGATGCGCCAGGTGGCGCAGTGCGACCAGTAGACGCGAATGCGGTCGCGCACCTTGCCGCCGAGCAGTTCGTAGCAGGGCACGCCCAGCCCCTTTGCCTTGGCGTCGAGCAGCGCGTTCTCGATGGCGCCGAGCGCGAGCGCGACCACGCCGCCGGAGGCCGGGCGGGTCGCGGCGCTCAGTTCCGCGAAGATGCGCTCGTGCTCGCCCGCCACCTGCCCGACGACCCGCGGCGCGAGCCGCGCGATCACCGCGCCGACGCCGGGCGCGCCGAAGCCCTCGTCGTACTCGCTCCAGCCGACGATGCCGGTGTCGGTGGTCAGCTTGACGAAGTGGTAGTTGCGCCAGCCCGCGTCGCAATGGCGCAGCTCGATGCGTTCGACTTTCATGGTCTTGCGGTCCCGGTTCAGGCGTTGATTTTGAGGGCGACCTTGCCGATCGAGCGGCGCGCGAGGATCGCGTCCTGCGCCTCGGCGTAGGCCTCGAGCGGAAAGGCTTCCGACATCGTCGGCTGCAGCTTGCCTTCGACATGCCAGCCGAAGATGCGCTCGAAGGCTGCGCGCATCAGGGGTTCGTAGCGCGCGCGCTGGTCGTTGGTGGCCCAGCCGACGTAGGTGCCGACGTTCAGCCCGAGCACCGAGATGTTCTTCACCAGCAGGATGTTCGCCGGGATCTGCGGGATGTTGCCGCTGGCGAAGCCGATCACCACGTGGCGCCCGCCCGGCACCAGCGTGCGCATGGCGGCATCGGACTGGCTGCCGCCGACCGGGTCGAAGACCACGTCCACGCCGCGCCCCTCGGTGAGCCGCTCGGCCTCCTCGCGCAGCTTGACCGCGCTGTAGTCGATCGCCGCCTGCGCGCCGTGCGCGGTGACCACCGCGCATTTCTTCGCGCCGCCGGCGGCGCCGATCACGTGCGCGCCCAGGGCCTTGCCGATCTCGACCGCGGCGAGGCCGACCGCGCCGGCCGCGGCGAGCACCAGCAGCGTCTCGCCCGGCTTCAGCCCGGCGCGCCAGACCAGGCCGCCGTAGGCCGTGATGTACGAGATGCCAAGGTGCAGG
>DATCYZ010000016.1:0-35166 GCA_036526195.1 Burkholderiales bacterium
ACCGGCGAAACTTTGCCTGCGATCAGTCACTGCGCTGAATCGGAGGCAAGGTTTCGCCGCTTTTCCGTTCACGATGAAGCCGTGAACGGAAAAGCGGCGATCTGATTAAAAACCCCGAAACCCAGACCGCCTCATGCAGCCGCACACCGATACGCCGCCACGCTCCCCCGCAGCTTCGGCAGAAACGCCACCGGCTGGCCCTCGTGCAGCACCAGCCGCTCGCGGATGCGGATGCCCAGGCGCACGCAAAGGTCCTCGAAGTCGGTGAGTGTGCACAGGTGCACGTTCGGCGTGTTGTACCACTCGTAGGGCAGGGCGTCGGACACCGGCATGCGGCCGGCGAGCACCTGCAGGCGCGCGGTCCAGTGACCGAAGTTCGGGAAGGAGACGATGGCCTCGTGCCCGACGCGCAGCATCTCGCGCATCAGCTGCTCGACGCGATGGATGGTCTGCAGCGTCTCGGAGAGGATGACACAGTCGAAGGAGTTGTCGCGGAACACCGACAGCCCGGTCTCGAGGTCGAGTTGCAGCACGTTGACGTCGTTTTTCAGGCAGGCGGCGACCTCGGCGTCGTCGATCTCGACGCCGTAGCCGGGCGCCTGGCGCGAGGTCCAGAGGTACTTGAGCAGCGTGCCGTCGCCGCAGCCGAGGTCGAGCACGCGCGCGCCGGGCTCCACCCAGCGCGCGATCGCCGCGAGGTCGGGGCGTTCGGCGCCGAGCGGCGCGCCGGTCGGGGTTGCGTTCACAGCTCGATGTTCCCGAAGTACGCGCGCATCGCCTCGAAGTAGCGCGCGTCGTCCATCAGGAAGGCGTCATGCCCGCCGGGTGCGTCGATTTCGAGGTAGGAGACGATCTTCTTCGCGTCGAGCAGCGCGCGCACGATCTCGCGCGAGCGCGCCGGAGCGAAGCGCCAGTCCGACTTGAACGAGACGACGAGGAAGGCAGCCTTCGCGCGCGCGAACGCGGCCGACAGGTCGCCGGCGAAGTCCGCCGCCGGATCGAAGTAATCGAGCGCCTTGGTAATGCGCAGGTAGGTGTTGGCGTCGAAGTAGGTGGAGAACTTGTCGCCCTGGTAGCGCAGGTAGGACTCGACCTCGAAGTCGATGTCGAAATCGAAGCCGAGCGCGCCGCGCCGCAGGATGCGGCCGAACTTGCCCATCATCGCCTCGTCCGACAGGTAGGTGATGTGGCCGATCATGCGCGCGATGCGAAGCCCGCGCACCGGCACCACGCCCTGGCCGTAGAAATTCCCGCCATGGAAATCCGGGTCGGTGGTGATGGCCTGGCGCGCCACCTCGTTGAAGGCGATGTTCTGCGCCGACAGGCGCGGCGTGGAGGCGATCACCAGCGCGTGGCCGATGCGCTCCGGGTAGGCGAGCGCCCATTGCAGCGCCTGCATCGCCCCGAGCGAACCGCCCATCACCGCCGCGAAGCGCGCAATGCCGAGATGGTCGGCGAGCCGCGCCTGCGCGGCCACCCAGTCTTCCACGGTCACCACCGGGAAGGCCCCGCCCCAGGGCCGGCCGGTGGCGGGATTGACGCTCATCGGCCCGGTCGAACCGTGGCAGCCGCCGAGGTTGTTCACGCCGATGACGAAAAAGCGGTTGGTGTCGAGCGGCTTGCCCGGGCCCACCATGTTGTCCCACCAGCCGAGGTCCTCGGGCGCGCCGGCGTAGGTGCCGGCCACGTGGTGCGAGGCGTTCAGCGCGTGGCAGACCAGCACCGCGTTCGAGCGCGCGGCGTTCAGCGTGCCGTAGGTCTCGTAGGCCAGCACGAAGCCGGGCAGGCTGGCGCCGCCGCGCAGGGCGAGCGGCGCGTCGGAGCGGAAGCTCTGCGGCGCGACGACGCCGACCGATGAGGGGTCCGGGGAGGCAGCGGGGGATGCTGTAGAAGCGTTCACACGGCTCTCTTTAGCGGAATTTGTTTCGCGCCCGCAATCTGAACTTCAAATCGGCGCGTGTGCGGGGATTATAGCCGAGGGCCGGTCCTCAGGCCGCCTTTGCAGCGCCGGCGTCGATCAGCGCCTCGATTGCGGCGGCGTCGAGCCCCGCTTCGCCGAGCAGCTCGCGCGTGTGCTCGCCCAGGCGCGGCGCGTGGCGCCGGTAGCCGGGCGCGGTCTCGGACCATTCCGAGGGCACGCGCATCGAGCGGATGCGGCCCTCGCTCGGGTGGTCGATCATCTCGAAGTAGCCGGTGGCGGCGAGGTGCGGGTCGGCGACGATGTCCTCGATCGAGTTCATGCGCTGCACCGGAATGTCGACCGCTTCCAGCGCCTCGATCCAGGCGTCCGTGGTGCGCTTCTTCATCTCGTCGGCGACGAAGGCGTAGGCGGTGTCGTAGTTCTGCGCCCGGCCGGCATGCGTGGCGTAGCGCGCGTCCTGCAGCAGGTCCTCGCGCCCGATCATGCGCAGGAATCCCGCCCACTGCTTGTCGTTGTAGATGAGCGCGCAGACATGGCTGTCCGCGGTTTCGTAGGGCCGCCGGTCCTTCGCCAGCAGGCGCACGTAGCCCGGCGGGCCTGCCGGCGGGTCGTAGGTCAGTCCGCCAAGGTGTTCGCCGAGCACCGTCTGCAGCAAGCCCTCGAACATCGGCACGTCGATCCGCTGCCCGCGACCGGTGCGCTCGCGGGCGTAGAGCGCGGCGCACACCGCGTTGCAGATCTGCAGGCCGGTGGTGCGATCCGCCAGGATGAGCGGGGCATAGCGCGGCCCGGCGTTGCCCGCGGCCTTGTGCAGCCAGGGCACGCCGATCGCACCCTGGATCAGGTCGTCGTAGGCGGGCCGGGCGGCGTAGGGCCCGCGCTGGCTGTAGCCGAAGCCGCCGACGTAGAGCAGGCGCGGATTAAGCGCGTGCAGGGCCTCGTAGCCGAGCTTGAGCCGGGTCATCGCCGCCGGTCGGATGTTGTAGACCAGCACGTCCGCGGTGCGCAGCAGCGCGAGCAGCGCCGCATGCGCCGCCGGCTGCTTCAGGTCGAGCGCGAGCGAGCGCTTGTTGCGGTTCACGTTGAGGAACACGTGCCCCATGCCGGGATTGCGCTGCGGCCAGGCGCTGCGCATCACGTCGCCCTCGAGCGGCTCGACCTTGACCACGTCGGCGCCGAAATCGCCGAGGATCTGCGTGGCATAGGGACCCATCACGACCGTGGTCAGGTCGATGACGCGAATCCCGTCCAGAGCGCCTGCCATGTCAGAACAGGGGGTGCGCAGTCCCTGCGCTCCCCCCGTACCCCCCTGATGCCTTCGTTGCGTGCGTCATGCGTTCAATTTCTCGAGCAGCTCGCGGATCCGCGCCGGGTCGCCGGTGCGCATGACGCGTTGCGACAGGGCCTGGGTCTCGGCGAGGTTGCTGCGCAGGACGCGCTCCTTGATGGTCAGCAGTTGCGTCGGGTGCATCGAAAAATTCCGCAGGCCGAGCCCGAGCAGCAGGCGGGTGAACTTCAGGTCGCCGGCCATTTCGCCGCACACCGCCACCGGCAGGCCGGCGCGGCTGGCGGTCTGGATGGTGCGCGCCACGAGACTGAGCACCGCCGGATGCAGCGGGTCGTACAGGTGCGCGACCGCGTCGTCGGCGCGGTCGATCGCCAGCGTGTACTGGATCAGGTCGTTGGTGCCGAGCGACAGGAAGGCGAGCCGCTTCATGAACATCGGCAGCGCGAGCGCGGCGGCCGGAATCTCGATCATCCCGCCCACCTCGATGGCGCGGTCGAACGGCTGGCCGCGCTGGTCGAGTTGCTCGCGCGCCTGCTTGAGCAGCGCGAAGGCCTGCTCGATCTCGTGGCCGTGCGCGAGCATCGGCAGCAGGATCTTCAGTCGGCCGTGGTGCGAGGCGCGCAGGATGGCCCGCAACTGCGCGAGGAACATCTGCGGCTCGGCCAGGCAGTAGCGGATCGCGCGCAGGCCCATGGCCGGGTTCGGCATGGTGCTGGCCTCGCCGGCGAGCGCCTTGTCGGCGCCGGCGTCGAGCGTGCGGATCACCACCGGGCGCCCGCCCATGGCCATGCCGACCTCGCGGTAGGCCTCGTACTGCTCGTCCTCGTTCGGCAGGTCCTTGCGGTTCATGAACAGGAACTCGGTGCGGAACAGCCCGATCCCGCCCGCGCCCGCCTCGAGCACCTGCGGCACGTCCTGCGGCAGCTCGATGTTGGCGAACAGTTCGATCGGCGTGCCGTCGAGCGTCGCCGCCGGCGTCGAGCGCAGGCGCTTGAGCCGCTCGCGCTCGAGCCCCAGTTGCGACTGGCGCAACTCGTACTCGCGCAGCACGATCGGGTCGGGGTCGACGATCAGCACGCCCTGCGTGCCGTCGACGATCAGGCATTCGTCCTCGCGGATCATGCGGCGCGCGTTGTGCAGGCCGACGATGGCCGGGATGCCGAGGCTGCGCGCAAGGATCGCGGTGTGCGAGGTGACGCCGCCGGTATCGGTGACGAAACCGCCGAAGCGATGCCGCTTGAAGAGGATCATGTCCGCGGGCGAAAGGTCGTGCGCCACCACGATCCGGGTGGTCTCGTCCCCGCCCGCGGCCTCGGCCGGCACGTCGCTGCCGAGCAGGGCCTTGAGCAGGCGCTCGGTCACCTGCTCGACATCGGCCTTGCGCTCGCGCAGGTAGGCGTCCTCCATCTCGTCGAACTGCGCCACCAGCCGGCCCATCTGCTGCATCAGGGCCCATTCGGCATTGCAGTGGCGCTCGCGGATCAACCCGACGGGCGCCTGCGAGAGCAGCGCATCCTCGAGGATCATGCGGTGCAGGTTGACGAAGGCGCCCAGCTCGGCCGGGGCGCCGGCGGGCAGCTGCGTCTCGAGCGTCGTCAGTTCGTCGGCCACCCGCGCGACCGCCGCATTGAAGCGGGCCACCTCGGCGTCGATGTCCGCCGGGGCCACCTCGTAGTGGGCGACTTCGAGGCGCGCGCTCGAGACGAGGTGCGCCGTGCCGATGGTGATCCCGGCCGAGACGCTTGCCCCGTGCAGGACGAAGTTCATGGGCGCGTGGTTCTCCCGCGCGTCATGACTATTCGCCTTCGCCGAATTTTCCGGCGATCAGCGCCTGCAGCGCCGCGAGCGCATCGTTCGCATCCGCGCCGTCGGCCTCGATGCTGACCGTGGAGCCCTTGCCGGCGGCCAGCATCATCACGCCCATGATGCTCTTGGCGTTCACGCGCCGGCCGTTGCGCGAGAGCCAGACCTCGGCGGCATACCGGCTCGCAAGCTGCGTCAGCTTGGCCGAGGCGCGCGCGTGCAGGCCGAGCTTGTTGACGATGGTGACCTCAGCGCTTGGCATCGTTGCAGCAATCCGTGGTCATGTGCACCACGCCGTCCGAGCCGCCGGCGCAGGCCTTGTCGACAAGGTCGGGGAGCGCCTGGTTGCGGTAGGTGAGCACGCGCATCATCATCGGCAGGTTGAGCCCGGAGACGCCGTCCACGCGCCCCGGCTCCAGCAGGCGCGAGGCGAGGTTGCAGGGCGTCGCGCCGAACATGTCGGAGAGCACCAGCACGCCGTCGCCCGAGTCGAGTTGCGCGGCCGCCGTGCGCAGGCGCGGCATCAGCAACTCCGGGTCGTCGCCCGCGGAGACGCCGAACACGCGCACCGCGGCGGGTTCCACGCCGAGCGTCGAGGACGCGGTGCGCAGCACGGCCTCGCCGATGGTGCCGTGGGTGATGATCAGCACGCCGATCATGCGCGCACCGCGTTGATGAGCGCGTCGGCAAACAGGCCGGCGACGTCGAAGCCGGTCTGGTCCATGATCTCCCGGAAGCAGGTCGGGCTGGTCACGTTCACCTCGGTCAGCCAGTCGCCGATGACGTCCAGGCCCACCACCAGCAGGCCGCGCGCGGCGAGGCCCGGGGCGAGCGCGCCGGCGATCTCGCGGTCGCGCGCCGAGAGCGGCTGCGCCACGCCGCGCCCGCCCGCGGCGAGGTTGCCGCGCGATTCGCCGGCCTTCGGGATGCGCGCGAGGCAGAAGGGCACGACTTCGCCGCCGATCACCAGCACGCGCTTGTCGCCCTGCGCGATCTCGGGGATGTAGCGCTGCGCCATCACGCTGCGCGTGCCGAACTCCGAGAGGGTTTCCACGATCACGTTGCGGTTCGGGTCTTCCGCGCGCACCACGAAGATGCTGGCCCCGCCCATGCCGTCCAGGCGCTTGAGCACCGTGTGGCCGTGCGCGTCGATGAAGGCCTGCAGGCGCGCCATGTCGCGCGTCACCAGCGCCGGCACGGTCAGGTGGGCGAACTCGGCGATGGCGAATTTCTCGTTGTGGTCGCGCAGCGCGCGCGGCGCGTTGAACACGCGCGCGCCCTGGCGCTCGGCTTCCGAGAGCAGCCAGGTGCTCGCCACGTACTCCATGTCGAAGGGCGGGTCCTTGCGCATCAGCACCGCGTCGTAGTCCGCCAGCGCGCGCGCGTCCTCGCCGAGCACCCGGTGCCAGTCCTGGTCGTCCGCGCCGAGTTCGATCTGCGTCGCCGAGGCTTCGACGCGCCCGCCCGACCAGGCCAGTTGCGCCTGTTCGCAGATGGCGATCTCGTGACCGCGCGCCTGGACGGCGCGCATCATGGTCACCGTCGTGTCCTTGTACGCCTTGAGCGTTCCGGGCGGGTCGATGATGAAGAGGAAACGCATCAAGAAGGCCCCTGCGCCCGCGGCGGGCGGGCGCGTTCGGGATCTGCCGGGGCTTACTTCGCCTGCACGACCATGTACTCGACGGCGGCGCGGATGTCCGCGTCGGCAAGGCCCGCATTGCCGGCCTTCGGCGGCATCGCGCCCTTGCCCGTGATCACCGTCTTCGTCAGGCCGTCGATGCCGGCGGCGAGGCGCGGCGCCCAGGCCGCCTTGTCGCCGAGCTTGGGGGCATTGGCCACGCCGCTGGCGTGGCAGGCGATGCAGGCGGTGTCATAGACCTTCTTGCCATCGGCCGCCGCAGGCTTCGCCGCGGGGGCGGCGGCCATCGGGGCGGCGCTTGCTGCCGCCGGGGCGGCCGGTGCGGCTGCCGCGGGTGCTGCCGCCGCGGCCGCGGGCGCCTTGAAGGAGGCGCCCGAAAGGTTCGCCATGTAGACGATCGAGCGCCGCAGTTCATCATCGGTGACATCGGCACCACCGCGCGGCGGCATGGCACCTTGCCCTTTCACGGCATTGGCGTAGAGGCTGTCGAGTCCGGCCTTGATGCGCGGCGCCCAGGCTGCCGTGTCGCCGATCTTTGGTGCATTTGCCGCGCCGGTCTCATGGCACGCGACGCAGGCGGCTTTCGTCACTTCTTCACCGCTGCGCGAACCCTTGGCCGCCGCCGGTGCGCCGCCGAACTCGACCCGGCCCACGGGCTGCAGGCGCTTCGCCACGGCCTCCGGGGCAAGCGCGCCGGGGTCCGCGTGCGGCCGGTCGAGCACCAGCTTCACCGTCAGCACGATGAGCGTGATCGGCACGATGAACGACAGCAAGATGACCACGATCAGTTGTTGCGGGGTCTTGATGAAGGAGGTGTGCTCGTCGTGCTCGCTCATGCGCGCGTCCTGAAGGGGTTCCGTAAAGGCATGATTTTAGCGTCAAAAGCGCCTGGTCCGGAACCCGCCGCAGGACGGGCGCGTGGACGCCCCGGGGCGAACGGGGGTATCCTTCGCGCCTTCTCCCCGCGCGCCCGTAGCTCAGCTGGATAGAGTACTGCCCTCCGAAGGCAGGGGTCGGACGTTCGAATCGTCTCGGGCGCGCCAATAAATCAATTCGTTTGGCCTGAAGGCAGTTTCTGTACGGACGCTCGTACGAAATATCGCCCTTGTGGATTGGCTGATCGGGATACTCCTGAACAAGCCGGCCGTTTTGCACGAACCGTGTGACGTAGTCGCGCATGGTCGGAGCGCCTGACCCGTCCGTTCTAGAACTTCCTTGTTGACGCCGGCGCTGAATTGACCAGGTGCGCCGGTTTCGATCTGACCGGGGTACGCCCAGGAAACGCCCTGGTCAGTCGGTGATCGGCACTACCCCTTTAAACTGGTCAATTTTCGGTCGGCGTCAACAAGGACGCCTCACATGGCATATCTGCTTCGTTCCCTGTTCCACGCCCTCAGCCGCCGGTTCGGCCGCTGAAACAGACCAGCGCGTGAGCCCAACCGCTTTCCCCTTCTGGCCGCTCGTCGCCACGCTGGCCACGCAGACGATCGCCACCCTGGCCGCGTACACGCTTCCCGCGCTCGCCCCAATGGTCGCCGCGGACCTCAACGTGGACGGCGCCTGGGTGGGTTACTTCGTCTCGGTGGTCTACGGCGTGGGCATCGGCTCGTCGCTGCTCGCCGCCGGCTTCATCCACCGCCACGGCGCGGTGCGCGCCTGCCAGTTCGTGCTGCTCGCCACGCTGGCGATGCTGCTGATCTGCGCGCAGGGCGGGCTGCTGGCGGTGGCATTGGGCGCGGTGGCGCTCGGCATCGGCTACGGCGCGACCGCGCCCTCGGCCACGCACCTGCTGGTGCCGCGCACGCCGCCGCGCATGATGAACTTCGTCATTTCCCTGCGCCAGATCGGCGTGCCGCTGGGTGGGGTGCTGGGCGCGCTGCTCTTGCCACCGGTGGCGCTCGCGCTGGGCTGGCAGAACGCGATGCTGGTCCAGGTCGCCCCGGTGGTGTTGCTCCTGCTCCTGCTGGAGATTCCTCGGCGCAGTTGGGAGGGTTCGCGCATCCCGACCGGCACCCCGGTGCCGCTGCTTGCCAGCCTGCGGGCGCCGTTCGCGCTGCTGACAGGAAATCCCGCGCTGGCGCGCCTGACCTTCACCAGCTTCATCTACTCCGGCACGCAGCTGGTGTTTGTCGCCTTCATGACGGTCCACCTCACCAGCCGCGCCGGCTTCGACCTGATCGCGGCGGGCCAGGCGCTGGCCACCTACCAGATCAGCGGCGTCGTCACGCGGCCGGTGTGGGGCTGGCTCGCCGACCGCGTCATGCCGGCGCGGCGCCTGCTCGTGCTGCAGGGCGTGGTCATGGCCGCTGCGGCGGCGACGGCGGGACAGTTCGCCGCGGACTGGCCCGCGTGGCTGATCCTGCTCACCTGCGTGGCAGCCGGCGCGACTGCGAGCGGCTACACCGGCATCGCCTACGGCGAGTTCGCGCGCCTGGGCGGCGCGCGCCGCACCGAGGCGACCGGGCTGGGATCGTCTTCCATGTTCGCCGGCGTGCTGGTGCTGCCGGCGCTCGCCACGGCCATCGTGACGACGCTGGGCAGCTATGCCATCGCCTACGGCGCGGTCGCGGCGCTGGCGGCGATCGGGGCGGCTACGCTATCTTCAAGCTGGAGGAATTGATGACCGAACAGTCGACAGCAACCCGGCCCGCCCTTCGCTTCACGCGCCTCGCCGACCTGGTGCGGAAGTCTTCTGCGCACACGAGAAGCTGGTGGCGTTTTCCTGCAAGCGGCGCGGGTTTTGCCCCTCGTGCGGCGCGCGGCGCATGGCCCAGAGCGCTGCGGTCCTTGTCGATGAGGTGATTCCCCAGGTGCCGCTCAGGCAGTGGGTGCTGTCGTTTCCGATCGGGCTTCGCATCCTCTTTGCCGCACGGCCCGAGCTGCTCACGCCGGTGCTGCGGATCGTCCACCGCGTCATTGCGGGATTTCTGCTCAAGCAGGCCGGCCAGAAAAGCGCCACAGCCGATACCGGCGCGGTTACCCTCATCCAGCGATTCGCACTCGGCCGCCAACCTGAACATCCACCTGTACTGCCTGGTGCTCGATGGGGTCTATCGGCGCACCGGGGGCGAACCGGAATTCCAGGAAGCGCGTGCGCCTACCGGCGATGAGCTGCAGGGGCTGCTCGAGAAGACCATCGCGCGGCTCAAGGAAGGTGCGGCGGGTAACGTCGTGCTGCAACTGAAGAGCCCCTGGCGCGACGGCACCACGCACCTCAGGATGACGCCGCGCTGTTGACGCCGACCGAAAATTGACCGGTTTAGAGGGGTAGTGCCGATCATCGACCGACCAGAGCGTTTCCTGGGCGTACCCTGGTCAGATCGAAACCGGCGCACCTGGTCAATTCAGCGCTGACGTCAACAACAAGTTTCCCTATCAATTGTCAAGGGTTGTGGACTTCTGTGGATTTGAGCGGACCGCCTGAAATGCCCTCCGAAGGCAGGGGTCGGACGTTCGAATCGTCTCGGGCGCGCCAGTCACCACAAGGGCCTGGCTGGCGTCGGGTCCTTTTCCCGTGCCCGCGCATGCGTCGACTGCACTGCGCGCCGGCCGCGCGCACGATCCGGGCCGATGGACTGTCCGGTCGCCAACCCCCTTCAGGCATCGATCAGATACGCGACCCCGGTGAGATCCGGGATCTCGTGCGTCGGTGGATACGCGGGGTCGAGGAGCCGGTCGGCGTGGCGGTTGGACCAGATGCACTGAAGGCCTGCCGCGATGGCGCCGAGGACATCGTTGGCACTGCCTGCCACGTGGACGATGTCCGATCGTGCAATGCCGAGGGCGGTGGTGGGGAGCGCGTAGACCGAGGGGTGCGGCTTATAGTGGCCGGCAGTTTCGGACGAGAGGACGTGGTCGAAGGCGTTCGGGGAAAAGTTGCGGGCGACGGCTTCGAGCATGTCCTGGTCGCCGTTGGAAAGAATCGCGCTCCGGCACCCCTTCGCCCTGACGGCGGCGACGGCGGCATCGGCCTCCGGCCAGGGCTTGATTGCGTCCCAGGCGAAGACCAGGCTGCGGCGGGTGTCCGGCGTTGCTGCAAGCGTGTGGTGGCCAAGGCAGTACTCGAGGGCCATGGCGGTACATTCGCGAAACGCGGTGCGGCGCTTTCCGAGCGCGTTGCTGCTGGTGGCGCGTTCCATCTGCTTGGCGCGCCACAGGCGCACGAATGCGGTGGCCTTGTTGGTGTCGAGGCCCAGGGTTTCGCCGACGACGGGCACGAGGCTGCCCTCGATGTCGAGCAACGCCATGTAGACGTCGAAGGTGACCAGTTTCGCTTTCATGCGGCGATTCCCGCTGGTCTCAGGCCGGACCGGCTTCGGTCAGGTTGCGCAGGGCCTCGCGCGCAGCCGTGCGGCCGCCGACAAAACACTCCGCGAGATTGCCGCCTGAAATATAGAGATGGCCGAATACGCTGCCCAGGCCGCCCGCGGTGTACAGCCCCCCGATCACTTCGCCGAACGGATTGAGGACGCGTTGACGTCCGTCGTGCACCGGTCCGCCCTGCGTATTGCCGACCATCGGGCGCAAGGCCGTGGTGTAGAACGGCGGCTTTCGAATCGGAACCAGCGATTCCGTCATGCGGCCGAAGTCACGGTCTTCTCCCGCCGCGCAGTGGCTGTTCCATCGCTCGACGGACTCGCGGAGCGACACCGGCGACGCCCCCATGATCGCCGCGAGTTCCTCCAGCGTGTCGGCGCGATGAATGATGCCGAGGTCGATCTCCTGGCGGTTGTCCGCGCTCCAGACAAAGGATTGCGCGGGGTCGTTGTAGGTCTGCAAGCCCAGCGGACCGGCGGCCAGGCCATCGGCGTCGATGACCAGCCACGACGGGATGCGCAGGTGCGTTTGCGTGACCGGGTCGATCACCTCCATGTCGCGATGCCCGGTGTCCTGCACATAGGGCGGATACTCGTTCATGAAGCGCTTGCCGCGCGCATCGACGACGATCCACGGCATGCGCTTGCCCTGGGCGGCCGAGAAGAACGCCGGAAGGTCTTCCGGATCGCCCACCCCCGGCGTCCAGTCCGGAAACTTCGTCAGCCGGATGCCGTACGGATAGGCCGGATCGGGATGGCGCATGCCATAGGTGCCGTGGTAGTGCCACATGTGCCAGAGATCCGCGCCGACCGCCTGGGCCATGCGAATGCCGTCGCCGGTGTTGCCCAGGTAGGCATGGGGCAATACCGGTTTGCCCTGCCAGTACTGCGCCTGCATCGAGGCGTCCGCCTCGAACCCGCCGGTGGCGAGAATCACGCCGCCGCGCGTGCGCACGCGCCGGGTGCCGGCGGCGTCGCGCAGGACCAGGCCGACGACGGTGCCATCCGAGGCGGTGATGAGTCGCTCGGCAGCCGTGGACAGCCGCACCGGGATGCCGCGCGCCTCGACAGCCTGCTCGAACGCCGCGAAGAGTCGCGCGCCGCCCCGCAGGCCGCGCACATGCGGATAGCGTTCCCGCAGATCCAGGCCGGGAAAATCGGCGATCGAGATGAAGCCGAAGGTCTCGTAGCCTTCGAACGCATAGGTGCCGGCCATCCAGTTGGTGACTGGAATGGCGCCGGCCGCTCTTGCGATCTCCTCGATGAAGCCCGCGATCGTCGTCATGCCCTCGGCGAGCGCGGCAAGAGGTTCGTCCGGCGTCGTCCCCGCGTTGGTCTGCCGGAGGTACGCGAAGGCCGCGTCGCGATCCCGCGCGATCCGCACGCCCCCGGCCGAGCAGATCGAGATGCCGCCGGGCGTCGCGTTTTTCTCCACGAGCAGGATGTTTGCGCCGCGGTCATGCGCTTCGATCGCGGCCGCGGCACCGGCAAAGCCATAGCCAACGACCACGACGTCGACGGTCTCGTCCCAGTGCCCGGTACGGGGTTCCAATGCCGGGTCCAGGCTACGCCGCGCCGGTGTTGCGGTTCATCGTCACGTTGAAGCTGATGGTGATGCGGTTCTCTTTGGCGAGGTTCGGGTGCACGTAATGCTGCAGTGGCGAGGGCCACATCAGCAGCGTGCCGTCGACCGGGCGCACCACGTGCGCCGCGCGCGCGTCGGGCTCGGTGCCGACCGTGACCATGTTTGCCGCGGTGCGCGGGTCGTAAAACGAGATGCAGCCGGGCCGGGCGCGGGGATCGTCGACGCCCTCCGGGTCGGGCGGCACGCGTACGTAGTAGGTGCCGCTCAGGTAGGACCGCGGGTGGGTGTGCGGCGCATGGTGGTCGCCGTAGCGGTTGACGTTGTACCAGCTGAACAGCGTCCAGACGAGTGGCCGGTCGATGCCGGCGTGGCGCAGGAAGGCGCTCACCGTCTGGTCGATCTGCGTCTTCAGCCAGCGCACCGACGAGCGCTCGCTGGCGAAGAAGTTCTGCTCGAGGTAGCGCGCGGTGTAGTCGGCCTCGCGCGCCTCCTGCTCGAGGATGTGCGTGACAAGCCCCGCGGTCGGTTTCTCGAAGCCGGGCAGCCGGCGACGCACCAGCATCGTCGGCCACACCCCGTTGAAGCTCATGCGCGGCGCGGCGCTCATCGCGTCCCCGCCGCGGGACGGCCGTCCAGTTCGATGCGCAGTGCGACGCGCACCCAGGGCGCCCTGGCAAGGTGGACGCGGCTGCAGTGGCGCAGGTAGCCCGGCCACAGCATCAGCTGGCCGGCGACCGGCACCAGGGTGCGGGTCTCGTCGAAGTTCGCGTCGCCCTCGAGCGCGAGCGCGTTGAAGCCGACGCGCGGGTCGAGCAGCGTCAGGTGACTCGCGAGGCAGTCGCTGCGCAGGTGCTCGAGCTCGGGCGGCGCCGGCGCGTTGACGAAGTACAGGCCCGCCAGGTACGCACCGGGCGCGTTGGCCAGTTCGCGGTAGTGGCCGAAGCCAAGGGCCTCCAGCCGCCCGTCGAGCCGCCACGCGGGCGCGGGCTGCACCTGCATGCGCTCGAACCACTGGCGAACCGACGCTTCGACATGTCCGCGCAACCAGGCCACCGGTTCGTGGCCGGTTTCGAACAGGTTGCCGGCGAGGCCGGGCGCAGCGGCGAGGGCGGCCAACGCCCGGTTCTGCGCCTCGGCGTCGGGAAGCTGCATCTGGCCGACCCAGGTCGGCCACAGGGGCAGGATCTCGTCTCCGGCGGGCGCGCTCATCGCCGGCATATGTACCACAGGCCGATCCGCCGCAACGCCACGGAAGGTCGGGCGCTGCCTACCGTCCGTGCGCGAGGCGCGGGTCGCCGCGCCGCACCAGCAGGAACGCCACCAGGATCGTCGGCACGAGGATGGCAAGGCCTGCACCGGTCATCTGCCAGTGGCTGAAGGGCATGATGCCTCCGCCAGGCGCCGCCAGCGTGATGCCGCCCAGCGCAAGCAGGGTGCGCAGGGGCCATTCGGCGGATCCCGCGCGGCGCAGATCGCCGACGAAGGTCTGGTAGCCCTGCAGCCCGCCGCAGATGAACAGGATGCCGATCGCCGCAGAGACGGTGAGCAGCGCGGACTCCCACAACGGCCCCTGCAGCACGAAGGCCGGGTTGAGCACGAAGAAGAACGGGATGAAGTAGATAATGCTGCCCACCCGCATCGATTCCCACCCGGTCTTCATGGGTGGCGAACCGGCGATGCCGGCCGCGGCAAACGAGGCGATCGCCACTGGCGGCGTGATCGACGACAGCATCCCCCAGTAGAAGACGAACATGTGCACCGCCATCTTGTTCAGGCCCGCCTTCTCGAGCGCCGGCCCGACCAGGATGGCGAGGAAGATGTAGCAGGCGGTGGTGGTGAGGCCGAGCCCGAGCACCAGGCTGGTGATCGCGGTCATGCCGAGCAGCAGCAGCGCATTGTTGCCGGCGATCCTCAGCATGTCGTTGGCGAGGCTCGAGATCACGCCGGTGAGCGAGAACGCGCCGATCAGCAGGCCGCAGCCGGCGAGGATGCCGACCAGTTCGACGAAGGTCTTGCCGTTCAGCTCGAGGAACTTCTGGATCGTCTTCCAGCCCCATTTTTCGCTGTTGAAGAGCTGGTTGAGGATCAGGAGCAGCACGGTGGCGTAGAACGGCGCGTGGCTTTCGCGCTTCATCACCAGCAGCATGAAGATCAGCAGCACGATTACGAAGGCGTAGTACCAGCCTTCGCGGAAGGTCTGCGCGAGGCTCGGCAGCTCCTCGCGCGCGAGGCCCTTCAGCCCGTGGCGCGCGGCGTAGGCGTCCACCTGCATGAACAGGCCGAGGTAGTACAGCGCCGCCGGAATCGTCGCGGCGAGCGCCACCATGCCGTAGCTCACGCCGAGGAACTGCGCCATGACGAAGGCCGTGGCGCCCATGACGGGGGGCGCGAGCACCGCGCCGGTGGAGGCGCAGGCCTCGATGGCGGCGGCGTAGGAGGGCCTGAACCCGGTGCGTTTCATCACCGGGATGGTCATGGTGCCGGCGGTGAGCACGTTGCTGACGATCGAACCGGACATCATGCCGAGCAGGGCGCTGGCGAAGATGCCGACCTTGGCGGCGCCGCCGCGGAAGGTGCCGCAGAGCGCGAAGGCGAGATTGATGAAGAACTTGCCCGCGCCCGTGAGCATCAGCGCCGTGCCGAAGACGAGGAAGCCGATCACGGTCTCAGCGAAGGCCTGCACCGGGATGCCGAGCAGGCTCTCGACCGAGAGCATGTGGTACGCGCTCGCCTGCGCCGGCGTCGACTGCGCGCCCTTCAGCGGTCCGAGCCATTCGGCGCCGGCGAAGAGCGGGTAGAAGGTGAACGGGGCCACCGAGAGCATCAGTCCCCAGCCGCCGGTGCGCCGCAGACCTTCCATGAGCAGCGCCCACATCACGTAGCCGGCCCAGACCAGGTGTTGCGGCGCGCCACCGAACTCCCAGCCGAGTTCGGCCGCCTTGCGGATATTGAGCATCAGCACGACCGCGGTGACGACGGTGGCGAGGAACAGCAGCACGTCGTACCACGCGACGCGCTCGAGGGAGGCCTTCGCCGTGCCCGGGAAGATCACGAACACGAACGGCAGCATCACCAGCACCAGCGCATAGTAGTACTCGGTATTGAGCGGGGTGAAGCCGACGAAGAAGCGCAGGACGAACTGCTGGTTGATGCAGAGGAAGATGGTGAAGGCGGTGGCAACGATCAGCGACCAGCGCCAGAACGGCGGCAGCACGCGGATGCGCAGCGTCTCGGCCTCTGCGGGGCCGGCGAAGTGCGGGTCGTCGAAACTCTTGCCGGTGCCGGAGGCGATCGCCATGGGGGGTGCGCCGCGTCACCGCGGCGTCCAGGAAGTGCGGGCGAAAGAACCGCGCGCGGCCGCCTCATGAGGGCGGCCGCCCAACGGGATCAGTCGAAGACGGTGTCCATGCCGGCCTTGGTCAGCGCGGCGGCGCGGGCGGCGAACCAGCCTTTCTGGAATGCAGTCTTGTCGTCCGACGGATTGGTCTTCATGTACGCGGCCCAGGCCGCGGTCAGCGTCGCCTGGCGCTTCAATGCCGCCTGGTTGTGCGCCTCGTGTTCCGGCTTCCACGCGCCGGCTTCCTTGTAGGCCCGCACCGCGCCCGGGTGATACGGGAGCACCCAGGAGAGGTTCTGGCGCGACAACTCGAAGCCCTCTGCGCCCGGCGCGCCGTCCTTGAACGCGGCGTAGTTGAGCAGCATCGCCTTGACGACGCCGTGAATCACGTCGGCCGACTGGGTGTCGTAGGCCACCATGATCGGGTACGGGTAGTTCGGCAGCTCGACCGGTGCCTGCGCCGTGATGCCGACGCCGCAGGTCGCCTTGTGCGGGGTGTAGTAGGGCCCGAACTTGTGCAGTCGCGCCCAGCCCGCCTTGTCGGCCGCCGGCAGCGGCGGATAGACCAGGCCGCGCGGCGAGGCTTCGACCTCCTTCGCCTGGCCGGAGATCGTCGAGGCGATCGCCGCATCGACTTCGTTGTTGAGGATGCCCTTCCACATCGCACCGTAGCTGGAGAACTCCACCAGCTTGACGTCGTTGCGGGTCAGGTTGCCGAAGGCGAGCACCGCGAAGGCGTTCTGGTTGAGCGCGGGCGAACCCACCACCATGCCGACGCGCTTGCCCTTGAGGTCCTTGATCTCTTTCACGCCGGTGTCCTTGGCCACGCCCAGGGAAATGGCGTTGCAGGCGCTGGAGGCCATCATCAGCTGTAGGTTCTGCGGACCCCATTCCTTGACCGCGAACTCGAACACGGCCTCCTGGGCGAAGTACGAGCCGATCCCCATGGCCGAGGCCTGCGCCCGCCCGCCCTTCAGCGGCGCGAGGCGGGCCACGTCGTTGCCGGCGGGCAGCACCCGCACATCGGTGCCGTACTTGTCCTTGATCGCCTTGCCGATGGCCACGGCCATGTTGAACCCCGATGAGCCGGTGTCATAGGCCGTCAGCGTGACGTTCGGGGGCAGCTTGACGTCTTGTGCGGCGACTGCAAACGTGGCGGACGCGAGAGCGGCCGCAAGCGCGCGAAGCGCGAAGCGTGACGACATGATTTTCTCCTCCTCAGGATCGATTCAGGCCAGCGGCGCAACTGTAACTGAAGTCCGGGTGAAAGTTGCGTTTGTGCAACGCAATAACAGGCCGTGTTCGAATGCCGGATGCGGAGGGCACAGCCTGCTTCGAGCGCGCATGAAAAAAGGGCGGCCATCGAGGCCGCCCTTTCGCTCGGGGGGCTGAAGGGCCGGGCAACGCCCCCCTTTCAAGCCACGCCGTTCTTCTTGAACCAGGCCAGCATGCGCTTCCAGCCGTCCTCGGCGGCTTCCTTGCGGTAGCTCGGCCGGTAGTCGGCGTGGAAGGCGTGCGGCATGCCGTCGTAGACATGGATGATCGACTGCTTGTCCTTGCCGAAGGCGAGCAGGCCGGCGCGCAGGCGATCGACATGGTCCTGCGGGATGCCGGCATCGGCCCCGCCGTACAGGCCGAGCACCGGCGCGTGGATCCGGTCAGTGACATCCAGCGGCCCCTTCGGCATCGCGGTGCCGATGGGCATCAGCGAGCCGTACCAGGCCACGCCGGCCTTCACCTTCTTCTGGTGCGCGGTGTACATCCACACCATGCGCCCGCCACGGCACATGCCGGTGATGCCGAGCTTCGACACGTTGGCGCGCGCGTGCTTTCCCGCCCAGGCGAGGACCGCGTCCATGTCGGCGAAGGCCTGCTCGTCGGTGAGCTGGTTTGCCGCCGCGATCACTTCCTTGATGTTCGACATCTTCGACAGGTCGCCGAGGCGGAAGAAGGGGTCGAGCGACACCGCGAAGTAGCCGGCCTTGGCGAGGCGCCGGCACATGTCCTTCTGGTACTCGTGCAGGCCGAAGATCTCCGGGATCACCAGCACCATGGCCCGCTTGCCCTTGCCCTTGGGCACGGCGAAGTACGCGGGAATGTCGCCGATCTTCAGGTCGCCGCCCTCGAGCCCGTCCATCGGGGTCTGGATGGCCTGCGCGAGCACCGGGTTCGCCGCGACGGCGAAGCCGGCGGCGATCACGCCGGCGATGAAGCCGCGCCGGTTGACCCGCGCATCCGGCACGAGACTGTTGAAATGGGCGTTCTGCAGCATGTCCTTGGCGGCTTCGTCGAGCATCGGATTCTCTGGAGGGTTGGAAGGGGCACGTAGAATACGTCTGGTACAGCGAAATATTCCAGAGGAACTTCAATGAGCGACAAGGCGATCAGCCGGTTTCCGGTTCCTGCGCTGGCGGACCTGCCCGAGGACATCCGGGCGCGCATCCTCTCGGTGCAGGAAAAGGCCGGCTTCGTGCCGAACGTCTTTCTCGCGCTTTCGGCCCGGCCCGACGAGTTCCGCGCCTTTTTCGCCTACCACGATGCCCTGATGGAGAAGGAAGGCGGGCTCAGCAAGGCCGAGCGCGAGATGATCGTGGTCGCCACCAGCGGCGTCAACCAGTGCCAGTACTGCGTGGTGGCGCACGGCGCCATCCTGCGCGTGCGGGCGAAGGACCCGCTGATCGCCGACCAGGTGGCGATCAACTATCGCAAGGCCGACATCACGCCGCGGCAGAAGGCGATGCTGGATTTTGCGATGCAGGTGGCGCTCTCGGCGCAGGAAGTGGGCGATGCCGACCTTGCCGCACTGCGCGAACACGGCTTCAGCGACGAGGACGCCTGGGACATCGGCGCCATCGCCGCCTTCTTCGCGCTGTCGAACCGCATGGCCAACCTCACCAGCATGCGGCCGAACGACGAGTTCTACCTGATGGGGCGGGTGGCGAAGGCGAAGTAGCGCCGATTACGCTGTCACGACGGGCGGCCGGCGTCTGCCGAACCCGGTCGCCTCCTCGAACGCGTGCGCCAGTTGCAGCACGCCGAAGTCGTCGCGGTAGCGCCCGACGATCTGCAGCCCCACCGGCAGCGGCACCGCGTCGTCGGTGAACCCCGCCGGCACCGAGGCGGCCGGATGGCTGGTGACCGTGACGCGGCAGCAGCTCTTCATCCACTCGAGATAGTTGTCGAGCTTCCTGCCGTTGATCTCGGTCGGGTAGGGCGTGTCGATGGAGAACGGCGGCACCTGCGTCACCGGCGCGAGCAGGAACTCGTAACGCCGCATGAACGCGTGCATCGCCTGGAAGACCCGGGTGCGCTGCGCGAGCGCCTCGCCGATCTGCGTGCCGTCGAGCGCAAGCCCCTGCTCGATGTTCCAGATCACGGTGTCCTTGAGTTTCGCGCGGTGCGTCTTCAGGAGCGGCGCGTACTTCATCGCGAAGGCCACGGCGCGCAACACCAGGAAGGCCTCGTCGGCGCCGCTGAAATCCGGCGTCGCCTCCTCGACGATGCAGCCGAGCGACTCGAAGGTCCGGCGCTGCGCCGCGAGCACCCGGCGCACGCGGTGGTCCACGGGCAGGCCGCCGAGGTTCGCGCTCCAGGCCACGCGCACTTTGCGAAAGTCGCGTCCGAGCGGCCTGGCGAAGATCCGGCCGGGCTCCGGAAAGGTGACCGCGGCGCGCGCGTCGGCGCCGGCCATGGCGGAGAGCAGGAACGCGACGTCCGCGGCGCTGCGCCCCATGGGCCCGAGCGTGCTCATCGTGTCCCAGGTGTCGGGCGCGGGCCAGGTCGGCACCCGGCCGGGCGTGGGCCGCAGGCCGACGACGTTGCAGTAGCCGGCCGGGTTGCGCAGCGAGCCGCCGTAATCCGAGCCGTCGGCGATCGGCAGCATGCCGCAGGCGAGCGCCACCGCGGCGCCCCCCGAGGAGCCGCCGCAGGTCTTCGAAAGGTCGTACGGGTTGCGCGTCGCCCCGAACACCGCGTTGAAGGTCTGGCTGCCGGCGCCGAACTCCGGCGTGTTGGTCTTGCCCAGGGTGATCGCGCCGGCGGCGGACAGGCGCTCGACCAGCGCCGCGTCCGCCTTCGGCACGTTCCTCGCGTAGACCGGTGAGCCGTAGGTGGTGCGGATGCCCTTCGTCGGCACGAGGTCCTTGTAGGCGATCGGCAGGCCGGCGAGCACGCCGAGCTTCGCGGTGCGCGGCTTCGCCAGCCGCCGGTCGAGCGCGCGCGCCGCGGCGAGCGCGCGCTCCGGCACCCGCGTGACGATGGCGTTCACCTTCGGGTTCACGCGCTCGATTCTCTCGAGGTGCGCGCGCATGACTTCGAGCGCGGAGAGCTTGCGGTTGCGGAGGGCACGGGCGAGCGCGCGGGCGCCGAGGAAACAGGGATCGGTCATGGTCTTTACAGCAGCACGATGTCGTACTGCTCCTGGAAATAGCCGGCTTCCACCTGCATCGACACGGGCTTGCCGATGAAGTCCGACAGCATGGCGAGGGCGCCCGACTCCTCTTCGTGAAACAGGTCGATCACCGACTGCGCGGCGATCACGCGGTACTCCTTGGCCTGGAAGGCGCGCGCCTCGCGCAGGATCTCGCGCAGGATCTCGTAGCAGACGGTGCGCGCGGCCTTCACCTCGCCGCGCCCGGTGCACATCGGGCAGGGCTCGCAGAGGATGTGGGCGAGCGACTCGCGGGTGCGCTTGCGCGTCATCTCGACCAGCCCCAGCTGGGTGAAGCCGTTCACCGTCATGCGGGTGCGGTCGCGCGCGAGCGCCTTGCGGAATTCCTCGAGCACCGCGCTGCGGTGCTCGTCGCTGTCCATGTCGATGAAATCGACGATGATGATGCCGCCGAGGTTTCGCAGCCGCAGCTGGCGCGCGATCGCCTGCGCCGCCTCGAGGTTGGTCTTGAACACGGTGTCGTCGAAGTTCCTCTGGCCGACGAAGCCGCCGGTGTTGACGTCCACCGTGGTCATCGCCTCGGTCTGGTCGATCACCAGCGTGCCGCCGGATTTCAGGTCGACGCGCCGCGTGAGCGCCTTTTCGATCTCGTCCTCGACGTTGTAGAGGTCGAACAACGGCCGCTCGCCGGTGTAATGCTGCAGCCGCTGGCGCACTTCCGGCGTGTAGGCCGCGGCGAACTCGGCGAGCTTGAGGTAGTTCTCGCGCGAATCCACCAGCACGTGCGCGGTGCGCTCCGAGACCATGTCGCGCAGCACCCGCTGGGCGAGCGACAGGTCCTGGTAGAGCAGCCGCGGTGGCGTCGCGCCGAGCGATCGCTCGCGCAGGTCGCGCCACAGGTGGCGCAGGTAGTTGACGTCCGCCGCCAGCTCCTCGTCGCTCGCCCCTTCGGCCAGCGTGCGGATGATGAAGCCGCCCTTCTCCTCGGGCGGCAGCAGCGCCTTCACCCGGTCGCGCAGCAGCGCGCGCCCGGCCTCGTCCTCGATCTTCTGCGAGATGCCGATGTGCGGGTCCTGCGGCAGGTAGACCAGCATCCGCCCGGCGATCGAGAGCTGCGTCGACAATCGCGCGCCCTTGGTACCGATCGGGTCCTTGATCACCTGCACCAGCACCGGCTGCCCCTCGGCCAGCACCCGCTCGATCGGTTTCTGCGACTCCGGCGCGGCGCCGTTGTGCCGGCCGTTGCCGAAGATGTCCGCCACGTGCAGGAACGCCGCGCGCTCCAGCCCGATGTCGACGAAGGCCGACTGCATGCCCGGGAGCACACGCGCCACCTTGCCCATGTACATGTTGCCCACCAGCCCGCGGCTGGCCGCGCGCTCCACCAGCAGTTCCTGCACCGCGCCCGCATCGAGCACCGCGACGCGGGTCTCCTGCGGCGTGACGTTGATGAGGATCTCTTCCATCAGTGCGAGGCCAGCCGTTCGAGCAGGCGCGCGGTTTCGAAGAGCGGCAGCCCGACCACGCCGGAGTAGCTGCCGCGCAGCTCGACGATGAACTGGGCGGCGCGGCCCTGGATTGCATAGGCGCCCGCCTTGTCGTCGGCTTCGCCGCTCTCGAGGTACTGCCGGATCTCGTTTGACTCGAGCACGCGGAAGGCGACTTCGCTGCGCGACACCGCGGTTTCCAGCCCGGCCGCGCTCCGCACCGCGACCGCAGTGAACACCTCGTGCCGCTGGCCGGAGAGCGCGCAGAGCATCTTCGCCGCCTCGCGCCGGTCGGCGGGCTTGCCGAGGATGCGGCCCTCGAGCGTCACCGTGGTGTCGGCGGCGAGCACCGGCGCGGCGCGCAGGCCCTCGCGCCCGATGCGCGCCCAGGCCGCGTCCGCCTTGGCGCGGGCGAGGCGCTCGACGTAGTCCGCCGGGCGTTCCGCGCCGCGCACCGACTCGTCGACCTCGGCATCGAGCAGCTCGAAGCGCACGTCGATCTGCGCGAGCAGTTCGCGCCGGCGCGGGCTGCGCGAGGCGAGGTACAGGCCGGGGAGGCGGGCGTCGATCATGGGGTCGACGAGTGTAGCAAAGGCGGCGCGGCGGGCCGCTTGCGCAGCGCGCGCTTCAGTCTCGGTGGTAGGGATGCCCGCCGTGCAGGCTGGCGGCGCGGTACAACTGCTCGGCCAGCACCACCTGCGCGAGCGCATGCGGCAGGGTAAGCGAGGACAGGCGCACCAGCGCCGCGCAGTCCTTCTTCAGGGCGTCGTCGAGCCCGTCCGGCCCGCCCACCAGGAAGGCCAACGGCACGCCGCGATCGAGCCAGCCGCGCAGAGCCTTGGCGAACTGCGCGGTGTCGAGGTCGCGCCCGCGCTCATCGAGCCCGATGCGCAGCGCCCCCGTCGGCAGCGCCGCCTCGATGCGGCGGGCCTCCGCGGCGCGCATCTGCGCCGGGGTGCGGCCGCGCTCGCGCGGCTCGGGCCGCACCGCGACGCGGCGCGTGGCGTAGCCCCGCGGCATGCGCGCGCCGTACGCGCTGCAGGCGGCCTCGGCCCAGTCCGGCAGCTTCGCGCCCACCGCGACCACGTGCAGGCGGATCAAGGCTCAGCGCTTCTTCGCCGCGCGCTTTGCCGGCGCGCGCTTCGCCGCCTTGCGTTTCGCCGGGGCGCGCTTCGTCGCCGCGCGCTTCGCCGGCGTCGCCTTCTTCGCGGCGGGTTTCTTCTTTGCCGCCGGCTTGCCGGTCTTCATGCGCACGGTCTTGCCGCTCCAGATCTCCTCGAGGTCGTAGAACCCGCGCACCGCCGGCACCATCAGGTGCACGACGATGTCGCCGAGGTCCACCAGCACCCATTCCGCGCTGCGTTCGCCTTCCAGGCCGTAGACGCGCCCGCCGAGCGCGCGGATGCGCTCTGCGACGCGGTCCGCGAGCGCTTTCACCTGGCGCGAGGAATCGCCGCTGGCGATGATCACCCGCTCGAACATGGTCGGCAGGTGGGCGGTGTCGAGCACGATGATGTCGCGCCCCTTGACGTCCTCGAGCGCGTCGACGACCGCGCGTTGCTTCTTGCGAAGTTCCATTATCGGTAGAGACCCTGTTGTTGAATGTAGTCGAGCACGGCGGGCGGCACCAGCGAGGCGATGTCCCCGCCCCCTGCCACGCGCCTGCGGATGTCGCTCGATGAGACATCGAGCGGCGCCATCGGGACGATGTCCACGCCTTCGGCCGGCGCGGCGAGCGGCGCGCCGGGCCGCGCGAAGACCGCGAGGCGCGCAAGGCGCGGCAGTTCGTCCGCGCGGTGCCAGCTCGCGAGCTTCGCGTACTGGTCGGCGCCGATCAGCAGCACGAGTTCGTCGCGCGCGCCGAGGCCTTTCTGCAGTTGCTCGAGCGTGTCGACGGTGTAGCCGCTGTGCGCGGCATCGAGTTCGCGTTCGTCGATCTCGTTGCCGGGCGCGGCGCCGAGGGCGAGGCGCAGCATGGCGACCCGGTGCGCCGCAGGCGCGACCGGCGCGGCGCGATACGGCGGCTGGCCGGTGGGCAGCCACAGCACGCGCGCAAGGCCGAGCGCCGTCCGCGCATGCTGCGCGAGCGCGAGGTGCGCGTTGTGGACCGGATCGAACGTGCCGCCGAAGACGCCGATGCGCGTGCGTGCGTGCGCAGCGGCCGGTTCGCGCTTCGCTGCGCTCAGGTGCGCACCTCGCCGTGCCCGGTGACGACGTACTTCTGCGTGGTCAGGCCTTCGAGGCCGACCGGGCCGCGTGCGTGCAGCTTGTCGTTCGAGATGCCGATCTCGGCGCCGAGCCCGTACTCGAAGCCGTCGGCGAAGCGCGTCGAAGCGTTCACCATCACGGACGCCGAGTCGACCTCGCGCAGGAAACGCGCGGCGCGCGCTTCGTCCGTCGTGACGATGGCGTCGGTGTGCCGCGAACCGTAACGCTCGATGTGGTCGATCGCCGCATCCAGTCCCGGCACCACGCGGATCGACACCACCGGCGCGAGCCACTCGGTGCGGAAGTCGTCCTCGGTCGCGGCGCGCGCGTCGGCGACCAGCGCGCGCGCCGCGGGGTCGGCGCGCATCTCCACGCCCTTGGACCGGTAGACCTCGGCAATGCGCGGCAGCACCTGCGGCGCGATCGCCTCGGCCACCAGCAGGGTTTCCATGGTGTTGCAGGTGCCGTAGCGCTGGGTCTTGGCGTTGTCGGCGATGCGCACCGCCATGTCGGCATCCGCCCGGTCGTCGATGTAGACGTGGCAGATGCCGTCGAGGTGCTTGAGCATCGGGATGCGCGAGTCCCGCGCGAGGCGGGCGATCAGGTCCTTGCCGCCGCGCGGCACGATCAGGTCGACGAACTCCGTCAGCGTGATGAGCGCGCCGACCGCGGCGCGGTCGGTCACCCCGATCACCTGCACCGCGGTCTGCGGCAGGCCGGCGGCGGCCAGGCCCGATTGCACGCAGGCGGCGATCGCGAGGTTGGAATGGATCGACTCCGAGCCGCCGCGCAGGATGCAGGCGTTGCCCGACTTGAGGCACAGCCCGGCGGCGTCCGCGGTCACGTTCGGGTGCGATTCGTAGATGATGCCGATGACGCCGATCGGCACGCGCATGCGCGCCACCTCGATGCCGGTGGGCCGCTGCACGCGCTCGCTCACCACGCCGACCGGGTCGGGCAGCCCGGCCACCTGCTCGAGGCCGGCGGCCATCTGCTCGATCGACGCGGGGGTGAGCGTCAGGCGGTCGATGAACGCGGCGTCGCGCCCCGCACTGCGCGCGCTTTCCAGGTCGGCCCGGTTCGCCTCGAGCAGCGTGGGGACCTGCGCGCGCAGGGCGGCGGCGATCGCCGCGAGCGCCCGGTTCTTGGTGCCGGTCCCGGTGCGGGCGAGCACGCGCGCGGCCGCGCGCGCCTGCACGCCGAGCTCGCGCAGGTGCGCGTCGATGTCCACCGAGCGTGCGTCAAGCGTTTGATTCATGGGCCAATTCTAAACCCAGCGCAAGCAGCGCGTCCCACGGGTCGGCGCGTCCGATGCCCTTGGCCAGGCGATCGATGCGCGCGCATTTCGCGATCGCCTTGTCCAGCGTGGCTTCGGAAAACCGGCGTCCGGCGCGCTCGAGCGCGGCCTGCAGGGGCTTGGCCCAGATGCGATGGATGCGGAAGGTGATCTGCGTCGGACGGCCTGCCGCAAGCGCGGCCATGGCGAGCAGCGCGTTGGCGACCGTGCCGCCGACCAGCACCGGGGATTCGCCTTCCGCGCGCAGCCCTTCGAGGATGCGGGCGTAGCGCGCGAGGTCGCCGCGCGCGAGCGCCTCGGCGGCGAGTTGCGGGTCGAAGCGCGCCACGCTCGCCACCGCCTCGTCGATCGCCTCGGCGTCGAGCTCGCCTTCGGACGCGAGCAGGCCGAGTTTCAGGATCTCCTGTTGCGCGGCGAGCAGGTTGCCCTCCACGCGGTCGGCGAGGAACTCGAGCAGCGCCGGCGTGGCGCGCTGGCGCTGGCGCGCAAGCCGCGCGGCGATCCACTGCGGCAGGGCCGCGCGCGGCACCGGCGCCGCCTCGACCATGGCGCCGGCCTCGACGAAGCCGGTGAACCAGGGCGCCTTCCACCACGCCGGACCCTCGGGCCGCGGCATGGTGACCACCAGCACCGTGTCCGGGTTCGGGTTGCCTGCATAGCGCGCGAGCGCCGCGGCGCCCTGTACCCCGGGCTTGCCGCTGGCGAGCCGCAGCTCGACGAGCTTGCGCCCGCCGAACAGCGACAGGCTGGCGGTGGCGTGCTCGAAGGATGACCAGTCGAAGCCGCGCTCGACGAACAGCACTTCGCGTTCCTCGAAACCGCGCTTGCGCGCCGCGGCGCGGATCGCGTCGGCGGCCTCGAGCACCAGGAGGGGTTCGTCGCCCTGCACCAGGTACGCCGGCGCCAGCGACTTTGCGAGGTGCGCTTCGAGCTGATCGGAGCGCAGTTGCACGCCCGGCGTCGCTCAGCCCGGCGCGCGCGCGGCTGCGACGCGCCGCATGATCTGCTGCACCATGTCGTTCTGCATGTCCTGCCACAGCAGTGCTTCTTCGTTCTCCTTCGCCAGCACCGCCGAATCGTTGAACGAGACCTCGCGCTGCAGCGTGACGGTGCCCGGCGCGACGAACTCGCGGCCCTTGCCGTCGTGCACCCGGTAGCCGACGATGTAGCGCAGCTGGAACTCGCGCACCCGGCCCGAACCGGTGAGCGACAGGATGTCCTTCTGGCGCAGTTCCTGGGTGAACTCGAGCACCGCCTGCGCATCGCGCGCGGTGTCCACGACCCGGGTGTTGGTGCCGGCCTGCAGGTTGCGCTTGAGGTCGAGCGCGATGCCGCCGGTGGCCCCCGGGAGGAAGATCGTGTCGAAGGGCAGCTTGGCCGCGCCGCGCAGCTGGAAGCCGCAACCGGCGACCAGCGCCGCGAGCAGGACGGCGAGCAGCACCCGGGCGGGGGCGCGCATCACAGCACCACGTTGATCAGGCGGCCCGGCACGACGATGACGCGCTTCACGGGACGGTTTTCGATGTATTTGCTCATGGCGTCGGCGGCCAGCGCCTCGATCGCGGCGCGGTCGGCCGATTTTGCCACGGCCAGCGTGCCGCGGGTCTTTCCGTTGACCTGCACCACGTAATCGATCTCGTCGCGCTCCAGCGCCGCGGGGTCGGGTTCGGGCCAGGGCGCGGCCATCACCTCGCCGCCGTAGCCGAGCGCCGCCCAGAGGTGGTGGGCGATGTGCGGGGTGATCGGGGCGAGCAGGCGCAGCAGGATCGACAGCCCCTCGTCGGTCACGGCGTCGCGCCCGGACCCGGTTTCCAGGGCATTCAGGATCTTCATGCAGGCCGAGGCCACGGTGTTGAACTGGTGGCGCTGCAGGTCGTAGTTGGCCTGGCTCAGCACCTCGTGCACCGTGCGGCGCATCAGCGGATCGCCCGCCCCCGCGGAGGTCGCGGCGGCGATGCGGACCGCGTAGGCCCAGACGCGCTTCAGGAAGCGGAACGAGCCCTCGACGCTTTCGTCGCTCCATTCGAGCGTGTTGGTCGGCGGCGAGGCGAAGATGATGTAGAAGCGCGCGGTGTCGGCGCCGTACTGGTCGATCAGCGCCTGCGGGTCGACGCCGTTGTTCTTCGACTTCGACATGGTGCCGAGGCCGCCGTAGACCAGCGTGGCGCCGTCGCCGCGGCGCTTCGCGGCGACGATCTTCCCCTTGGCGTCGCGCTCCGGTTCGGCTTCGGACGGATGCACCCATTCGCGCCGGCCACCGGCATCGCGGTAGTACGACTCGGCGAGCACCATGCCCTGGGTGAGCAGGTTGGTGAACGGTTCGGCGACCTCGAGCAGGCCCTCGTCGCGCAGCGCGCGGGTGAAGAAGCGCGAGTACAGCAGGTGCAGGATGGCGTGCTCGATGCCGCCGATGTACTGGTCGACCGGCATCCAGTAGCGCGCGCGCGCGTCGAGCATCGCCGCGTCGTTGCCCGGCGAGGCGAAGCGCGCGAAGTACCAGGACGAATCCACGAAGGTGTCCATGGTGTCGGTTTCGCGCCGCGCCGGCCTGCCGCAGGCGGGGCACTTGCAGTCGGTGAACGCGGCCAGCTTGTTGAGCGGATTGCCGGTGCCGTCTGGCACCAGGTCCTCGGGCAGCTCCACCGGCAGGTCGGCGTCCGGCACCGGCACGTCGCCGCAGGCCTTGCAGTGGATGATCGGGATCGGGCAGCCCCAGTAGCGCTGGCGCGACACGCCCCAGTCGCGCAGCCGCCACTGCACCTGCTTCTCGCCGAGGGACTTCTTCTGCAAATCGGCGGCGATGGCCTCGACCGCGGGTGCGAAGGCGAGCCCGTCGTAGGCGCCGGAGTTGATGCAGGCGCCGGTCTCGGCGTAGACCGCCTGCCAGGGCGGATCGACGCGCTCGCCGAGCGGATGGCGGATCACCGGCTTGATCGGCAAGCCGTATTGCCGCGCAAAGGCATAGTCGCGCTCGTCGTGGGCGGGGACTGCCATCACCGCGCCCTCGCCGTAGCCCATGAGCACGTAGTTGGCGACCCACACCGGCAGTTTCTCGCCCGAGAGCGGGTGGGTGACGAACAGGCCCGTGGCCATGCCCTTCTTCTCGATCTGCGCGAGGTCGGCCTCCATCACCGCGCCCCGCCTGCATTCCTCGACGAAGGCGCCGATCTCGGGGTCGCGCCGTGCCGCCCAGGCGGCGATCGGGTGCTCGGCGGCGACGGCGCAGAAGGTCGCGCCCATCAGCGTGTCGGCGCGCGTGGTGAACACCCACAGCGTCTTCTTCTCGCCGTCCAGTTCGTAGGGAAAGCCGACGCGCACGCCCTCGGAGCGGCCGATCCAGTTCTTCTGCATCAGCTTCACCTGCTCGGGCCAGCCGGGCAGCCCGTCGAGCGCCGCGAGCAACTCCTCGGCGTAGGCGGTGATGCGGAAGAAATACATCGGGATCTCGCGCTTCTCGACCACCGCGCCGGTGCGCCAGCCGCGGCCGTCGATCACCTGCTCGTTGGCGAGCACCGTCTGGTCCACCGGGTCCCAGTTCACCACCCCGGTCTTCTTGTAGGCGAGGCCCTTGGCGAACAGGCGCGTGAACAGCCACTGGTTCCACTTGTAGTAGTCGGGCCGGCAGGTGGCGAGTTCGCGGTCCCAGTCGAGCGCGAAGCCCAGCCCCTGCAGCTGGCGCTTCATGTAGGCGATGTTGTCCCAGGTCCACTTCGCCGGCGGCACGCTGTTGGCCATGGCCGCGTTCTCCGCGGGCAGGCCGAAGGCGTCCCAGCCCATCGGCTGCATCACGTTCATGCCGCGCATGCGGTGGTAGCGGGTGAGCACGTCGCCGATGGTGTAGTTGCGCACATGCCCCATGTGCAGCTTCCCCGAGGGGTAGGGAAACATCGACAGGCAGTAGAACTTCGGCTTCGCGGGATCCTCGATCGAGCGGAAGGCCCCCGTCTCCACCCAGTGCGCCTGGGCGTCGCGTTCGACGCGCTGCGGGTCGTAGCGCTCGTTGAGGGGCGCGGCGGTCGGGCTCGTTGACATCGGGACTCGGAACGAAGGTGGCGGGAAGCCGCGGATTATAGCGGTGGCGCCCCGCCCGACCGCCCGGGGCGGCGCCTGCGCGTCTTATAATGCCCGCGCCTTGTCGCTCCATCTGGAACACCTCAATCCCGAGCAGCTCGCCGCAGTCACGCTTCCCGACGAGCACGCGCTGATCCTTGCCGGCGCCGGCAGCGGCAAGACGCGCGTGCTCACCACGCGCATCGCCTGGCTGGTGAAGGAGGGGCGCACCACGCCCGGCGCGATCCTCGCGGTGACCTTCACCAACAAGGCGGCGCGCGAGATGGTGACCCGGGTCGCGGCGATGCTCCCGGTGAACCTGCGCGGCATGTGGATCGGCACCTTCCACGGCCTGTGCAACCGCATGCTGCGCGCTCACCATCGCGAGGCCGGCCTGCCGGCGCAGTTCCAGATCCTCGATTCGCAGGACCAGCTGGCCGCGGTGAAGCGGTTGCTGAAGTCGATGAACGCGGACGAGGACCGCTTCCCGCCGCGCGAGGTGCAGTACTACATCAACGGCCGCAAGGAAGAGGGCCTGCGCGCCGGCGAGGCCGCCGCGGCCGACGAGGTCAGCGGCCAGCATGCGGAATACTTCGCCGCCTACGACGAGCAGTGCCGGCGCGAGGGCGTGGTCGACTTCGCGGAGCTGCTGCTGCGCAGCTACGAACTGCTGGCCAGGAACGAGCTTCTGCGCGAGCACTATGCGCGGCGCTTTCGCTACATCCTCGTGGACGAGTTCCAGGACACCAACCGCCTGCAGTACCGCTGGCTGAAGCTGCTCGGCGGGGCGGCCGGCGCGATCCCGCAGCCCGGCGGCGCGACGCTCTTCGCGGTGGGCGACGACGACCAGTCGATCTACGCGTTTCGCGGCGCGCACGTCGGCAACATGGCCGACTTCGAGCGCGAGTTCCGGGTAAAGCACCTGATTCGGCTGGAACAGAACTACCGCTCGCAGGGCAACATCCTCGACGCGGCGAACGCACTGATCGCCAACAACCAGAACCGGCTTGGCAAGAAACTCTGGACCGCGAGCGGTGCGGGCGACCCCTTGCGCGTCTACGAGGCCGACGCCGACACCGACGAGGCGCGCTGGCTGGCCGAGGAAGTGAAGAGCCTCGCCCGCGAAGGTCAGCGCCTCGCCGAAACCGCGGTGCTGTACCGCTCGAACGCGCAATCGCGCGCGCTCGAACACGCGCTGTTCTCGGCCTCGATCCCCTACCGGGTCTACGGTGGGCTGCGCTTTTTCGAGCGTGCCGAGGTCAAGCATGCGCTCGCCTACCTGCGCGTGGTGGCCTCAGGCAGCGACGACAATGCGTTCCTGCGGGTGGTGAACTTCCCGCCGCGCGGCATCGGCGCGCGCTCGGTGGAGGCGCTGCAGGACGCGGCCGCCGCGCGCGGCGTGAGCCTGTGGGAGGCGATCGACGACCTGAGCGGCCGCGCCGGCCAGGCGCTCGCCGGGTTCCGGGCCATGATCGTTTCGATGCGCGAAGCGAGCGCCGGCCTGCCGCTCGCCGAGCAGGTCGAGCATGTCGTCACCCTGAGCGGCCTGATCGAGCACTACCAGCGCGAGCGCGACGGCGCGGACCGCGTCGACAACCTCGGTGAACTGGTGACGGCGGCCGCCACCTTCGAGCCGGACGACCACGCCGAGGCCGATGACACAGGCGTGGACGCGGGCGCCGCGCCGCCGATGGACCCGCTGACCGCGTTCCTGACGCACGCCGCGCTGGAGGCGGGCGAGCACCAGGCGGGCGAGGGGCAGGATGCGCTGCAGTTGATGACGGTGCATTCGGCCAAGGGGCTGGAATTCGGCGTCGTCTTCCTCACCGGGCTCGAGGAAGGCCTGTTCCCGCACGAGCAGAGCGCGATGGAGAAGAACGGGCTCGAGGAAGAGCGCCGCCTCGCCTATGTCGCGATCACGCGCGCGCGCAAGCGGCTCTACCTGTCGTTCGCCCAGACGCGCATGCTGCACGGGCAGACGCGCTACAACCTGCCCTCGCGCTTCCTCGAGGAGATCCCCGAGGCGCTGCAGAAATGGCTCACGCCGCGCGGCGCCGGCCAGCGTGCCCGGCAGGCGATGTTCGCCGCGCAGCAGGGCTGGAACAGCGGACGGCGCGGCGCGTCGGGCAGCGCCGGCGCGAACCCCGGCGCGCCCCGGCAGACGAATCCCTTCGCTGCGCCCGCCGAGCAGGGCGGCTTCAGCATCGGGCAAAGCGTCACCCACGCGAAGTTCGGCGCCGGCGTGATCGTCGATGCCGAGGGCCGCGGCAACGACGCGCGGGTGCAGGTGAACTTCGGCGGACAGGGCGTCAAGTGGCTCGCCGTGAGCGTGGCGAAGCTTCAGGCGGCGTGACGCCGCGGCTGCGCGCGGGCGAGGCGCGCGCTCAGGCCGACAGCGCGATCACCAGGTAACGCGACAGCCGCCCCGCGGCCATGAGGGCAAGCACCGCGACGGCATTCAGTCGCAACCACCCGGCGCCGAGGCACAGCGCATCGCCCACCACCGGCAGCCACGCGAAGAACGTGAGTCCCGCGCCATGGCGTCGCAGCCAGTCGAGCGCGCGCGGGTCGATGCGCGCCTGCACGCGCGCCGGCAGCAATCGACCGAGCAGGTAGGTGGTGAGGCCGCCGGCGGTGTTGCCGAGCGTGGCCAGCGCGATCGCCGCCGCGGCATGCTCCGGATGCAGCTTCAGGTAGCCGAAGAGCAGCGCTTCCGAGGACAACGGCACCAGCGTCGAGGCGAGAAAACTCGCGACCACGAGGCCCAGCAAACCGCCTTCAGGCGAGAGGAGCGCGTCCAGGGTGTGCTAGGCTTTTTCGCGTGAAACCAATCGATTACCTCGAACGCATCCTCAAGGCGCGCGTCTATGACGTGGCCCATGAATCGCCGCTCGAGCCGGCGCAGGCCCTCTCGAAACGGCTCGGCAACACCTTGCTGCTCAAGCGCGAGGATCTGCAGCCCGTATTCTCGTTCAAGCTGCGGGGTGCCTACAACAAGATGGCCGGCCTCGCGCCGAAGGACCGCGCGCGCGGCGTGATCACGGCGAGCGCCGGCAACCACGCGCAAGGGGTGGCGCTCGCCGCGCAGACGCTCGGCTGCCGCGCGGTGATCGTGATGCCGGTGACCACGCCGCGTATCAAGGTCGATGCGGTGGCGGCGCGCGGCGCCGAGGTGGTGCTCGAGGGCGACACCTACGACGAGGCGAACGCGCACGCGCGCGGGCTTGCGCGGCGCCGGCGCCTCACCTTCGTGCATCCCTACGACGATCCGGCCGTGATCGCGGGACAGGGCACCATCGGCATGGAGATCCTGCGCCGCCACACCGGGCCGATCGATGCCATCTTCGTGCCGATCGGCGGCGGCGGGCTCGCCGCCGGCATCGCCGCCTACGTGAAGCGCCTGCGGCCGTCGGTGAAGGTGATCGGCGTCGAGCCGACCGACGCGGACGCGATGGCGCGCTCGCTCAAGGCGGGCCGGCGCGTGCGGCTTGCGCAGGTCGGCCTGTTCGCCGACGGCGTGGCGGTGAAGCAGGTGGGCCGCGAGACGTTCCGGCTTTGCCGCAGCCTGCTCGACGGCGTGGTGCTGGTCGACACCGACGAGATGTGCGCCGCGATCAAGGATGTATTCGAGGACACACGCGTGGTGCTGGAGCCGGCCGGCGCGCTGGCGATCGCCGGGGCCAAGCGCTGGGTGGAGAAGACCGGCGCGCGCGGCAAGACCCTGGTGGCGGTGGCGAGCGGCGCGAACACCAACTTCGACCGCCTGCGCTTCATCGCGGAGGCCGCCGAGCTGGGCGAGCACCGCGAGGCGATCCTCGCGGTGACCATCCCCGAGCGCCCCGGGAGCTTCCGCACGTTCTGCGCCGCGCTCGGCGCGCGCAACATCACGGAGTTCAATTACCGCATCGCCGATTCGAAGGCGGCCCACATCTTTGTCGGCATTGGCGTTGCCAACCGCGACGACACCGTGAAGATCGTGAAGACGCTCGAGCGCCACCGTCTGAAGACGCTCGACCTGTCGGACAACGAGATGGCCAAGGCGCACCTGCGCCACATGGTTGGCGGGCGCGCGCCCTGGTCGGCGGACGCGAAGGCGAGCCGCGTCGCGAACGAACTGCTCTATCGCTTCGAGTTCCCGGAACGGCCCGGCGCGCTGATGAAGTTCCTCGACAGCATGCGCGGCGGCTGGAACATCAGCCTGTTCCATTACCGCAACCACGGCGCCGATTACGGCCGTGTGCTGGTGGGCTTGCAGGTGCCGCGGGGCGACATGGCCGCGGTGCGCCGCTTCCTCGGCCGGCTCGGCTATCCGTTCGTCGACGAATCGCGCAACCCGGCGTATCGCCTCTTTCTCGCCTGAGCGTACGCAGCAGCGCTCAGGTGTTCGGCGCGCCGAAATAGCCCGGGTCGAGTTCCGCGGCGTAGCACACGGGCGACGCCAGCGCGGCGGCCCCGCCCGCGGGCGGGGCGCCAAGGAAGACCAGTCCCGCCTCCTCGCGCCGATACACGCCGCGCTCGGTGACCACCCAGTCCATCGGGATGTCCCAGGCCTGCGGCCGGATCGTCTCGAGCCGCGCCATCTCGTAGCTCACGCCGATGACCACCGGCTTTTTCGCGCATGCGGCCAGCGTGCGGTCGAAGAACCCGGCGCCGTAACCGAGCCGGAAACCGCCCGGATCCCAGCCGTTCATCGGCACCAGCATGGCCTGCGGCGTCAGCTCGGGGGTGTCGGCCGGGTAGGGAATGCCGAGCGCGCCGCGGGCCAGGCGCACGCCGGGCGTCCATGCGCGGAAAACGAGCGGCTTGCCGCGTCCGGTGACCACCGGCAGCGCGGTGCGCGCGCCGCGCGCGCGCAGGCGGTGCGCGAGGTGCCGTGGGTCGTACTCGTTGCGGATCGGCCAGCACAGGCCGATCGTCGCGCCGGCGAGGCCGGGGAACGCGCGCTCGAGATGGCTGTCCATGAGTAAACGCCATGCGCGGCAGGTCTCGTCGTCGAGCGCGTCGCGCAACGCCACCAGCCGGTCGCGTTCGTTGAGGCGCCAGCGCGTGAGCGCGGCTGCGTCCATCCGCGTACTATGGAGAGATGAAAAGAAACATGCCTGTGAAGCATCTTACCGTGAGCCTGCTGGTCCTCGGCCTGGCGTTCGCGGCGCCCGCCGGGGCCGGTTCCGACGAGGCGGTGCTTGCGGCCCATGCGGCCTATCGCAACGGCGAGGCGGGGAAACTCGCGCGTCATGCGCAGGCTTTCGAGGGGCATGTGCTCGCGCCCTGGTTCGAGTACTGGCGGCTGAAGCTGCGCCTCGAGGAAGCGGCGACGCCGGACATCCACGACTTTCTCGCGCGCCATGTGGGCAGCTATCTCGCCGATCGCCTGCGCGCGGACTGGCTCAAGGTGCTCGGCAAGCGCGCGGACTGGGCGCGTTTCGGCCAGGAGTTCGCGCCGCTCACGCTGGAGGACCGCGACGTGCGTTGCTATGCGCTCGCCGCGCGCCTGGTGAACGAGGACCGCAGCGCCCTCGAGGAAGCGCAGAAGGTCTGGCTGCAGCCGCGCGCGCTGGGCGAGGGCTGCGAAGCCGCCGCCGAGCAGATGACGAACCTCGGCGCGCTGCCGCCGGCGCTCGTCTGGGCGCGCGCGCGGGCGCTCGCGTCCGAACGGCGCGTGGGAGACGCGCAACGCGCGCTCGCCAGCCTGCCGCAGGGGCAGCGCCCCCCGGATTCGACTGCGGCCGCGGCGCTGCGGCAGCCGGAGGCCTACCTTGCAAAATTTGCGAGCCGGCCCGAACCCGGACACGGCAGGCAACTGGCGGTGCTCGCGATGTTGCGCCTTGCCGCCGCGGAGCCGGAC
>DATCYZ010000017.1:0-3230 GCA_036526195.1 Burkholderiales bacterium
CATCAGCGCCGCCTGCAGCACGAGCTGCGTCGCCTCGGGAATCGACATGAAATAGCGCTGGATGTCGGGATGCGTCACCGTCACCGGCCCGCCGCGCGCGATCTGCTCGCGAAAGCGCGGGATCACGCTGCCGGTGGAGCCAAGCACGTTGCCGAAGCGCACCGTGACGAACTGCGTGCCCCCGGCGCTGGCGAGCGCCTGGCAGGCACGCTCGGCAAGGCGCTTCGAAGCGCCCATCACGTTGGTCGGATTGACCGCCTTGTCGGTGGACACGAGCACGAACTTCTGCGCGCCGGCAGCCTGCGCGGCGCGCGCCGTGACCACGGTCGAAAGCACGTTGTTGGCCACGGCCTGCGAGGCGTTCTCGCCCTCCATCAGCGGCACGTGCTTGTAGGCCGCGGCGTGGAACACGATCTGCGGCCTGAAGCGCGCAAATGCCTCGCGCACGCGCGGCTCGGCCTTGGCGTCGCCGATCACCGCGCTCGCGGCGACGTGGGGAAAGCGGTCGCGGAATTCCTGCTCGATGGCGTACAGCGCGAACTCGGAAAGCTCGAAGAGCACCAGGCGCGAAGGCGCATATCGCGCAATCTGCCGGCAGAGCTCGGCGCCAATCGAGCCGCCCGCGCCGGTGACCAGGACGCACTTGCCCTCGATCAGCCCGCGCAGACCGGCGTCGTCCAGCGCCACCGGGTCGCGCCCGAGCAGGTCGTCGAGCTCGACGTTGCGCAGCGCCGACACGCTCATCTTGCCGGAGACGAGGTCGGCGTAGGACGGCACCGTCATCACCTTGACGCCCGCACGTTCGCACTCGTCGACGCCGCGTTTGCGCTGGCGGTGCGTCGCCTCCGGCATGGCGATGATGGCGCGTGTGGCGCCGAGGCGTGCCGCCTGCTCCGCCAGGGCATCGAATCCGCCCAGGACCTTCACCCCCTGCAGCTCGCTGCCGTGGATGCCGGTGTCCTCATCCAGCACCCCAACCGCGCGCCACTCGTCGCTGTGGGAAAGTTCGCGCAGAAGGCTTGCCGCCGCCGGTCCCGCGCCGAGCACGAGGACTGCCTGCGCCATCGGCCGACGCACGATGCCGAGGAGCGCGCCTTCCTTCCACGCCCGGAACAGTAGGCGGCTTCCCCCCATCGCGGCCACTAGCAGCAGGGGGCAGATCAGGAATACCGAGCGCGGGATGACCTCGGGGAACGCGAGCAGCGTGAACAGCGTCGGCGTAGCGAGCGCCGCGATGCCGACCGCAACGAGGATGCGCTGCAGATCCGACAGGCTCGCGTAGCGCCAAAGCCCGCGGTACAGGCCCATGAGCCAGAACACCACCGCGTGCACGGCGATGACGCCCGGCAGGGCGACGAACGCGGTCTGCAGGAACACCGCGGGCGGGATCTCGAGATTGAAGCGCAGCCAGTACGCCCCGAGCCAGGCCAGCCCGACGGCTGTCACGTCGTGCAGGAACGCCAGCAAGGCGCGCGCGACGAATCCGAGTCCGCGTCTCATCTCATGCGCGCCCAGCGTCGATCCACCCAGACGGCGATGCCGGAAAGCGCGCTGGCGGCCAAGGCCAGCGCAATGCCCTGTACCACTGCCGGCTGCCGGTACACGCCCAGCGCGAGCGCCGCGCAAGCCGCCATCGCCGCGTATTCGATGTACGCGGCGCCGCGGTGACCGAACCCCATGCGCACGAGCCGCTGATAATAGTGCTCGCGATGCGCCTGCCAGACGGGCTCGCGGCGCGCCAGGCGCTTCAGGAGCGTGAGCGTCGCGTCGCACATAAAGGGCGCGAAGACGAGCACCGGAAACCACAGCGGCCAGGCGCCGATCGCCCATCCCTGCAATCCCAGGGCGCCAGCGAGCAGCCCCAAGGGCACCGAGCCCACATCGCCCATGAATAGGCGCGCGGGGTGCCAGTTAAAGACGAGAAAAGCCGCCGCCGCAGCCGCGAGCGACGCGCAGAGCGCCGCGAGCGTCAGCGCGCCGAAGATGTATGCCGCGAGCGCGTAAGCACCGAAGCCGAACACTGTCATGCCGCCCGCCAGACCGTCCGCGCCGTCCATGAAGTTGTACAGGTTGGTGCTCCAGGCGAGCGCGAGCGCGAGGGCGAGGAACGGCAAGACGCCACCAATCTCAAGGTCGTACGCGAGTACTGCCGCGGCCGCGCCCAGATGCAGCGCGAGGCGCGTCAGCGTCGACAGACCCAGGACGTCGTCGGCGAACGAGGCCACAGCAAGCAGCGCCGCGGCGGCGAGGATCACGGGCAGACCCGGCCACGCCAGAACCAGGGAAGCCGCCACCCCGGCAACGATGGCGATGCCGCCGGTGCGCGGCACCGGCCGCACGTGCAGCGAGCGCTCATTCGGCGTATCGAGCGCGATGCGCCGGCCCGCGGGCGTGAGCAGCAGCCGCGCGACCAGCAAAGCGACGAGAAACGCGGCCACCGGCGCCAGCGCGAGCATGCCGCGCATTCTAGCCGCCCCGCGCGCGGTACCACGCCGCGGTGACCCGCAGCCCTTCCTCGAACGAGTACGGCGGACGCCAGCCGAGCTCGTCCCGGATCGCGCGATCGTCCGTCTCCTGCGACTCTGCAAGGCGCGCAAGACCCGGCGCGAGCCGCAGCAGCGCGGGCGGAAACGGCCACAGCCGCGCCGGGCGCCCGAGCGCGCGGCCGAGCGCGCGGCACAGCTCGGGCGTGGAGACGGGCGCGCCATCGCTGACGGCGTAGCTCTTGCGGACCGCGGGTCCCTCGACGCAGCGGATGATGGCGTCCACGAGATTGCCGACATAGATGAGGCTGCGGCGATTGCGGATGCTCGCGAGCGGCAACGGCCAGCCGCGGTCGATGGCGCGCATGAGCGCGAGGAAATTGGCCTTCACGCGCGGCCCGTAGACGAGCGGCGGGCGCAGGATCACGGGCTCGAGTCCGTCGAGCTGCAGGAGCGCTTGCTCGGCGCTCGATTTCGCGCGGCCGTAGGCGTCGTCGGGTTGCGCCGCCTTGATCGAGCTGAGATACACGAAACGGCGCGCGCCGGCGCCAAGCGCGGACTGCGCCTGCGCGAGCGTGCCCTCGACGTTGACGCGCTGCAGGTCCGCCGGGCGAGCCGACGTGTGGGCGATGTTGGCGAGGTGCACCACCGCATCGCAGCCTGCCACCGATGCGCGCACTTCGTGGCCGGCGGCGCCAAGCGCCGGGCAGAGGTGGCTGCCGATGAAGCCCGAGGCGCCGGTGACGA